>NZ_JBVIGA010000032.1:0-83221 GCF_055571035.1 Streptomyces malachitofuscus | reverse complement strand
CGGCGGGGAGGGGACGGGGCGGGGGTGTCCGCCCGCAGTGGCTGGCGCGTCCGCACCCCGCACCCCCACCAACAAGCCCCATCGCGCCAGTCCGAGGACGGACACCCCCACCCCGGCCCCGCACCACCCACCCACCGTGGGCGCTACCCACGCCCCCACACCACCCCACCCGCACCTGCGCCGCAGGCACAGCGCGCTTTCATCGGCCGACAGTGCCGCGAAAGCGGCGCTCACTAGCGTCCTTCTCATCAGCCGAGAGAAGGGTCACCCACCGATGACGGTGTCCACAACTGCCTTCGCCTCCGGTGTCCGGGAGCTCGAGTTCGTCCGGTCCGTCGACCGGCGTCTGCTCCACCGCCGGGCCCTGTCGGAAGTCTTCCTCACCGACACCGCGGCGGTGGACGGGCAGCGCTTCCTCGCCGGCGCACAACTTCCCTCCTCGCACGCATACTTCACCGACCACATCGGGCACACGACCGTCGACCCGGTGCTGCTGCTCGAGTGCGCCCGCCAGGCCGAGACCTACGGCGCGCACCGCCACCTCGGTGTCGACGAGGACACCAAGTTCGTCCTGCAGTCGTGGTCGATGAGCCTGCCCGGCCTGTTCAGCGCGCAGGCCGGCGACCCGGCCGAGCTGGTCATGGAGGTCACCACGGACCGCCCGGCCGACGCGACCACCCCCGCCCGTTCCGTCACGTACGGCATACGTTTCCTGATCGCCGGACAGGACATCGGCGAGGTCCGCATGGCGGTGGGCTACCTGTCCTCGGCGACGTACTCCTTCATCCGCACCAAGCGGCGCGGCAGCCCGCCCGTCTCCTCCGACGACGTCCCCGCCGTACCGGCGACGGTCGCCGCACACGACGTCGGACGGTCCGCCCCGGTGAACGCCCTGCTGATCGACCCGGTACAGGACGGCGACGGCATCACCGCCGGTATCCGCACCGCGAACGACAACCCGAGCATGTTCGACCACGCGCAGGACCACCTGCCGGGCATGGTGCTCACCGAGGCCGCGCGGCAGGCGGCCCTGCTGGCCGGCCAGAGGCTCCTCGGCCGGCCCGCGGCGGAGACGGCGCTGACCGGCTTCGACCTGGACTTCGCCCGCTTCGCCGAGCTGGACGCACCGACCACGGTCGGCGCGTTCCCCACGGACGGCCGAAGCTTCCGCGTCGTCTTCCGGCAGCACGACGAGGAGATCGCCTCCGGCACGGTGCACACCGCCGCCGTGCCCGCGTCGCACCGGAGGCCACGTTGACCGGACGCGCGGCCGTACTGACCGGGCTCGGCGGCTGGCTCCCGCCGGTCAGGGTCACCAACGACGACCTGGCCCGTCGGCTCGACACCAGCGACGAGTGGATCACCACCCGCACCGGCATCCGGCAGCGGTTCGTCGTCCCTCCGGGCCTGTCCACCTCGGGCGTCGCGGTCGAGGCGGGCGCGCGGGCACTGGCCTCGGCCGGCACGGAGCGCGTGGACCTGCTGGTGCTGGCGACCAGCACCCCGGACCACCCGTGCCCGGCCACCGCCCCGGAGGTGGCGGGCCGGCTCGGACTGGGTGAGATCGCCGCGTTCGACGTGGCGGCCGTGTGCACGGGGTTCGTGTACGCGCTGGCCACCGCGTCGAGCATGATCACGGCGGGCGTGGCCGACAGCGCCCTGGTGATCGGCGCCGACACCTTCTCGACGATTCTCGACCCCGGGGACCGTACGACGCGGGCCATCTTCGGGGACGGCGCGGGCGCGGTGGTGCTGCGCGCCGGGGACCGCGGGGAGCGCGGCGCGCTGCTCGGCTTCGACCTGGCCAGCGACGGCTCGCAGGCGGAGCTGATCACGGTGCCGGGAGGGGGCTCCGAGCACCGTTCGCAGGGCCTCGCCGATCCGGGCGACGAGTTCTTCACGATGCAGGGCCGTTCGGTGTTCCGGCACGCCGTGACGCGGATGAGCGAGTCGTCGCGACGGCTGGCGAAGAACCTCGACTGGCCGCTGGAGTCGGTCGACCGGCTGGTGGCCCACCAGGCGAACATCCGCATCCTGACCGCCGTCGGGGCGGACCTGGGGCTGCCCGAGGAGAAGGTCGTCGTCAATCTCGACCGGGTCGGCAACACCGTGGCCGCCTCGATCCCGCTGGCGCTGACGGACGGCGTCCACGACGGCTCCCTGGCAGCCGGCCACCGAGTGCTGCTGTGCGGCTTCGGAGGCGGCCTCACCTGGGGTGCGGCGGCACTGGAGCTGCCGCACCTCTCGGTGGAACCCCTGCCGACGCACGCGTGAGAGAAGGCGCCCCCACACCCCCCGCGCCCCTCCCCCACCCTCACCCCCCCACACACAGAAACCAGAGAACCGAACAGAAAGCGACCCAGAACCCATGAGTGCGATACAGACCCAGCTGACCACCCTGCTCGTCACCCACCTCGGCGTCCCCGCCGAGCGGATCGAGCCGGAGATCACCTACCAGGACCTCGGCCTGGACTCCCTCGCCCTGATCGAGTTCACGATGATCGTCAACCGTGAACTCGGCACCGAGGTCGGCGACGACCAGCTGCTCGCCGAGACGACGATCGGCGAGACCGTCGAACTCATCGAGTCCCAGGGCGTGCGGGCGTGACCGCACCCTCGAGGGGAGCCGTCGCGATCACGGGCATCGGGCTCGTGACGGCGGCCGGCGCCGACACGCGGACCAGCTGGGAACGGGTGCGCTCCGGCCGCCCGACCGCGGCGCCCGATCCCCAACTCGCCGGCCTCTCCGTCGACTTCTCCTGCCGGGTGCCGGACTTCGACGCCGGACGCCTGCTCGGTCCGGGCAGCGCGTGGCGGCTGGACCGCTTCACCCAGCTGGCGATCGTCGCCGCCCGTCAGGCGCTGGCGGACGCGGGGCTCGACCCGGAGACCTGGGACGGCACGCGGGTCGGGGTCGTCGTCGGCAACTCCCTCGGCGGGACGGCGACGTTGGAGGAGCAGCACCGCCGGTTCCGGGAGGACGCGCCGAAGGCCGTGTCCCCGCTGATGATCCCGATGGGGATGTCGAACATGGTGGCCGGCCACCTGGCCATCGACGTGCGCGCGCACGGGCCGAGCATGGTCACCGCCACCGCGTGCGCGTCCGGCGCGAACGCGATCGGTGTGGCCCGGGACCTGCTGCGGTCCGGCACGTGTGACGTCGTACTCGCCGGCGGCGCCGAGTCGGCGCTGACCCCGGCCACGATCACCGGACTGACCCGGATGGGCGGTCTGTCGGCCCGCCGGGACGATCCGGCCGGGGCGTCCCGGCCGTTCGACGCGGCGCGGGACGGGTTCGTCGCCGCGGAGGGCGCGGGGATCCTCGTGCTGGAGCGGCCCGAGGACGCGGCGGCGCGGGGTGCCTTCGTCCACGCGCGGGTCGTCGGCTTCGGGGCGTCGTCGGACGCGTACCACGCCACCGCGCCCGATCCGAGCGGAGCCGGAATGGAGCGTGCCCTGCGTGCCGCTCTCGCCGACGCGGGGGTCGGCGTGGGCGAGGTGGACCACGTGAACGCGCACGGCACGTCGACGCCGCTGAACGACGTCACGGAGGGGCGCGTGCTGCGCCGGGTCCTCGGCGAGCGGCCGCTGGTCACCTCGACGAAGGGGGTCACCGGACACGCGCTGGCCGCGGCCGGGGCCATCGAGGCCGCGTTCACGGCGCTGGCGCTGCGCGACGGGGTGGTCCCGGCGACGGCCAACCTCACCGAGCTCGACCCGGAGATCGACCTGGACATCGCGAAGGAGACGACGGCCCGGAAGGACCTGGAGGTCGCGGTGAGCACCTCACTCGGCTTCGGCGGCCACAACGCCGCTCTGGTCCTCGCGGCCGCCTGACAGGAGAAGGAGGAACAGTGCGCCTGAGGAATCTGGGCAACACGGGAATCAAGATCGGCAGCGTCGGCCTCGGGTGCATGGGCATGAGCTGGCTCTACGAGGAGTCCGCACGGGACGACGAGCGGTCGGTCCGGGTCATCAACGAGGCCCTCGACCTCGGCGGGAACCTGCTGGACACGGCGGACCTGTACGGGGCCGGCCACAACGAGACGCTGCTGGGACGGGCGATCGCGGGCCGCCGCGAGGAGGCGGTCGTCGCGACGAAGTTCGGGATCGTCCTGGACGACCTGGAGGCGCGGCAGGCACACCGCGACAACTCGCGGGCGTATCTGCGCAAGGCGGTCGAGGCCAGCCTGAGACGGCTGGACGTCGACGTCATCGACCTCTACTACGTCCACCGCATCGATCCGGACGTGCCGCTGGCGGAGACCTGGGGCGCGATGGCCGAGCTGGTGGAGCAGGGCACGGTGCGCTGGCTGGGCCTGTCCGAGGCGACCGTGGCGCAGGCCCGGCTGGCGCACGCGATCCATCCGGTGACCGCCGTGCAGTCCGAGCTGTCGCTGTGGACCCGGGACGCGCTCCGGACGGACGGGGGCGAGGAGGGCGGGATGGTCGGCTGGTGCGAGCGCAACGGGGCGAGCTTCGTCCCGTTCGCCCCGCTGGGCCGCGGTTTCCTCACCGGGACCCTGCACAGCGGCCAGTTCGAGGAGAGCGACTTCCGCGCCGCCAGTCCGCGTTTCCACCGCGCGGCGATGGAGGCCAACCAGCGCATCGTCGACGGGGTCCGGGAGGTGGCCGACCGGCGTGCGGTCACGCCCGCCCAGGTCGCCATCGCGTGGACGCTCGCGCAGGGCGAGCGGGTGGTGCCGATCCCCGGCACCAAGAACTCGCGCTACCTGCGGGAGAACCTGGCCGCGGCGGAGGTCCACCTCACCGAGGACGACCTCGCCGACCTGGACGCGCTGCCGCCGGCGCAGGGAAGCAGGTACTGACCATGGGCACGCACCCGCACCCTGCCACCCCGGGGAAGCACCCTGCCGCCCCCCGGACGCGCATCGCGTTCTTCGACGTCGACGAGACGCTCATCGCCGTCAAGAGCATGTTCTCCTTCCTGGAGTTCCATCTCGCCGACCCCGACCGTTACCGGGAGACCGCGGGCGCGCTGACGCGGGCCGCGCGCGCCGGGGTGCCCCGTGAGGAGACCAACCGCGCCTACTACCGCGCGTACGCCGGTATGGAGGTGGCGGCGGTCGCCGCGAGCGGGCGGCGCTGGTTCGCCCGTGAGCGGCGGCGCGCCGGGTTCTTCCTGCCGTCGGTGGTGGCCGAACTGGACCGGCTGAAGCGCGACGGGTTCCGGATCGCCCTGGTGTCGGGCTCCTTCCGGGCCTGCCTCGACCCGGTCGCGGAGCACCTCGGCGCGGATCACGTGCTGTGCAGCGAGCCGGTGACGGCGGCGGGCCGCTACACGGGAGAGGTGCTCAGCACCGTGATCGGCGAGGGCAAGGCCACCGCCGCCCGGGCGCTGATGCACCGGTGGGGCGCCCGCCCCGAGGACTGCGCCGCGTACGGCGACCACGCCTCGGACCTGCCGTTGCTGACCTGCACGGGCCGGGCCGGGGTCGTCGGCGACGACCCGGTGCTGGCCGGGCACGCCGGCCGTCTCGGCTGGACGAGATTTCCCGCAGCAGCCGGGTCCGCAGCCGCAGCACAGGGGACCGCGGCTGCGGATCCGGTGTCCGTCCCGCTCCCCCCGACCACGGAGGAACTCAACGATGCGACTCGGTAATGGGCTGGGCATACGGGCCGTGACGGCCTGGCTGCCCCGGACCGTCGCGACCGCCCAGGACGCCCTCGCGCAGGGCAGGATCAGCGAGGAGGACCTGCACAACACCGGCGTCGTCGAGGTTCCCGTCGCCGAGCGGATCTCGGCGCCGGACATGGCGGTGGCGGCGGCCCACGAGGCGCTCGCCACGGCCGGCTGGGACGGAGCGGACCTCGGCTTCACCACGCACGCCTGGATCCACCACCAGGGTCACGACTTCTGGTCGCCCGCGCACTACGTGGCGCATCTCGTGGGCGCGGCGCGCGGGGTTCCGCTGGGCATCCAGGTCATGTGCAACGGCGGTGGCACCGCCCTCGAGGCGGCCGCGGCCCGGCTGCTGGCCGACCCGTCCACCGGCTCCGCGCTGGTCACCACCGGCGACCGCTTCCCCGACGAGGGGTTCGACCGCTGGGCGGGGGACTACGGCGTGTTCTACGGCGACGGCGCCACCGCCCTGCTGCTGCACGAACGCGACGACGCAGCCGACGCGTTCACGCTGCTCGGGCTGTCGAGCGCCGCGGTCTCCTCGGCCGAGGGACTGCACCGCGGGCGGGACGAGTTCACCCCCGCGACCCAGTGGATCAGCGACCGGATCGACGTCCGGCGCACCAAGAAGGCGTACATCACCGACACCGGCCTGGACGGCTTCTACCGGGAGGTGCACACCGCCCTGCGGTCCATCGTCACCACCTCCCTGGAGGAGGCCGGCATCGCTCCCGACGACCCCCGCATCCGGCTCCTCGCCCTGCCCAGGGTCGGTCGCAAGGTCCGCCGCGAGACCTACCACCCCGCGGTGGAGGGCCTGACCAAGGCACACATCGTGGAACTGGGCGAGCGCACCGGCCACTTGGGCGCCGGTGACATGGCGGCCAATCTCGCGGCCGTGCGGGAGCAGGAGCTGCTCGCGCCGGGCGAGATCGCCCTCGCCGTGTCGGCGGGCGGCGGCTTCGGCTTCACCTGCGCGGTCGTCGCCCGGCCCGCCCGCTGAGTCCTCGCCGCACCTCACGTCCATGAAGGCTCAACCCACACCCCCTGAAAGGGACTTCTCATGAGCACGGCCCGTCCGGGTACCGCCCGGGGCAATCCGGCACTGACTCTCACCGCGGTGTGTCTCGCCGTACTCGTCCTGCCCGCCTCGCTGACCGGTACGTCCGTCGCGCTGCCGGACATCAGCTCCGAACTCGACGTGGGGCTCGCCCCGCTGCAGTGGGTGGTCAACGCCTACAACCTCGCCTTCGCCTGCTTCATGCTGGGCTGCGGCTCCCTGGCCGACATCCTGGGCCGCCGACGGATGTTCGGTGCGGGCACCGTTCTGTTCGCCGTGTCCAGCCTGGTCAGTGCGGTGACGTCGGACATCGTCGTCCTGGACGTCGCCCGTGCGCTCGCCGGGCTCGGGGCGGCGGCGGTGATGACCGCCGGTGCCGCCATGCTCGCCACGTCGTTCGAGGGCGCCGCGCAGGCCCGCGCCTTCGCGGTGCTCGGCTCCTCGGCCGGTGCCGGTCTGGCGCTCGGCCCGTCGACCGCGGGTCTGCTGGTCAACGCCTTCGGCTGGCGGGCGGTGTTCCTGTCGCACCTGGTCGTCGCGGTGCTCGTGCTGATCGCGGTGCCGCTGCTGCCGGAGTCCAGGAACCCGGCGGCGACCAAGGTCGACTGGGCCGGCACCACGACGTTCACGCTGTCCCTGTTCTGTCTGATGTACGCCATCGTCCAGGGCCCCCAGAAGGGCTGGACCGGCGGGACGACGCTGTCGCTGTTCGCCGTGTCGGCGGTGCTGATGGCGCTGTTCGCGGTCGCCGAACTGCGCCAGCGCCAACCGATGTTCCAGCTGTCCCTGCTGGGCCAGGGACGCTTCATGGCCGTGTCGCTGGTGCCCGTCGCGCTGTCGTTCAGCTTCGTGTGCCTGCTGGTGCTGCTGCCCACGTACTTCACCGGCGCCGCCGGGATGAGCACCAACGCCTCCGGGGCGACGATGATGCTGCTCACGCTGCCCGTCCTGGTCGTGCCGATCCTGGTGAGCAGGCTGGTCAAGAACGGTGTGCCGACCCGGCTGGTGCTCACCGCGAGCCTGGTGGTCGCGGCGGTCGGCGCCGCCTGGCTCACCCTGATCGCCCCGGACGTGTCGGTGGCCGCGCTGGCCGGCCCGCTGCTGCTGCTCGGTGTCTCGATGGGCATGACGGCCGGTCTGGTCGACGGTGTGGCCATCACGTCCGTGGAGCCCGCGCAGGCAGGTGCCGCCGCCGGGATGTTCAACACGATGCGGCTGGCCGGTGAGGCGTTCGCCATCGCCGTGATGAGCGCCGTGCTGCTGAACGTGACGCGTTCGGGCATCGCCGACGGCCTGCCGGGGGTTCGCGGCGCCGAGGGTGCCGACGCGGGCGCGCTGGCCGACCGGGTGGTCGGCGGCGATCTGGCCGGCGCGGCGGGTTCCGTCGCGGATGCCACCCGCTCCGACGTCGAGGGTCTGCTGACCGGCGGCTACACCGACGGCATGCACACGGTGCTCTGGGTGGTCGTCGCGATCTGCGCCGCGAGCGCCGTCCTGGTGGGCGTGATGCTGCGCGAGCGCGCCCCGCAGGCGGCGCCCGCCGAGCCGGCCGTCGAGGAGGCGGCCGTATGAGCGGCGCGGCTCAGGCACTGCCGGTCCTGGTCACCGGCGCGGGCCCGGCGGGGCTGACCGCGGCGACGGAACTGCTGCGGCGGGGTGTCCCCGTCCGCTGTGTGGACCGGGCCGACGGGCCGAGCACGCTGTCGAAGGCGCTGGGCCTGTGGCCGCGGACCGTCGAGCTGATCCACCGGGTCGGCGGCCGGGACCTGCTCGCCGCCCGGGCGCTGCCCCAGTCGCAGATGCGGTACTACTCCGACGGCAAGGTCATCGCCGATCTGCGCTACCGGCCCGCGACCCGGCCGCTGATCTGCCCGCAGCCGGACATCGAGGCGGTCCTGCGCGCCAACCTCGTCCGGGTCGGCGGCACCGTGGAGTGGTCGACCGAGCTGCTCTCCTTCGAGCAGCTCGGCGACCGGGTGCGGGCGAGGCTGCGCGGCCCCGACGGCAGCGAGCGCGAGGAGGAGTTCGCGTACCTGGTGGGGGCGGACGGGGCGAGCAGCACCGTCCGTGCCCGGCTGGGCGTCGGTTTCGAGGGCTCCACGTACGAACTGCGGTTCGTGGTGGCCGATGTGCGGGTCGACACCGCGTTCGACCACCGGATGACGCACTACTTCTGTTCGCCGCGGGGCATCCTGGTGGCCTGCGGACTGCCCGACGGGCGCTGGCGGGTGTTCACCTCGGCGCCCCAGGGGGTGTCGCAGGACGACATCGACCTGGCGGCGGTGCAGCGGCTGGTCGACGAGCGGGGGCCGGGCGGCATCCGGCTGAGCGACCCCGACTGGATCAGCGTCTTCAACGTGCACGCCCGGCACGCCGAGACGACCCGGGTGGACCGGGCGTTCCTGATCGGGGACGCCGCGCACATCCACAGTCCGGCGGGCGGCCAGGGCCTCAACACCGGGATGAACGACGCCCACAACCTGGCGTGGAAGCTGGCCCTCGTCTGGCACGGCCGGGTGGAGGAGCCGCTGCTCGACACCTATGTGAGCGAGCGCGGGGAGGTGGCGCGTGCGGTGGTGCGCCAGGCCGATGTGCAGACCCGGCTGTGGCTGCTGCGCAGACCGCACCAGGTCGCCCTGCGGGACAACGCGCTGCGGCTCGCCTCCGGGCTGCGCCTGTTCGACCTGGCCTACATCCCCTGGCTGGCCGGTCTGCGGACCCGGTACCGGACCGGTACGACGGGCGGCGGCAGGGCGGCGGGCTTCGTTGCCGGCGCGCTGGCACCGCGGCGGCTGCGCGGCGAACTCGACGACCTGCGGCACACGCTGATCGTCGCCGGCGGGCCGGACCGGTCCGCGCGGGAGCTGACGGGGTGGTGCGCGGACCGGCTGGGCGAGGTGCTCGACGTCCGCGCCGAGGCACGGCGGGGCCGCCCGGCGCTGATCCTGGTTCGGCCGGACGGCCATGTGGACACGATTGCCAGGGACGCCCGCGCCATGCGGGCACGACTGACCGGCCTGTTCCGGCCCCTGCTCGGGGCCGGGCAGGATGCGAGCGAGAAGAAAGCGAAGGCACACACGGCATGAGTCTCATTCCGGACAGCCACCGGGATCTGCTGGAGCGGCCGCTCTTCGGCCATCTGGCCACGATCCGCCCGGCCGGCGGACCCCAGGTGAATCCGATGTGGTTCTCCTGGGACGGCGAGTACATCCGCTTCACCAACACGACGGTCCGCTACAAGTACAAGAACATCACGGCGAACCCGCAGGTCGCGGTGTCGGTCAACGACCCGGAGCAGCCCTACCGCTATCTGGAGATCCGCGGTGAGGTGGTACGCATCGACGACGACTCCTCGGCCGAGTTCTTCGCGCAGCTCGCCGAGCGGTACGGCATGAAGCTGGACGGTCCGCCGCCGGACGCCGAGCACCGCATCGTGTACGTGGTGAAGCCGACGGCGGTCAGCTGCCAGTGAGCCGACGGCCGCCGGGTCACTCCCCGGCGGCCCGCGCGGCCGTGAGGTCCGCGACCTCGGCGGTGCGCGCGCCGAGGGCAGTGAGCCGGCCGAGGGCCTCGCGGTGCTGGGCCTCGTCGACGCTCGCGGTGGCGTCCTCGGCGACCACCACGTCGTAGCCCAGCCGCAGCGCGGTCGCGGCCGTCGCGGCGACTCCGTGCGCGGTGGACAGTCCGGCGATCACCACTTCGGTGACCTGCTCGCGGCGCAGCACTTCGGCGAGTTCGGTGCCCTCGAAGGCGTCCAGGCCGTTCTTGGTCACCAGGTGGTCGCCGTCGCGTGGCGCGCAGCGGGGGACCAGCTGGTTGGGGGCGGCGAGGACACCGCCGTCCGCACCGTCGGCGCGTACGTACCGGACGAGGACGACGGTCGAGGCATCGTGGTCCTCGAAGTGGTCGCGGAGCCTGCCGCACGCCTCGACGACGGTGTCGCCGCCGACCGGCCGCCACGGCATGTCGACGATCCACCGTTGCAGATCGATCAGAACAAGTGCCGTACGGGCATGGGTCATTGCTTCCCCCAGGGACGTTGATCAGCGGTCCGTGGCACATTACCAAGGGGACAAAACAGACCGGTGGAGACGTCAATCACGACCCGGGACGGTCTGCGGCTGTGGGCGGAGACGTTCGGCAGCCGCCGCGATCCGGCCGTGCTGCTGGTGATGGGCGGAACGGCGCCCGGCATCGTATGGCCCGACGAACTGTGCCGCCGGCTCGCCGCCCAGGGGTTCTTCGTGGTGCGCTACGACCACCGGGACACCGGCCGCTCGGACAAGTCCCCGGGGGAGTACGACCTGTCGGCCCCCGCGTCGGACGCCGCCGAGGTGATCACCGGGCTGGGGCTGGGCGCGGCGCACGTGGTGGGGCAGTCCTTCGGGGGCATGGTGGCGCAGCTGCTCGCGCTGGAGCGGCGTGAGCTCGTGCGGTCGCTGGTGCTGTTGTCGAGCTCGCCGGACGCCAACGGCGATGTGCGGCGGCCGCCGCGCACGGGGCTGCCCGGTCCGCGCCGGCCGATGCTGGAGCGGGTCGCCCGGCTCACGGAGTCGCCGCCGCGCGGCCCGGAGGAGTCCCTGGCCGCCGCGGTCGACGGCTGGCGGGTGCTGGTGGGGCCCGCGGTGCCGTTCGACCACGCCTACTGGGCGGACCTGGTGCGCCGGGTCGGCGCCCGCGGGTCGGATCCCGACACCTCGGGACGCCATCTGACCGCCCTGGACCGCACGCCCCCGCTGACCGGCCGGCTCCCCGCCCTCGACGTACCGACGCTCGTGGTGCACGGCGAGCAGGACCCGGTGTTCCCGCCGGAGCACGGTGAGGAGCTGCGCCGGGTGATCCCCCGGGCCCGTCTGTGGCGGATGGCGGGTATGGGGCACATCTTCCCTCCACACTGGTCGTCGACGATGTGCGCGCTGATCGTCGACCACCTCCGCCGAAGCCGGTCCGGCCGCTGACCGAAGGAGACCGTGATGCGTCGTCACCCGTCGGCCCCTGCCGCCCCCACGCACGCGGGACCGGGAGCACGGACGGCGGCGCCGGGGGCCGCGGAGGCACGGACGCAGTTCCTGCGCGCGCTGCGCCGTCCGCGTCCGGTGGGCCGTCTCGACGGCACGGCGTCCGCGGACCCGCTGACCACAGCACTTTCCCGGTTCATCGGCACGGGATGAGCGGGTGGATTCCTTGCCCGGAGCACCCGAATCCGTTGAAGAATTAAGAAGAAGAACCGGCCCCAGCCGTGTGACTTTTCGAACAACGTGCATCCGTCGCCGCCCCGTTGGCGTCCTTTATGGTGGCAACCGCACAGCCCGCTGTGCTGTGCACACGCCTACGGGGGAAGGCAAGAAAAGCGTGGCACCGAATGAATTCGGCATTCTCGGAACGCTGACCACAACTGTATCCGGCAAAGAAAAGGTAATAGATTCCGGAAAACTGCGCGTCCTGCTGGCCGCACTGCTGCTGCGGTCCGGTTCCGTCGTCGACAACGACCGTCTCGCCGACTGGCTCTGGGACGAGCGCAAGCCGTCCAACCCGCGCGGGACACTGCACACCTACGTCCGCCGCCTGCGCATGCAGCTCGGCGACACCGACCTGGTGGAGACCGCAGCCGGCGGCTACCGGATCAACGTGGCCGAGGAGGAACTGGACCTGACCCGGTTCCGTTCCCTGATGCGCCGGGCCCGGCGGACCGGGGCACCGGAGGAGCGGGCGCGGCTGCTGGCCGAGGCACTGAACTGCTGGCGCGGCGCCCCGCTCGCGGACGTCCCCTCGGACGCCCTGCGCCGCGACGAGTCACCGGCGCTCGAGGACGAGCGGCTCGGCGCGCTGGAGGCGTACTTCGAGACGGAACTCCAGCTCGGCAGGCACGCCCAGCTGGTCAAGGAACTGCGCACCGCCGCGATGGACAATCCGCTGCGGGAGAACTTCTGGAGCCTGCTGATGCTCGCCCTGTACCGCTCGGGGCGGCAGGCGGAGGCGCTGGACGTCTACCAGCAGGCGCGCCGCGAGCTGGTCGAGCACCTCGGCATCGAGCCCGGCGACCGGCTGCGCACCCTGCACACCGGCATCCTGGAGTCCGACCCGGCCCTCGCCGCCCCGGACGGCGCGCGCCCCGGCACCGAGGGGGCCGTCACCGTCCCGGCGCAACTCCCGCCGCTGTCCCTCGGGTTCGTCGGCCGGGAGGACATCGTCGGGCGGGTCGAGGCACTTCTGCCGCCAGCGCCGGACCGCACCGGAGTGCCCGTGGTGGTGCTCTCCGGGCCGCCCGGCGTCGGCAAGACGGCGCTAGCGGTGTGGCTCGGCAGGCGGGTGCGCGCCGCCTTCCCGGACGGCCAGCTGTACGTCAACCTGCACGGCTACGAGCGGGCCGGGGCGGACGCGCCGATCCCGCCCGACCAGGTGCTCTCACAGTTCCTGCGCAGCCTGGGCGTCCCCGCGAACCGTATCCCCGTCGACCCGGTGGAGCAGGCGAACCTCTACCGGTCCAAGCTGACCGGCAAGAACGTCCTGGTGGTGCTGGACAACGCGGCGGACGTCGACCAGGTGCTCCCGCTCGTCCCGGGGGACGCGGGCTGCTCCGTGCTGATCACCAGCAGGCGGCAGCTGCGGTCCCTCGCGGTGACGCACGGCGCCCAGGTGATCGGCGTGGGCACGCTCGGTCCGCGCGAGTCGGCCGATCTGGTCACCGGCATGATGCGGCAGGCGGGGGTGGCGATCGAACCCGAGGTGGTGCGCGAGGTGACCGCCCTGTGCTCCTACCTGCCGCTCGCGCTGCGGATCGCCGCCGCCAACCTGGCCGGCGCGCCGGGCGGCATGACCGGGGCGTACGTGGACAGTCTGCGCCGCGGCCGCCTCGCCGCCCTGTCCGTCGACGGCGACACCGCCTCCGCCGTGTCCACGGCCATCGCCCTGTCGTACGACGCCATGGCCCCGGACGACCGCGCCCTGTTCCGGCTCACCGGGCTGTTCCCGGGCTTCGACTTCACTCCCGCCGCCGTCTCGGTGCTCGCCGACATCAGCGAGGCGCAGGCGCGGACCGGTCTGAGCCGGCTGGAGACGGCCAGCCTGCTCCAGCAGACCGCCCCGGGCCGCTACCAGTTCCACGACCTGTTGCGGGAGTTCGCCCGGGACCGCGCCGCCGAGGAGCACTCGGCGCGGGAACGGGCAGCGGCGGTGCACCGGCTCGGCCAGTGGTATCTCGCGGGCGCGGGCGCGGCGGCCGACGTGCTGTACTCGGAGTTCGTGCGGCTGGCCGAACCCGCCCGCCCCGACGGCCTGTTCGACGCGCCGAGGTTCGGCGACGAGAGCCACGCGATGGCCTGGCTGCTGGCGGAGCGGCGCAATCTGCTGGCCTGCATCCGGCACTTCGGCACCCATGGCCCGCACCACCTCTCCTGGCATCTGGCGGACGCCCTGCGCGGCTTCTTCTGGACGGGCACCTACCGCACCGAGTGGGACGAGGCGACCCGGGTCGGCCTGACCGCCGCCGAGTCACTGGCCGACGAGCCCGGCATCGCGGCCATGCACCGCAGCCTCGCCAACCTGCACAACACGCTCGGCGACTACGAACGGGCCATCGCCCACCAGGAGAAGAGCCTCGTCCTGCACGGCCGGCTCGGGATGGACGAGGAGGTCGCGGCCATGCTCAACAACATGGGCCTGGCCCACCTCAGCCTGGGCAGGGGCGAGGCCGCCGAGAAGGCGGCACGCAAGGCGCTGGAGGTGGCGCACCGCATCCGGTCGCCGCGGCTGACGGCCACCACACAGGGGCTGCTGGGCTTCATCCACTGGACCCGGGGCGACATGGCGCGGGCCACCGAGTTCCTCACGGCGTCCCTGGACGCCGCCGGCGAGCTCGGACTGCACCACATCAGCAGCTACAGCCTGCGCAACCTGGGCCTGGTGCGGCAGGCCACCGGGGAGCTGTCCGAGGCGCGGTCCTGCTTCACCCGCGCGCTGCGGGCGTCCGAGTCCATCGACTCCTCGTACGACCGGAGCATCTCGCTGTACGGCCTCGCCCTGGTCGACCTCGACCTCGGCAGGCCCGAGACGGCGCTTCGGTCCGCCCGCCGGGCGCTGAGTTCCTTCCAGGAGTGCGGCGACCGCACCTACGAGGTCGAGACGCTGTGTCTGCTGTCCGCCATCAGCGCGGACCTCGACTCGCCCACGGAGGCCGCCGGTTACGCCGACACCGCGCTCGACGCGGCCCGCCAGATCGGGTACGTCGACGGGGAGGCGTACGCGCTCGCCCGCCGCGCCGTCATCGACCGGCTGCTGGACCGGGACGAGGCGGCGGGGCACGCCCTGGCGGCCCGCTCCCTCGCCGAGTCGAGCGCCAACCGCGTCGCCCGCAGCAAGGTGCTGCTGGAACTGGCGCCGCTGTATCTGAGCCTGGACGCCCCGGACGACGCCGAGGAGTGCGCGCGGCTGGCCCTCGCCCTGTCGCAGCCGGCCGCCCAGCGCCTGAACATCGCCCGTGCCGAGCACGTCCTCGGCACGGTCGCGGCGCTCGCCGGCGATCCGGCGGGGGCGCGGGAGCACTGGACCCGGGCCCTGGAGGTGTTCACCGAGACCGGCGCGGGCGAGGCCGACGACGTACGGGTCCGCCTCGGCGCGGTGCCCCTGACGGCCGGGAGGGCCTCATGAACAGCCCCGTCAGCACCGTGACGTCCGCGGCAGCCACAGGACGGCGCGGCATGCGCCCGGTGGTCGTCGCCTCGGTCGGCAACGCGATGGAGTGGTTCGACTGGGGAGCGTTCGTGACCTTCGCGGCGCTGCTCGGGGCGCAGCTCCAGCCGGCCGGCGACGGCGCCGCCAACGTGCTGCGCACGCTGTCGGTGTTCGCCGTCGGGTTCCTCTTCCGGCCGCTGGGCGGGGCGCTGATCGGCGCCTACTGCGACCGCCGGGGCCGCAGCGCCGCACTGCGCCTGTCGCTGCTGATGATGGCGGCCGGCAGCCTTCTGATCGCGCTCATTCCGCCGTACCGGTCCGTCGGCGTGCTGGCGCCCGTGCTGCTGGTGGTGGCCAGGGCCCTGCAGGGGCTGTCCGCGGGCGGTGAGGGCGCGGCGATGAGCACGTACGTCAACGAGATGGCTCCCGCCGGGCGCCGGGGCCTGTACTCCAGCGCCATCTACATCAGCACCACGCTCGGCGCCCTCGCCGCGACCCTGCTGGCGCTGCTGCTGCACTCCACGCTCACTCCCGCGCAGCTGGCCGACTGGGGCTGGCGCGTCCCGTTCGCGCTCGGGGCGCTGCTGGCGCTGTACGGCTGGTACCTGCGCGGCCGGATGGACGAGACGCCCGTCTTCGGCACGGTGCGCGAGCGTCCGCGCAACCCGGCGCTCCAGGTGATGCGCACGCATCCGCGGGCGGCCCTCCGGGTGGTCGCCTTCACGCTGGGCGCGACGGTCGTCTACTACACCTTCGCCTCGTACCTGCCGCTGTACGCGCAACTGCGGTACAAGGTCCCGGCGAACGAGGCGCTGTGGGCCGCCGTCGCCGCACAGGTGGTGTTCATGGGTGCGCTGCCCCTGCTCGGCATGGCGGCCGACCGGTTCGGACGCCGTCCGCTGCTGCTGGTGTTCGGCTTCGGTTTCACCGTGCTGTCACCGCTGCTGCTGGGCCTGCTGTCCGGCTCGGCGGTGCGGCTGTTCGCGGTGATGGCGGCGGCCCTGCTGCTCTTCGGCTGCTATGCGGCGGCGGCACCGGCGGCGACCCTGGAGATGTTCCCGACGGCCATACGCTCCAGCGGTGTCGGCTTCCCGTACGCGGTCACCGTGGCCCTGTTCGGCGGCACGGCCCCCTACCTGAACGAGTACCTCACCACGCACGGCCACGCCGACTGGTACCCCTGGTACGTGGCGGCCCTCTGCCTGACCAGCGCCATCTCCTTCACCCGCTACAAGGAGACCAAACACGTGGACCTGACCGCGGTCACCTCAGCTGCGGGCAGTCGCACCGCTTGAGCGGCACGGGTGGGCGGTGGGGGTACCTCCCGCTCGAGCGAAGTCGAGAGTGGGGGAGGCACTCCGCAAGCGCGGGTGAGCACAGCACCCCCCGCCCGCACCGGACGCGCCCTCACGCCTGCCGCGACGCCAGCTCGATCACCGTGACGTCGGAAGGGGCCCCCACCCGAGTGGGCGGCCCCCACGCACCGGCCCCCCGGCTCACGTACAGCTGTGTGTCCCCGTACCGCTCGAGCCCCGCCAACGTCGGATTCGCACCCTTGGCGATCAGATTCCCGGGCCACAGCTGCCCCCCATGCGTGTGCCCGGACAACTGCAGATCCACCCCATGGTCCACAGCATCATGAATCTGCACGGGCTGATGTGCCAGCAACACACACGCCCGCTCCCGGTCCCGGTCCCCCAGCGCCCGCGCGAAGTCCGGCCCCTGCCCCTCGTCCTCCCCGGCCACGTCGTTGACGCCTGCCAGATCGAAGTGCGGCAGCTCCGTCCGCGCGTTCTCCAGTGGGTTCAGCCCGAGCCGCCGGACCTCCTCGACCCACTGCTCGGCCCCGGAGAAGTACTCGTGGTTGCCGGTGACGAAGAAGGACCCATGACGCGCCTTCAGCTGCGCCAGCGGAGCCGCGGCCGGGCCGAGGTCCTTCACGCTGCCGTCCACCAGATCCCCGACGACCGCGATGAGATCCGGCTGGGTCGAGTTGATCGTGTCGACGACCTTCTGCGCGAAACCGCGCCCCAGCACGGGCCCCAGATGGACGTCGCTCACCACCGCGATCCGGAAACCGTGCGCCGCGCGGGGCAGCTTGGCGAGCGGCACGGTGACCCGCTTCAC
Source organism: Streptomyces malachitofuscus (assembly GCF_055571035.1). NCBI lineage: Bacteria > Bacillati > Actinomycetota > Actinomycetes > Kitasatosporales > Streptomycetaceae > Streptomyces > Streptomyces malachitofuscus. The sequence continues at coordinate 65,720 of NZ_JBVIGA010000032.1, read as the reverse complement.
GCCCGGCCCGCGCAGTACCCCGTACGTCCCGTAGCCGACGGTCCCCACGGCGGCCGCGGCGGCGGCCCCGCCGACGACACGGGAGACGAACAGGCGCCGGGAGGGCCCGGAGGACGGAGCCGGAGCTTCGAAGACACGGGAGCCCGCGCCGGACGCGGCATCCTCGCCGCCCGCTCCGGCGTCCGGCGTGCCGCCGTTGACGGGTCCGGCGCCCTGCCCGGCCGGTATGGGCTGGTGCTTCGCCGGAGCGTTCGCGGTCTGCGCGGTCCCCGCTTCCGCCGTCCTCGCCCGACGCTCCAGGATCCGGCGCAGCACCGGCCGCACGAGCTCTCCCGCGAGCACCGCCAGCAGCAGGTACATGGAGAGCGCCAGCCACAGGAACCCGGGCCAGGCGAGCACCTGCTGGAGCCAGAAGGGAGCCCCTGCGCGCTCGGCGACGAGGGCGCCGACGACCAGCGCCCAGCCGCCCGCGATGGCCACCGCACCCGCGCGGCGCACCGCGCCCGGGCCCCGCGTGGTGTCCCGGAACAGACGCCGCCACACGTACCAGTTGCCCGTCACCAGAACGGCCAGGACCAGCAACGCGATGAGTACGAAGACGATGGCCACGGTGCGGAGTTCCCCTGCTTTCCGTTACGACGTCGTTCGTGACGTCCGGCTCAGTGCGCGCAGCCCGCGCAACCCGATGCCCCCGATGACCGTCCCCCATACGAAGGAGACGACGGCGAGCGTCAGATGAACGAAGAAGTAGGCCGTGGGATTCCCGTCCTCGAACGCGAGTCCGCTTCCGTCCTTGACCAGGTTGTTGACGAAAGTGATCCAGATGATCCAGCTCCACACCCCGAAGGCGAGCAGGAACAAGGAGACGGGGCGGCTGAGCTTCATGCGTCCAGTATCACCGGCCCCTGTCCGGTTCCTTGCCCGGGGTGGGACTTCCTCAGGTGTGGCATGTACGTTTCCGACCGTGCCCGCACCCAAGAACACCGTCCGGCGCTCACTGCTGGTCGCCTCCGCCGTCCTGATGTCCACCGCGCTGACCGCGCCCGCCGCTTCGGCGGCCCCCAAGCCCTCGACGACGCCGTCGGCCACTCCCCCGGCGCAGATGTCGGTCGTCGGCGGTGCCCGGCTCGGCCGGCCGGGGACGCAGGTCAATCTCGCGAGCGGGGTGCCGGTGCTGCCGAAGGACCTCTCGGCCCGGTCCTGGGTCGTCGCCGACGCCGAGTCCGGTGAGGTGCTCGCCGCCCACAACGCTCACTGGCGGCTGGCCCCGGCGAGCACGCTGAAGATGCTGTTCGCCGACACGCTGCTGCCCAAGTGGCCCCGGACGACGAAGCACAAGGTGGAGGTCTCCGACCTGGCCGGGGTCGGGGCCGGGTCCAGCATGGTCGGGATCAAGGAGGAGGAGACCTATACGGTCCACGACCTGTGGCTGGGTGTGTTCCTTCGCTCCGGCAACGACGCGGTGCACGTGCTGTCGGCGATGAACGGCGGTGTGGAGGACACCGTCAAGGAGATGAACGCGCACGCCGAGGAGCTCCAGGCCCTCGACACGCAGGTCGTCAGCCCGGACGGCTACGACGCCGAGGGCCAGGTGTCCTCCGCCTACGACCTGACCCTGATCGCCCGCTCCGGGCTGCAGAAGAAGGACTTCCGCGAGTACTGCTCGACGGTCAGGGCGCAGTTCCCCGGCGAGACGAAGAAGAACAAGAAGGGCAAGAAGGTCCGCAAGTCCTTCGAGATCCAGAACACCAACCGGCTGCTGAGCGGCGACTCCGACGTGCCCGTCTACCAGGGCATAGCAGGCGTGAAGAACGGCAACACCACCAACGCCGGCGCCACCTTCACCGGTGTCGCCGAACGGGACGGCAAGGTGCTGCTCGTCACCGTGATGAACCCGCAGAAGGACGAGTCGAACGAGGTCTACAAGGAGACCGCGCGGCTGTTCGACTGGGGTTTCAAGGCGGCCGGCAAGGTCGAGCCGGTCGGTGAGCTGGTGCCGCCGAAGAGCGCCGAGCAGGCCGGTGCCCGCCCGGGTCCTTCCGCCTCTCCCGGTGAGGCCGGGGGCGCCGGGGCCGGGTCGAAGCCGGTGGCGAGCGCCCCGACGAGCAGCGGCACCGACGGCGTCGGGGTCGCACTGGGCATCACCGGCGGGGTGCTGGTGCTGCTCGCGGGCGGTGCGTTCCTGATCAACCGGCGCTGGCCGCTGCCGGACCTGGTGCGCCGCCGTTCACGTCCGTGACACCGGCCGTCTCGTCCTGCTTGCTCGGCGTGGCCGTCCAGGCGGCGCAGAACAGGACCAGCTTCGAGGTGAAGTTGATCCACAGCAGCAGGGCCACCGGGACGCCGAACGCGCCGTACATGCTTTTCGCGGCCACGCCCTGCATATAGCCGCTGAGCAGCAGCTTCAGCAGTTCGAAGCCGATCGCGCCGGTGAGCGCGGCGACGATCAGCCGGTGCCGGGAGGGTTCCACGCCGGGCAACAGGGTGAGGACGTACAGCAGGAGCAGGAAGTCGGCGCCGACGGCGACGGTGAACGCCGCGATGTGCAGGACGATCCCGCCCCAGCCGCCCTTCTCCAGCCCGATGGCGTCGCTGATCCGGCCGACCAGCGCGGAGGCGACGGTGGAGGCGACGAGGGTGACCAGCAGCGCGCCGCCGAGCCCGACGAGGATGCCCGCGTCCTTGCCCTTGCGCAGGACGGGGTTCTCCTCCTCGTCGGGGAGCTCCCACACCACGCGCAGACAGTCGCGCATGGCTCCGGCCCAGCTGATGCCGGTGAACAGCAGGACGGCGCCGGCGATGAGGCCCACGGTGCCGGCGTTCTGCACCAGATCCTCGACGTTCAACTGGTCGGAGATGCCCGGTACCTGGTCGGTGATCCTGTCCTGGAGGGTGGTCTGCCGGTCCTCGCTGAGGGTGGCGGCGCCGATCGCGGCGGCCACGGTGAGCAGCGGGAACAGGGCGACGAAGCTCCGGAAGGTCATCGCGGCGGCCAGGCGTGTCCAGTGCACGCGGTCCAGACGCTCGTACGACCGCCACGCGTGCGTGAGCATCAGTCGCGCCAGCCACGGCCCTGCACCCGGGAGCTTTTTCAGCCAGTCCATGAGCCGACTCTGCCCGCATCGCGGAAGACCAATGTCCTGGTGCCCCAGAACCGGACACCGGTGGCCAGCGCCATGCCGACGACCGCCCCGGAGACGGTGTCCGCGCGTTGCGAGGTGAGGCCGAGCCCGTAGTGGCTGACGGCCAGGCAGAGCAGTTGTACGGCGGCGCCGGCGAGGTTGACGGCGAAGAACACGGCGTAGGGGCGGGCCCCCCGCACGCGCGTGTCGCGGTAGGTGCCGTGCGCGTTGCCGGCGTAGGCGACCGTGCAGCCGGCGAGGAAGGAGAGTGCCTTGGCGGTGAGCGGGCCGAGTCCGGCGGGGCCGCGCAGATACGTGAAGAGGGCGAGGTCCACGGCGTAGGCGAGCAGACCGGCGGCGGCGAAGCCGAGGAGTTCCCTCCGGTGCCGGAGCAGACGGTGTCTCACCAGTCCGCCACCGCCAGGGCGTACATCGCCGTCCACACCACGCCGATGAGGGCGAGCGCCCGGTCGCCCAGCACCACGTCCTCGGGTTCGCCGGCGGTGCCGCGGTCGGCGAAGACGGCGTAGCGCAGGACGGCGAGGACGAAGGCCACCACGGACAGCTGCCGCCAGGGCAGCACGCTGGTGTGCGGGACGCCGCCCTCCTCGAGGGCCCACAGGCAGTAGCCGAGGACGGCCACGCCGGCGGCGAGCTGCCAGACGAAGCGGAGGTAGCCGGTGGTGTACTCGGTGAGGAGCGCGCGCGTGGCGCCCTTCGTGCCGGCCAGCTGCACGGCCTCGGAGTAGCGCTTGGCGGCCACCATGAACAGCGCGCCGAACCCGGTGGTGATCAGGAACCAGCGCGACAGCGGGATGCCGAGGGCCAGTCCGCCGATCACCGCGCGCATCACGAAGCCGGTGGTGACGACGACGAGGTCCACGACGAGGACGTGCTTGAGGCTGAGGCAGTAGGCCAGCTGCATGCCGAGGTAGGCGGTCAGCAGCGCGGCGACCTCCGGGGGGCACAGCCGGGCCGCGACGACCGGGGCGAGGACACCGAGGAGGATCCCGGTGGCGTAGGCGACCGGTACGGGGACCTGGCCGGCGGCGACCGGGCGGCGGCACTTGGTGGGGTGGGCGCGGTCGGCCTCGGCGTCGCGCGCGTCGTTGACCAGGTAGACGGCGGCGGCGCAGGCGGTGAACAGGACGAAGACCAGGGCGAGTCGGGCCAGGGCGCGGGTGGAGAACAGTTCACCCGCGGCGGCCGGGGCGGCGATCACCAGGACGTTCTTCACCCACTGCTTGGGCCGCGCGGTCCTGAGCAGGCCCCCGAGGAGGCCGCGCCTGCCGGACGGTGTGCTCTGGCGCCGGTCGGAACGCTCGCGCAGGAGGGTCACGCGGAGCCTCCGGTCATCCAGCGGGCCCCGAGCCGGGCCGTCAGCGCGCCGAGGGCGGCGCCCGCCGCCACGTCCGAGGGGTAGTGGACGCCGGCCACCAGGCGGGACACGCACACGGCGGCGGCCAGCGGTGGCACCGCGCGGGCGCCCAGCGCGCCGAACGCGACGGCGGCGGCCGCGGCGGAGGAGGCGTGCGAACTGGGGAAGGAGTGCCGGCCGGCCGTGCGCACCAACGGCTCGACGTGGGCGGGGCGGGGGCGGCGCACGACGCGTTTCACTCCCATGCTGACGGCGTGGGCGCCCGCGGTGAGGGCGGTGCCGCGCAGCCAGGCGGCGCGCCGAGGGCGGTCCACGACGGCACCGGCGAGGCCCGCCGCGAGCCACAGCGCCCCGTGCTCCCCCGCCCAGGACAGGGAGCGCGCGGCGCCGGCCACCCGCGGGTCCGTGCCGCACGCTCTGAGCGCGGCGACGATCCGGTGGTCCAGGCCGTGGAGGCCCCGGGGGTGCGGAAGGTCGTGGTGGTCGTCCATGTGGACCCACTGTTCACCCCCGGCGGGCCGTATTTCCGTCACTATTGGGCGACATCCCATTAATCACCCGTTTCGGGGACGGGAGTGACGTTTCAAATCCAATGAGTCACATAAGGGCGATACGGTCGCCGTCATGTCTGCCGACACCGTTTCCGTCACGGGGTGGGGCCGCACCGCTCCCACCGCGGCCCGGCTGATCCGCCCGCGGACGTACGAGGAGGCCGCCCTGGCCGTCCGGGAGTGCGGCGCCCGCGGCGGGATCGCACGGGGCCTGGGACGGGCGTACGGGGACGCGGCGCAGAACGCGGGCGGCGCGGTGCTCGACATGACGGGCCTGGACCGGATCCACGCGGTCGACGCCGACGGCGGCACCGTGCTGTGCGACGCGGGTGTCTCCCTGCACCGGCTGATGGAGGTGCTGCTGCCGCTCGGCTGGTTCGTGCCCGTGACCCCGGGGACCCGCTATGTGACGGTCGGCGGGGCGATCGGCGCCGACATCCACGGCAAGAACCACCACGTCTCCGGCTCCTTCTCCCGCCATGTGCTCTCCTTCGAACTGCTCACCGCGGACGGGCAGGTGGCCACGGTCGTGCCGGGCACACCGCTGTTCGAGGCGACCGCGGGCGGCATGGGTCTGACCGGGGTGATCCTCACCGCGACGATCCGGCTGCAGCCGGTCGAGACCTCCCTGATGTCGGTCGACACCGAACGCGCCGACGACCTCGACGACCTGATGGCCCGTCTCGCCGACACCGACCACCGCTACCGCTACTCGGTCGCCTGGATCGATCTGCTGGCCCGGGGCCGGGCCACCGGCCGCGCGGTGCTCACGCGCGGCGACCACGCGCCCCTGGACGCGCTGCCCCGCGGCTCCCGCGCGCGCCGGGAGCCGCTGTCCTTCCGCACCTCCCGCCTCCCGGCGGCCCCCTCCTTCGTCCCCGAGGGTCTGCTCAGCCGGACCACCGTGGGGCTCTTCAACGAGCTCTGGTACCGCAAGGCGCCCCGCGCCCGGACCGGGCAGCTCCAGCGGATCCCCGCCTTCTTCCACCCCCTGGACGGCGTGCCGCACTGGAACCGGGTCTACGGGCGGGGCGGATTCGTGCAGTACCAGTTCGTCGTCGGGCACGGCCGGGAGGACTCCCTGCGCCGGATCGTGCGCCGGATCTCCGAGCGTCGCTGCCCGTCCTTCCTCGCCGTCCTCAAGCGCTTCGGCGAGGCCGACCCGGGCTGGCTGTCCTTCCCGGTACCCGGCTGGACCCTGGCCCTGGACGTACCGGCGTCGCTGCCCGGCCTCGGCGGCTTCCTCGACGAGCTCGACGAGGAGGTGGCCGGCGCGGGCGGGCGTGTCTACCTCGCCAAGGACTCCCGGCTGCGCCCGGAGCTGCTGGCGTCCATGTACCCCCGCCTGGACGACTTCCGCGCGCTGCGCGCCGAACTGGACCCGCGCGGGGTGTTCACCTCCGACCTGTCCCGCCGCCTCCATCTCCAGGCACCCCTCTAGGAGCTGTCGTGAAGGACGCCTTCGGCCTCCCCCAGTCCCTGCTCGTCCTCGGCGGTACGTCCGAGATCGCGCTGGCCACCGCGCGGCGGCTGATCGCCCGCCGCACCCGCACGGTGTGGCTGGCCGGCCGGCCCTCCCCCGGCCTGGACGAGGCCGCCGAGCAGCTGCGGGGCCTCGGCGCCGTGGTGCGCACGGTCGCCTTCGACGCGCTCGATCCCGCCGCCCACGAGGACGCGCTCGGCAAGGTGTTCGCCGAGGGCGACGTCGACATGGTGCTGCTCGCCTTCGGCACCCTGGGCGACCAGGCGCACGACGAGCGGGACCCGGGGGCCGCGGTACGGGTCGCGCAGACCAACTACACCGGCGCCGTCTCGGCGGGCCTGGTGTGCGCGAGTGCGCTCCAGGCGCAGGGGCACGGCTCGCTGGTGGTGCTGTCGTCGGTCGCGGGCGAGCGGGCCCGCCGCGCGAACTTCATCTACGGTTCCAGCAAGGCCGGCCTGGACGCCTTCGCCCAGGGCCTCGGCGACGCGCTGTACGGCACGGGCGTGCACGTCATGGTCGTACGCCCCGGGTTCGTGCGGACGCGGATGACGGCGGGGCTGCCTCAGGCGCCGCTGGCCACCACGCCGGAGGCGGTCGCGGCGGCCGTGGAGCTGGGGCTGCGGCGCCGCGCGGAGACGGTGTGGGTGCCGGGGGCGCTGCGGGTGGTGATGTCGGCGCTGCGGCATCTGCCGCGCGGGCTGTTCCGGCGGCTGCCGGTCTGAGACGCGGCCAAGCGGTCAGCGCGCGGAGACCGATCCCCGGTCCACGCTCCCGCCCTGCGGGGGCACCACCACGGAGCCGAACGGGAACTCGCGCAGCTTGCGCCACACCCCGTCGGCGCCCTGCTCGTAGAGGGCGAAGCCGGTGCAGGCCCACTGCGCCTCGTAGTCCGCGAGGTCCTCGTAGGCGCGGTCCATGGCGGCCTCGTCGATCCCGTGCGCCACGGTGACGTGCGGGTGGTACGGGAACTGCAGCTCGCGGGCGACGGGCCCGGAGGCGTCACGGACCTGCTTCTGCAGCCAGGTGCACGCCGCGCCGCCCTCGACGACCTGGACGTACACCACCGGCGTCAGCGGCCGGAAGGTGCCGGTGCCGGACAGCCGCATGGGAAACGGGCGGGCGGCCGCGGCGACCTCGCTCAGATGCGCCTCGACGGCCGCCAGGTCGGTGTCGCCGATCTCGGTGGGCGGCAGCAGGGTGACGTGCGTGGGGATGCCGTGAGCCGCGGCGTCGCCGAAGCCCGCGCGCAGCTGCTGAAGCCGGCTGCCGTAAGGCTCCGGGACCGCGATCGACACGCCGATCGTTACGGTCCCCACGTCGTCTCCTGTCGTAGTGGTGGTGAAGCGCGGTGGTGAAGCTGCGGTGGGCGCCGGGTGACCGTCGCGACGGTCACCCGGTTATCGACTGTACGGCCACGGCACGGATGCGGGCAGGCGCAACCGGAGTGATGTGCGGCGCTGCGGGGTGGTACGGATCGCCCCCGCCATCCGGTTCAGCGCCGGTTCAGTGCTTGGCGGGCAGGAAACCCACGCGTTCGTACGCCTGCGCGAGGGTCTCCGCGGCGACGGCGCGCGCCTTCTCCGCGCCCTTGGCCAGGATCGAGTCGAGCGTCTCGGGGTCGTCCAGGTACTGCTGGGTGCGCTCCTTGAACGGGGTGACGAAGTCGACCATGGCCTCGGCGAGGTCCGTCTTGAGCGCACCGTAGCCCTTGCCGGCGTACTTCTCCTCCAGTTCGGGGATCTCCGTCCCGGTGAGGGTGGAGTAGATCGTGAGGAGGTTGCTCACCCCGGGCTTCTCCGCGACGTCGTAGCGGATCACCGTGTCGGTGTCGGTGACGGCGCTCTTCACCTTCTTGGCGGTGGCCTTCGGCTCGTCGAGGAGGTTGATGAGTCCCTTCGGCGTGGACGCCGACTTGCTCATCTTGACCGACGGGTCCTGCAGGTCGTAGATCTTCGCCGTCTCCTTGAGGATGTACGGCTTCGGGACGGTGAAGGTCGCACCGAACCGGCCGTTGAAACGCTCGGCGAGGTCGCGGGTGAGCTCGATGTGCTGGCGCTGGTCCTCGCCCACCGGCACCTCGTTGGCCTGGTAGAGCAGGATGTCCGCGACCTGCAGGATCGGGTAGGTGAACAGTCCGACGGAGGCCCGGTCGGCGCCCTGCTTGGCGGACTTGTCCTTGAACTGGGTCATGCGGGAGGCCTCGCCGAAGCCGGTGAGGCAGTTCATGATCCAGGCGAGCTGGGCGTGCTCGGGCACATGGCTCTGGACGAAGAGCGTGCAGCGGTCCGGGTCCAGTCCGGCGGCCAGCAGCTGGGCGGCGGCGAGCCGGGTGTTGGCGCGCAGCTCCTGCGGGTCCTGCGGAAGCGTGATCGCGTGCAGGTCGACGACCATGTAGAACGCGTCGTGGGTCTCCTGCAGGGCCACCCACTGACGGACGGCGCCGAGGTAGTTGCCGAGGTGGAACGAGCCTGCGGTGGGCTGGATTCCGGAGAGCACGCGAGGTCGGTCAGTCGCCATGCTCACCATTCTCTCAGGTCCCGCCGGCCGGTCGGGAACCGACCGGAAACAGGTGGGAACCGATCCGTGCCCGGCGGTGTAACAAAGGTGTGAGGACGCGGGAGGGGGGCCGCATCGTCGATGAGGCCGCGGTGATCGCACGCGTACGCGCCGGGGAGCCGGAGGCGTACGCGGAGCTGGTGCGGGCTCATACGGGCATCGCGCTCAGGGCGGCCACCGCGCTCGGGGCCGGTGCGGACGCGGAGGACGTGGTGCAGCAGGCCTTCGTGAAGGCGTACTGCGCGCTGGGCCGGTTCCGGGACGGCATGGCGTTCCGGCCGTGGCTGCTGTCGATCGTGGCCAATGAGACGAGGAACACAGTGCGCGCCGCGGTGCGGCGGAACACCCTCGCCGGCCGTGAGGCGGCGTTCGTGGAGGCGGTGCCGGTGATACCGGAGTCGGCCGACCCGGCGGTGGCGACGCTGGAGACCGAGCGCCGCGGAGCCCTGGTGTCCGCCCTGGAGAAGCTGAGCGAGGAGCACCGGCTGGTCGTCACCTACCGCTATCTGCTGGAGATGGACGAGCGGGAGACCGCCCAGGCCCTGGGCTGGCCCCGGGGGACGGTGAAGTCCCGTCTGAACCGCGCCCTGCGCAAGCTGGAGCGCCTGCTGCCGGACTTCCGGCCCCGGGAAGGGGGTGAGCGGCGTGAGTGAGCGGTACGACGGCGACGCCGAGCGGCTGCGGGAGGAGCTGCGGGCCCTCGGCCGGTCCCTGGACGGGCCGGCTGGAGCCGCGGGGTCCGAGTCGATGGTCGAGCGGGTGCTGGGGCAGATACTCGCCGAGGAGCTGCCGGTGCCCTCCGCCGGGCCGGCGGGCGCCCGGGTCCGGCTGCGGCCGGTGCGCCGCTGGACGCGGGCGCGGTGGCGGTCGCTGGTGGCGGCGCTGTGCGGGCTGCTGACGGTACTGGCGCTGACCCCTGAGGTGCGGGCGGCGGTGACCGACTGGTTCGGCTTCGGCGGCGTCGAGGTGCGGTACGACCCGTCGGCGGTGCCCTCGCCGGGCGCGCGGGTGCCGGGCTGCGGGCGGTCGCTGTCGCTCGGCGAGGCGGAGCGGCGGGCCGGGTTCGCGCCGCTCGTGCCCGAGGCGCTGGGCGCTCCGGACGCGGTGACGGTGAGCGGGCTGCCGCGGGGGCGGTTCCTGGTGAGCCTGTGCTGGCGGGAGCGGGCGCGGACGATCCGGCTCGACGCGTTCCCGGGCCGCCTGGACATCGCCTTCACCAAGAGCGTGCGCGAGCAGCCGGAGTGGCTGTCGCTCGGCGGGGAGGACACGGAGGCCGGGGGCTCGGAGCCGGTCCTGTGGTTCGCGCGGCCGCATGTACTGAGCTTCTGGATGGTCGACACGGACGGTCACCGGTTCACCCGGGCGGAGCGCACGGCGGGGCCGACGCTGCTGTGGGGCCACAGGGGTGCGGCCGACGGTGAGGGGGCGGCGGGGGACGGTGTGACGCTGCGGCTGGAGGGGGTGGCGTCGAAGGCACGGGCGCTGGAGATCGCGGGATCGGTCGAGCAGTCGCCCCGATAACAGTCGCCCCGATAACAGGGGGGCCCCGGTAGCCGGACATCCCGGCCGCGGAATCCGTCGTGGCCGGGTGGGAACCCCGGCGGGTCGGGCGGTGTACCAGAAGTGACAGGCGGCTCGAGGGCGGGCCGCACGGGGATCGACCGGCCGAGTGGGGGTCCGGATGCGTGGCTGGAAGGGCAGGGTTCGACGACTGACGGCGGGGGTGGGCGCGTTGGCGGCCGCGCTGGCCCTGACGATGTGGGGCGCGTCGCCGGCCTTCGCCGGGGGGCCGACGAGCGTGCTGGTGGTGTCGCCGGAGAGCGAGGAGACCGCCTCGCTGTACTACGCCGACAAGGAGTACGCCGTGCTGGAGCGACTGCTCGGCCCGGTCGGTGAGGGCACCCGTGAGCGGCCGCCGGAGGCGGTCTCGGCCTCGGCCCGGATGATCAATGTGACATGGCTGGTGCACGACGTGACGCCGTGGCGCGTGGACCGGGTCTTCCTGGGGGAAATGGGCCAGGACGTGTGGATACACACGGCGTCGCAGTTCCATGAGTCGCCGAACGGGCTCTGGCACCGCGCCGAACACGCGTCGGACGTGCACAAGTTCCTGTTCGAGCTGGGCGTGATGGGCGAGACGACGGGCTCGCCGGCGAGCTCCGGGATCTACCCGGCACCGTGGGAGACGGAACCGTCGGCGACGGAGGCGGACCAGGAGGCGGCTGCGGCGGCGCCCGAGACCCGCGCCGCGGCGGCGACGGGCGGCGGCGCCGACTGGTGGTGGGCGATACCGGGCCTGGTGGCCGGAGCGGCGGCGGCTCTGGTACTGCGCCGGTATGCGACGCGGTGGCCGCGCCTCGGCCGGCGGAAGGACGACCCGGGACCGAGGCAGGAGCTGCTGGACGCCTGAGGACGGCGCGCGGCGGCCCGGTGGGTGACCGGACCGCCGTGGGCCGCGTGCGGAAGAGGCGCTCAGCCGAGGTCGATCTCCGGGTAGAGCGGGAAGCCGGCGACCAGGTCGGTGGCTCGGCGGGAGATCTCGTCGGCGACCTTGGCGTCGAGGACGTGGGCCGCCTTGGAGGGAGCCCCGGACTTGGTGGTGCCGGGCTCCGTGGTGGTGAGCACGCGGTCGATGAGGCCGGCGACCTCGTCCATCTCGGCGGTGCCCAGGCCGCGCGTGGTCAGCGCGGGAGTACCGATGCGGATGCCGGAGGTGTACCAGGCGCCGTTGGGGTCGGCGGGGATGGCGTTGCGGTTGGTGACGATGCCCGAGTCGAGCAGGGCGGCCTCGGCCTGGCGGCCGGTGAGGCCGTAGGAGGTGGCGACGTCGATCAGGTTGAGGTGGTTGTCGGTGCCGCCGGTGACCAGGGTGGCACCGCGGCGCATCAGGCCCTCGGCGAGGGCGCGGGAGTTGTCGACGATGCGCTGGGCGTAGTCCTGGAAGGCGGGCTGCCGGGCCTCGGCGAGGGCGACGGCCTTGGCGGCCATGACATGCGGCAGCGGACCGCCGAGGACCATCGGGCAGCCGCGGTCGACCTGGTCCTTCAGGGAGTCGTCGCACAGCACCATGCCGCCGCGCGGGCCGCGCAGCGACTTGTGGGTGGTGGTGGTGACGATCTGCGCGTGCGGCACCGGGTCGAAGTCGCCGGTGAGGACCTTGCCGGCGACGAGACCGGCGAAGTGCGCCATGTCGACCATCAGCGTGGCGCCGACCTCGTCGGCGATCTCGCGCATGATCCGGAAGTTCACCAGACGGGGGTAGGCGGAGTAGCCGGCGACGATGATCAGCGGCTTGAACTCGCGGGCGGAGACGCGCAGGGCCTCGTAGTCGATCAGGCCGGTGGCCGGGTCGGTGCCGTAGGAGCGCTGGTCGAACATCTTGCCGGAGATGTTCGGGCGGAAGCCGTGGGTGAGGTGGCCGCCGGCGTCCAGGGACATGCCGAGCATGCGCTGGTTGCCGAAGGCGCGGCGCAGTTCCGCCCAGTCGGCGTCGGAGAGCTCGTTGACCTGGCGGACTCCGGCCTTCTCCAGGGCGGGCAGCTCGACCCGCTGGGCGAGGACGGACCAGAAGGCGACGAGGTTGGCGTCGATGCCGGAGTGCGGCTGGACGTAGGCGTGGCGGGCGCCGAAGAGCTCCTTGGCGTGCTCGGCGGCGAGCGACTCGACGGTGTCGACGTTGCGGCAGCCGGCGTAGAAGCGGCGGCCGATGGTGCCCTCGGCGTACTTGTCGCTGAACCAGTTGCCCATCGCGAGGAGGGTGGCCGGGGAGGCGTAGTTCTCGGAGGCGATCAGCTTGAGCATCTCGCGCTGGTCGGCGACCTCCTGGCCGATGGCGTCGGCGACGCGCGGCTCGACGGCGCGGATCACGTCGAGGGCGGAGCGGAAGGCTGTGGAAGCGGTGGAGAGGGGCTCGGCAGACATGAGGGACCTCCGGACGTGGCGTTCAGCGTTCACGGTACGGCCCAGGCGCACGGCACATGTCCGGTCCCCGGGTGGCGGGGGCGGGGGCCGCTTCCTGATGGTTGCTCCATCCCAGCGCGCCAGTCACGGCCCGACGTCAGGGTACCCGGGCGGCACGGAGTGTCAAAGGCCTGCGTCCACCATGCGGGCGACGGCGTCTGCCGGGCGGAAGCCCGTCTAGAGGATCACGTGGGGCAGGAAGCGGGCGTACTCGTCCGTCACCAGGCCCGAGGACTCACGGATACCGAGGCCCGCCGACTCGCCCTCGACCACCCAGGTGCCGAGGACGACGTGGTTGCCGTCGAAGTCGGGCAGCGGGGCGAGCTGCTGGTAGCAGCAGGGTTCGTCACGGAGCACGGGGGCGGTCCCCCGCCGGTGGACGGTCACGCCGGCGCCCTCGCGGCCGAGCAGGGGCTTGGCGACCCATCCGGTGCTGTCCGCCAACTCCCGCGGGCCGTCGAGGTAGGCGGGCAGGAGATGGGGGTGGCCGGGGTGGAGCTCCCAGAGGATCGCCAGCAGGGCCTTGTTGCTGAGCAGCATCTTCCAGGCGGGTTCGATCCACAGGGTGGAGCCGGTGCCCCCGCCGTTGTCGAGGGTGGCGAGGACGTGGTCGGCGAAGCGGTCGGTGGTGAGCCATTCCCAGGGGTACAGCTTGAAGATGCTGCGGATGAACCGGAGCCGGTTGTCGACGAAGCGGCGGGAGAGACGGTCCCAGCCGATCTCCTCCATGGAGATCCAGTCGGTGTCGAGGCCGGCCTGCTCGGCGGTCTCCTTGAGGTAGGCGACGGTCATGAGGTCCTCGCCGAGTTCGTCGGCGGAGGAGTGCGCGAAGTACAGGGGGCTGCCGGGCGGGAGGAGGGCGGCCTGCTTCTTCCAGGCGTCGATGAGGCGTTCGTGGAGGGAGTTCCACTGGTCGGCGCCGGGGAAGCGCTCCTCCATCCAGAACCACTGGGGCGAGGCGGCCTCCACCAGGGACGTGGGGGTGTCGGCGTTGTACTCCAGCAGCTTCGCCGGACCCGTCCCGTCGTAGCGGAGGTCGAACCGGCCGTAGAGCGAGGGGAGTTCGGCGCGCCGGTGCCATGCCTCGGCGACGGCTTCGGCGATCCGCGGATCGGTGATGCCGAGGTCGGCGAAGCGACCGGTGGTGACGATGTGGTCGGCCGCTGCGAGGCACATGCAGTGCAGTTCCTCGACGACCTCCTCCAGTGCCTCGACCTCGTCCAGGGAGAAGACGTAGTAGGCGCTCTCGTCCCAGTAGGGGCGCAGGGATCCGTCGGGGTAGCGCGTGAGCGGGTAGATGAGCCCCTGCTCCTCGACGGTCTCCTGCCAGCCGGGGCGGGGCTCGATGGTGCGCCGTTCCATGGTCCGCTCAGCCGCCGGCGCTGCCCGAGCAGCCGAAGCCGCCGCGGTCGACGGCCTCGCTGCGGCTGAAGGTGCCGTCGTCGGCGTAACCGGCGCTGACGTCGGCGTCGTAGTACCAGTCGGCGTCGCCGGTGCGGGACGTGCCGCCCCTGCCGAGCGAACCGGAGGAGGAGGACGTGCAGTTCTTGTCGGCGACGACCTTGTAGCCGTTGATGTAGTCGTAGCTGTCCCGGTCCACGCACCGCCGGTCCGGATCCGACCCGCACGAGGTCAGCGCCGCGGCGAGAACCCCCATGCCGCCCAGCACCACGGTGCTGGACCGCACCCGCCGCCGCGACTCCGCCATGACTCCCCCTTGGACTGTTTCCGCCGTCCGCCGGGGCCTCGGCCCGCTCCCCGGCTCGCGGCGGACAGCCTAGGGACCGTCCGCCGCGCACGCACAGGAGCCCCCCGCCCCCACGCCCGGCCCGGAGGCCTTTTCATGTCATTTTCGCCAGAACAGGTGGTGTGTCACGCCGCTCGGGCTGGGCACGACCTCCAGGTGGAAGCGGTCGAGCAGTGCGTCGGGCGACTCCCAGAGGCGGAGGCCGGAGCCGAGCTTCACCGGCGCGACCGCCACGTGCAGGGTGTCGACGAGGTCGGCGTCGAGGAACTGCCGGACGGTGGTGACCCCGCCGCCGAGCCGGACGTCCTTGCCCTGCGCCGCCTCCCGCGCCCGCTCGAGGACGGTGTGCGGGCTGCCGGCGACGAAGTGGAACGTGGTGTCGGAGAGCGTGAACGACGGGCGCTCGTGGTGGGTCATGACGAACACCGGGGTGCGGAACGGGGGCTCGTCCCCCCACCAGCCGCGCCAGTCGTGGTCCTGCCAGGGCCCGCGCTGGGGACCGAACTTGTTGCGGCCCATGATCTCGGCGCCGATGTTGCGGGCGAAGTCGCGGGTGAAGTAGTCGTCGAGGCCGCGGGTGCCTCCGGGATCGGTGCGGTTGGGCCAGCTGGCCGTGGCGCCCGCCCAGGCGAACAGCCTCTCGGCACCGGGGAGGCCGAACGGGTTCTCCAGGCTCTGGTGCTCACCGGCGCCGATGCCGTCACTGGAGACGTTGAAGTTCATGACCCTCAGTAGCTGGTTCATCCGTGCTCCCGGTCGGTTGTCGCGCCCGCCCCGTACGGCGATGCGCTTCTCGTAGGGACGTCGAACGGGACGGGTCCGGATCGACACACGCCCACGACTTTCTGCGCGGCGTCCTACGGCAGGGCCCTGCACAGCGCCTCGAGGGTGCCGGTCCAGGCGTGGTCCGGCGGTGTTCCGTAGCCGACGACCAGGCCGTCGCCGGGGGTGGCATCGGCGTCGGGGTGGCGGAAGCGGGAGAGTCCGAGGACGGCGAGGCCCTGCCAGGTGGCCGCCTGGACGACGGTCTGTTCGGTGCCGGGCGGGAGCCGCAGCACCGCGTGCAGGCCCGCCGCGATGCCGGTGACATGGACGTCGGGTGCCCGTTCGGCGAGGGCTTCGACGAGGGCGTCGCGGCGGCGGCGGTAGCGCAGGCGGGCGGCACGGACGTGGCGGTCGTAGGCGCCGGAGGTGAGGAACTCGGCGAGGGCGAGCTGTTCGACGACGCCGACGGACCGCCCGGCGCCGTGGGCGACGACCTCCGGTACCACGGACGGGGGCAGGACCATCCAGCCCAGGCGCAGGCCGGGCGCGAGGGCCTTGCTGGCGGTGCCGAGGTAGACCACGTGGCCGGGGTCGAGGTCCTGCAGCGCCCCGACGGGCTGGCGGTCGTAGCGGAACTCGCCGTCGTAGTCGTCCTCCAGGATCAGGCCGCCGGTGCGGCGCGCCCAGTCGACCACGGCGGCGCGGCGCCGAGGACGCAGGGCGCCGCCCAGCGGGAACTGGTGGGCGGGGCTGAGGAGCACCGCGCCCGCCTCGCCCGGGTCCTCGGTGCGGGTGCCGGAGGCGTCGAAGGGCAGCGGTGCGGTGCGCAGACCGGCGCGGGTCACGAGCTCCCAGTGGGCGTCCAGGCCGTAGGACTCCACGGCGAGGATGTCGGCGCCTCGGGCCCGCAGGACGTCGCAGAGGAGCTGGAGGCCGTGGGCGAAGCCGGCGCAGACGACGAGGTGTTCGGGGTCGGCGCGTACGCCCCGGACACGGGCGAGGTAGTCCGCGAGGGCGGCGCGCAGTTCGGGGCGTCCGCGCGGGTCGCCGTAGCCGAAGGCGTCGTGAGGGGCGGCGGCGAGGGCGCGGCGGGTGGCCTTGAGCCATTCCGCCCGGGGGAAGGAGGCGAGGTCGGGGCTGCCGGGCACGAGGCTGTACGGGAGCCGGCCGGGTGTGCGCCCCGGGGGGACCGGACGGGCGGGCGGCGCGGGTACCGCACGGTCGGCGACGCGGGTGCCGGAGCCCTGCCGGGCGGTGAGCCAGCCCTCGGCGACCAGGTCGGCGTAGGCGTCGGCGACGGTGTTGCGGGCGATGCCCAGGTCGCCGGCGAGGGAGCGGGAGGAGGGCAGCCGGGTGCCCGGGGAGAGCCGGCCGGTGCGGACGGCCTCGCGCAGGGCGTCGGTCAGGCCGCGGCGCAGGCCGGGTCCTGCCGGCTCGAGATGGAGGTCGATGCCCTGCAGACCGCCTCGTGAAGTGGCCCGGCGTTCTATCATGGAAATGGACCATACTCCTGGGCTGCCCCGCTCCTAGGGTCGAGGCATGACCGACCACGAGACGACCACGACGTACGCCGCCGAGCCGCCCGTCCGGCTGGAGTGGGCCCGGCACGCCCCCGAGGTGTACAAGGCGATGATCCGGCTGGACTCCGCCGCCAGGAAGGGCCTGGACCCCACGCTCTACGAGCTGGTGAAGATCCGTGCCTCCCAGATCAACCACTGTGCCTTCTGCCTCGACATGCACACCAAGGACGCGCTCGCGGCGGGCGAGAGCGTGGAGCGGATCGTGCAGCTCGCCGCGTGGGAGGAGTCGCGGCACTTCTACACGGACAAGGAGCTCGCGGCGATCGAGCTGACGGAGGCCGTCACCGTGCTGACCGAGGGCTTCGTGCCCGACGAGGTGTACGAGCGGGCCGCCAAGCGGTTCGACGAGGCGGAGCTGTCCCAGCTGGTCGCGGCGATCACGGTGATCAACGCGTGGAACCGGTTCGGTGTGACGTGTCGGATGACGCCGGGCCACTACCAGCCGGGACGGCGCCACTGACGGCCCTGCGCCGTGGGACGACGAGGGCCCCTCGCTCACCGCCGGGTGAGAGAGGGGCCACTCGTGTCGGATCCGGGCCGCTCGTGTCAGGTCAGGGCAGCCACTTCTTCCAGACGTCCTCGTTGGCCTTGACCCACTTCTCGGCGGCGGCCTTCGAGCTCATCTTCTCGCCCGCGATCATCGCGGCGACCTCGTTCTGCTGCTCGGCGGTCCAGTTGAAGTTCTTCAGGAACTGGGCCGCGTCACCGCCGTCCTCGGCGAAGTCGGCGTTGAAGTACTTCTGCAGCGGGGTCTGGGCGTAGGCGCAGGCCACCTTCTCGGGATCGGCGTCGCAGCCCTCCTTGTACTCGGGCAGCTTCACCTCCACCAGGTCGAGCTGGGCGTTCAGCCACTGCGGGGTCCACCAGTAGCTGATGAACGGCTTCTTGGCCTTGTAGTTCTCCCGGATCTGGGTGATCTGGGCGGCCTCGGAGCCGGCGTAGACCGTCTTGTAGTCCAAGTCGAGGTTCTTGATGATCGCGTCGTCGTTGGTGGTGTACGACGGCGAACCCTCGAGGAGCTGGCCCTTGTCGCCGCTCTCGGCGGTCTTGAAGAGGTCCTTGTACTTGTTGAGGTTCTTCCACTCGGTGATGTCCGGGTGCTCGTCGGCCAGGTACTTCGGCACGAACCAGCCGATGTGGCCGACCACGCCGAGGTCGCCGCCCTCGACGACGGTCTTCTTGTCGTTGACGTAGAGGTCGACCTTCTTCGGGGCGCCGCCCCAGTCCTCCAGGATGGCGTCGACCTTGCCGCTGTTGAGGGCGTCGAAGGCGACCGACTCGTCGAGCTGGGTGAGTTCGGCCTTGGTGTCCAGCTCGTTCTCGAGGATGTACTGGGCGACAGCGGCGTTGGCCTCCGCGCCGACCCACGACGGCACGGCGATGGTGACCTTGTCGGAGGAGCCCTTGGACGACGAGGAGCCGGTCTCGGCGGCGCCGCAGGCGCTCAGCGTGGTGAGGCCGAGGGCGACGGCGGCGGCCCGGACGAGGTGCTTTCTGCCTCTGCCGGGCTGGGCGTGCGAGTTGTTCATGGTGTTCCTCCGCATGAGCGATGTCTCGTTTCGGTCGGGTTGTGGTCGGACGGTCGGTGCCGGGTCGGGTGCGGGGCCGCGGCCCCGCGGGGCGCCGGGGTGAGGGTCAGGGCGAGCCGGTCGTCTCGCGGGTGCGCTGGGTCGTGCGGTCCAGGACGAGACCGAGGAGCACGATCGCGACGCCGGCGGTCAGACCGGTGCCCAGAGCGCTCTTCTGCAGGCCGTAGACGACGTCGTAGCCGAGGGCGCCGGAGCCGACGAAGCCGCCGACGATGACCATGGCGAGGACGAGGACGACGCCCTGGTTGAGGGCGAGCATGAGCGCCGGCCGGGCCAGCGGCACCTGCACCTGACGGATCTGCTGGAAGGTGCCGGCACCCAGGGAGCGGGAGGCCTCCAGCGCCGCGGGGTCGACCTGGCGCAGGCCCTGCGCGGTGATCCGGACGACGGCGGGCAGCGCGTAGAGCACCGCCGCCGCGACGGCGGCGGAGCGGCCCACGTTGAACAGGGCCACCACCGGGATCAGGTAGATGAACTGCGGCAGGGTCTGCATGGTGTCGAGCACCGGCCGCAGCAGCCGCTCCACCACCGGGACCCGGGCGGCGGCCACGCCGATGACGAAGCCGAGGACGAGGGTGACGACGACACCCGCGATGGCCTGCGACAGGGTGTCGAGGGAGTTGTCCCACACGCCGATGACGCCCAGACCGGCCATGGAGAAGCCGGCCGTGGCCATGGCGCCCCAGCCGCCCGCCAGGAGGCCCAGCGCCGCGGCGAGCAGCACCAGGAGCCACCACGGGGTGGCGGTCAGGCCGTCGCGGAGCGGGTCGAGCACCCAGGTGGTGAAGCCGTCGGCCCAGGTGCGGGTGCCGCCCAGGACGGGCACGCCCTCGGCGAGATGGCTGGTGAACCAGCCCATGGCCCGGTTGACCGGCTCGGAGATGTCCACGACCCACAACTCGGGCCACTCCTCGATGAGCAGCAGGGCGCCCGTGGTCGCGACCACGGCGCCCACACCGGCCGTCAGGCTCCAGCCGCGCCATCCGTGCAGCAGCCGGAGCGGGGACGGGCCGGATCCCTCGCCGAGCCGGTCGCCCGCGGCGGCGGTGACACGGTCCAGCCAGACGGCCAGCAGGACGATCGGGATGCCCGCGGCGAGTGCCTCGCCGACGTCGACCGTGGACAGGGCCTGGAAGACCTCCTCGCCGAGGCCGCCGGCGCCGACCACGGAGGCGATGGTGACCATGGACAGGGCCATCATGATCGTCTGGTTGAGGCCGAGCAGGATCTCCCTGCGGGCCAGCGGCAGCCGTGCGGTCGCCAGCCGCTGCCACGGACTCGCGCCCAGGGACTTGGCGGCCTCCATCACACCCGCGTCGGCGCCGCGCAGGCCGAGCGCGGTGAGCCGGGCCATGGGCGGGGCGGCGTAGATGATCGTGGCGATCAGCGCGGAGGGCACACCGATGCCGAACAGCAGCACCAGCGGCAGCAGGTAGGCGAACGCCGGCATGATCTGCATGGTGTCCAGTGCCGGGCGCAGGATCTTCTGGAAGCGGTCCGACAGTCCGCCGCCCAGGCCGAGCAGGCCGCCGATGACCGCGGACACGGTGACCGCGACCGCCATGAGGGCGAGGGTCTCCATGGTGGCTTCCCACATGCCGAGCACGCCGCACAGCGCGAAGGAGCCCAGCGTGACGGCGGCGAGCTTGGTTCCGCGCCGGCTCTGCAGCCCGCCGACGCGCCAGGAGAACAGGACCGCCGCCACCGTCACGGGGAACCAGCCGACGGTCAGCAGCAGGTCCGTCATCCAGCTGACGGAGTCGTCGGCCCAGTTGCTCAGGTGGAGCAGGAAGTAGAGGAAGACCGGGTTGGTCTCCCGGTTGCGCACGACCCAGGCGTAGGCGTCGTCCAGCGGTGTCTTGACGTCGACGGTCAGGTCGGACGGCCAGGCTCCGCTGCCCCAGAGGGCCGCGGCGACCGGCACGAGCACGACCGCGGCGACGGCCAGCGGGAGCAGGAGGCGCAGCAGCGGGTGGGCCGGCCGGGCGCGGGACGCTCCCGAGGTCTCTTCCTCGGCCGGTTCCATGGACGGGGAGGGCGGGGCGGGGGTGGTGACGGCACTCATATGCGCCACCCCCGTGCGGTCCCGGAGGCCGTGACGGAGGGCCGGGCGATGGTTCTGACGCCGGTGCTCATCAGGCGGCCTCCTTCGCCGGGCTGCCGCCGATGCCGGCGACGACCCGCAGGAGGTCGGTGTCGCCGACCTGGCCCAGGCAGCGGCCGTCCTCGACGACGCAGACAGGGCGGCCGGTGCGGGCGACCGTCTCGATGGCGGCGGAGACCACGGTGTCGGGCGCGAGGGAGCCCGGGTGCTCGGGGCCGCCGCAGTCCCCGGGCCGCATGGCGGTACGGACGGTCATGACCTGTTCGCGCGGGACGTCGCGGACGAACTCGCGGACGTAGTCGTCGGCGGGTGAGCCGACGATCTCCTCGGGCGTGCCCAGCTGGACCACGCGGCCGTCGCGCATCAGGGCGATCCGGTCGCCGAGTTTGAGGGCCTCCTGGAGGTCGTGGGTGATGAAGACCATCGTGCGGCCCTCCTCGCGGTGCAGCCGGATCACCTCCTCCTGCATGTCGCGCCGGATCAGCGGGTCGAGCGCGCTGAACGGCTCGTCGAAGAGGAGGACCTCGGGGTCGACGGCGAGGGCGCGGGCGAGCCCCACACGCTGCTGCTGGCCGCCGGAGAGCTGGGCGGGCCTGCGCTGTTCCATGCCCTCCAGACCGACCTTGGCGACGACCTGGGCGGCCTTCTCACGGCGTTCCGCCTTGCCCACGCCCTGGATCTCCAGGCCGTACGCGACGTTGTCGAGGACGGTGCGGTGCGGCAGCAGACCGAAGTGCTGGAAGACCATGGCGGCGCGGTGCCGGCGCAGTTCGCGCAGCCGGGCCTTGTCCATGGCGCGGACGTCCTCGCCGTCGATGGCGATGGTGCCCGCGGTCGGTTCGATCAGCCGGGTCAGACAGCGCACCAGCGTGGACTTGCCGGATCCGGACAGACCCATGACGACGAAGACCTCGCCCTTGCGGACGTCGAAGCTCACGTCGCGCACCGCGGCCGTGCAGCCGGTGCGGGCGCGCAGTTCGGCCGGGT
Source organism: Streptomyces malachitofuscus (assembly GCF_055571035.1). NCBI lineage: Bacteria > Bacillati > Actinomycetota > Actinomycetes > Kitasatosporales > Streptomycetaceae > Streptomyces > Streptomyces malachitofuscus. Next base: position 43,898 of record NZ_JBVIGA010000032.1, on the reverse strand, counting down.
CGAGGGCGGCGAGGTCCGGGTCGCCGGGGACGCGGTCGGCCTTGGGGCCGAAGACCTTCCAGAGTCCGTCGACGGAGAAGACGGGGGTGGTGGTGGTGCCGGTCGTGGTGTCGGTGGTGGTCACGCGGCACCACCGATCAGGTCGGCGGCGCGCTCGCCGACCATGAGGACGCCGATCATCGGGTTGACTGCGGTCATGGTCGGGAAGACGGAGGCGTCCGCGATGCGGATGCCCTCCAGGCCGCGGATCCGCAGTTCGGGGTCGACGACGGCCTGTTCGTCGTCGGCCGCGCCCATCCTGCAGGTGCCCGCCGGGTGGTAGACGGTGTGGGCGGCCTTGCGGGCGTACTCGCCGAGTTCCTCGTCGCCGGTGATGTCCGGTCCGGGGGCCACCTCGCGCTTGAGCCAGTGTGCGAGCGGTTCGGTCTTCGCGATCTCGCGGGCGATGCGGATGCCGTCGACGAGGGTGCGGCCGTCGTAGTCGTCCTCGTCGGTGAAGTAGCGGAAGTCGAGGGCGGGTTTGACGTCCGGGTCGGCGCTGGTGAGGTAGAGCCGGCCACGGCTCTTCGGCTTGGGGATGTTCGGGGTCATGGAGACGCCGAACTCCGGCCGCCGGTAGCCCAGTCGCTCCGGGTTGTCCGTGAACGGGATCTGGTAGAAGTGGAACATCAGGTCGGGGCCCGCGTGTTCCGGGTCGCGGCGCACGAACAGTCCGGCGTCGGAGTCCATCGCGGAGTTCTCCGGGAGGGGTCCGTTCGTCTCCCAGACGATCACCGACTCGGGGTGGTCGAGCAGGTTCTCGCCGACGCCGGGCAGGTCGAGCGCCACGGGTATGCCGAGTGCCTCGAGGTCGGCCCTGGGGCCGATGCCGGAGTGCAGCAGCAGCCGGGGCGAGTCGACGGCACCGGCGCACAGCACGACCTCGTTGCGCGCCCTGACCAGGATCTCCTCGCCGTCCTTGGTGCGCACGTGGACGCCTTCGGCGCGCGTGCCGTTCAGCTCCAGCCGGTACGCCCAGGTCTCCAGCAGGATCGTGAGGTTGGGGCGCTCGTCCATCACCGGGTGGAGGTAGGCCACCGACGCCGACGAGCGCTTGTTGTTCTCCGGGTGGTAGGCCAGGTCGAAGAAGCCGACGCCCTCGGAGAACGGCTTCTTGTTGAAGCCCTCGATCCTGGGGACCTCGAGGGCCGTCTGCGCGGCGTCGACGAAGTCGCGGGCGATGGCGTTCCGGTCCTTCTCGTCGACCGGCACGATGTTGTTCTTGAGGCGGGCGTAGTACGCCTCCATCGGCACCGCGCCCCAGCCCTCGGCGCCGGCCGCCTCCCACTCGTCCCAGTCGGACGGCAGCGGCTTGAAGGCGATGAGCGTGTTGTGCGAGGAGCAGCCGCCGAGGACGCGGGCGCGGCTGTGCCGGATGTGCGAGTTGCCCCGCGGCTGCTCGGTGGTGGGGTAGTCGTAGTCCAGTTCGCCGCCGAGCAGGCCCATCCAGCGGCGCAGGGTCAGCACGTCGTCCCGGCCGACGTCGCTGGGGCCGCCCTCGATGACGGCGACGGTCACGTCCGGGTTCTCCGTCAGCCGGGAGGCGATGACGGATCCGGCGGTGCCGCCGCCTATGACGACGTAGTCGTACTCATGTGCGCGTTCTGGGGTGTGAGCGGTCATCTGGGTGGTACTCCTCCGGGGACTCGGGACAGATGTGTCGTGCGCGGCGCGACGAGCGGTACTCGTGGAGGCAGCGGTACCGCCGGAGGGCGGCGGTGCCGCTGGGAGCGGGGCGGTGCGGGGACACCGCCCGGCGGTCCGCGGGCTCAGCCCGTGAACCAGCGCACCGGCTTGGGTGCCAGGTTCTGGTAGACGTGCTTGGTCTCGCGGTACTCGGCGAGTCCGGCCGGGCCGAGTTCGCGGCCGACTCCGCTCCTGCCGAAGCCGCCCCACTCCGCCTGGGGGAGGTAGGGGTGGAAGTCGTTGATCCATACGGTGCCGTGGCGCAGCCGTCCGGCCACGCGCCGGGCACGGCCCGCGTCGGCGGTCCATACGGCGCCGGCGAGTCCGTACTCGGTGTCGTTGGCGAGGGCGACGGCCTCGTCCTCGGTGCGGAAGGTCTCGACGGTGAGGACCGGCCCGAAGACCTCCTCGCGCACGACGCGCATCTCGCGGTGGCAGCGGTCGAGGACGGTCGGCTCGTAGAAGTAGCCGGCCTCGGGGCGTTCGGCGGACGGCTCGGGCCGCTTGCCGCCGCAGCGCAGCTCCGCGCCCTCCTGGAGCGCGGACTCGACGTACGCCTCGACCTTCGCGCGCTGCTGTGCGGAGACCAGCGGCCCGCACTCGACGCCGTCCTCGGTGCCGCGGCCGAGCCTGATCCGTCCGGCACGGCGGGCGAGTTCGGCGACGAAGCGGTCGCGGACCGACTCCTCGACGATGAGCCGCGCACCCGCGGAGCAGACCTGGCCGCTGTGGATGAAGGCCGCGTTGAGGGCCTGGTCGACGGCGGTGTCGAAGCCCTCCTCGGTGGCGCAGGCGTCGGCGAAGACGACGTTGGGGTTCTTGCCGCCCAGTTCGAGGGCGACCTTCTTCACGCTCGGGGCGGCGGCCTGGGCGACCTTCGTGCCGCTGACCAGACCACCGGTGAAGGAGACGAGGTCGACGTCGGGGTGCTCGGCCATCCGGGCACCGACGGTGTGGCCGGGACCGGTGACGATGTTGGCGACGCCGGCGGGCAGCCCGGCCTCGATCAGCAGGTCGATGAGGGCGACGGTGGTGAGCGGGGTGATCTCGCTGGGCTTGACCACGAAGGTGTTGCCGGCCGCGAGTGCCGGTGCGATCTTCCAACTGGCTTGCAGCAGCGGGTAGTTCCAGGGCGTGATCAGCGCGCAGACGCCGACCGGCTCGTGCACGACGACGCTGTGGATGTCGGGCGAGCCCGCGTCGACGACCCGTCCGGGGGCCTCCCCGGCGACGAGGTCGGCGAAGTAGCGGAAGGCGTCGGCGACGCAGTCGATGTCGACGCGGCCTTCCTCGACGGTCTTGCCGGCGTCCCGGCTCTCCAGCAGACCGAGTTCCTCGCGGTCGCGCACCAGCAGTTCGGCCACGCGGCGCAGCAGTGCGGCCCGTTCGGCGACGGGTGTGTGCGGCCACGGCCCCTCGTCGAAGGCGCGTCGCGCGGCGGCCACCGCGAGGTCGGTGTCCTTCTCGTCGCCCTCGGCGACCACGGCGAACGGCAGGGCGTCCGCGGGGTCGAGGATCTCGCGGGTGGCCCCGGAGACGGCGGCCCGCCACTCGCCCCCCGCGTGGATGGTGCCGCGCACCCGAAGTTCTGTACTGTCCGCCATGATCGGTGACTGCCTTCCGTTCCTGTTCAGCGTCCGTGCATCACACAGGTGTCATCCACGGGACCGGGTGCTCCTGCCCGGGGGCCCTGAATGCATGCCGAATTCATGGCCTGAAGTGCGCCGAGTCACTGAATCGAAGGAGAAACCGCCACAGATCCCCCAGAGCGCACTGGTTCAAGAAGGCGCACTGGTTCGAGAACGACGGGTGTCCCGCTGAACGCCGCGGGCCCCGCACCGGCGGAACCGGTACGGGGCCCGAAACCCTGGGCGGGTCGGATCAGATGAGCCCGAGGCCGCGGACCGCCTCGCGCTCCTCCTCGAGCTCCTTGACGGAGGCGTCGATGCGGGCGCGGGAGAAGTCGTTGATCTCCAGGCCCTGGACGATCTCGTACGTGCCGTCCTTGACGGTGACCGGGAAGGAGGAGATGAGACCCTCCGGCACGCCGTAGGAGCCGTCGGACGGGATGCCCATGGAGACCCAGTCGCCCTCGTCGGTGCCGTTGACCCAGCTGTACACGTGGTCGATGGCGGCGTTGGCGGCGGAGGCGGCCGACGAGGCGCCTCGGGCCTCGATGATCGCGGCGCCGCGCTTGGCGACGGTCGGGATGAAGTCCTCGGCCAGCCACTTCTCGTCGTTCACGACCTCGGCGGCGTTCTTGCCGGCGACGGTGGCGTGGAAGATGTCCGGGTACTGGGTGGCGGAGTGGTTGCCCCAGATCGTCAGCTTCTTGATCTCGGAGACCGGGACGCCGGTCTTCTTCGAGAGCTGGGTCAGCGCGCGGTTGTGGTCCAGGCGGGTCATGGCGGTGAACCGCTCGGCGGGCACGTCCGGGGCGGCGGCCTGGGCGATCAGGGCGTTGGTGTTGGCCGGGTTGCCGACGACCAGGACCTTGATGTCGTCCGCGGCGTGGGCGTTGATGGCCTGACCCTGCGGCTTGAAGATGCCGCCGTTGGCCTCCAGGAGGTCACCGCGCTCCATGCCCTTGGTGCGCGGACGGGCGCCCACGAGGAGGCCGACGTTGGCGCCGTCGAAGGCCACGTTCGGGTCGTCCGTGATGTCGATGCCCTGCAGGAGCGGGAACGCGCAGTCGTCCAGCTCCATGGCGGTGCCCTCGGCGGCCTTGAGCGCCGGGGTGATCTCCAGCAGGCGCAGCTTGACCGGCACGTCCGCGCCGAGCAGCTGGCCGGAGGCGATGCGGAAGAGCAGGGCGTAACCGATCTGGCCGGCCGCGCCGGTGACGGTGACGTTCACGGGAGTGCGGGTCATGGCGTTCTCCGTATGACAGCTGGCGGTGGGGCGGTCCCTGCCCCGGGGTGCGGGATCCCGCTCCGGCTCGTGACCGGCGTCCACGATGATCGATCATCGGTTCGGATGATCGATCTCTTGGCGTCAAGAGAGATCCAGCGGTCAGGCTATCGCGCATCCGTGACCGCAGACGGCCGGGCTCCCTGTGGCCCGCCCCACAGAGTGACCGTACGCGTACTCGGGTATCCGGGAGGGCGCAAAAGGGGCGGCCGCTCCGTCCGGGAGAGGTGGGGGCGGGGCGGCCGCCGTCGGGGACCGACCGTGCCGGACTCCCGTGGGGGTATTCTCCGCGTGCCCGCCTTTCGCGCCCCCATTCACGTCCCCACGAATCCCCCACACATATGGGCCCGTACGGCCCACACGCGGCGCGTCCTACTCGGCGCAGCCCTTCTCGCCGGACGCGGCCAGGGTCACGCAGGCCTTCGCCTCGGTCGCGCTCTTGACCGGCACCATCATCGTGTACGTGACCGTGTCACCGGCCGCGGAGATGGTGTCGCTCTGCTTCGACGTGCCCGCGGTGATCTCGACGGTGTCGCCCTGCGTGGCCTGGGTGATGCGTCCCCAGGCCGCGCCGCACGTCTTGCTGTAGCGGACCTCCACCGTGGTGGTGCCGACGGTCCCGGTCTGCGACGTGGTGACGAGGTCACCGCTGCACCCCATGACCTCCGCGTCCTTGCCGTCGCAGCTCGCGCCGCTGCACTCCACACCCGGGGGCAGGTTCGCGTCGGTGGTCACGGTGGGCGACGGGGACTTCTGCGACTCGTCCTTCTTCTTGTCGCCCTCGGTCCCGACGACGTAGAACGCCGCGGCGACCAGGACCAGCGCCCCCACCGCACCGGCGATGAACGTCGACGTCCGCTTCTTGCCGCCGGAGCGGCCGGAGCCTCCCGAGCGGCCGTGACCGGACGTGCCCCGGGGCGGCGCGCCGTGCGCTCCCGGCGTACGGCCGCCACCGGCGGGCGGTGCGGTCGCGGCACCGGGGCCGCGACGGCCCGGCTGCGACCCGGCGGGCCCGGAGACGCCCCAGGAGTTGCCGGACGCGCCGTCCTCCCGGGCACCGCCGACGGCGTCGCGTACGTCCGAGGCCGTCGGCTGCGGCGGCACGCTCGGCGCGACACCGGCCGGTCCCGCGACACCCGGACGGACCGCGGCCCCGCCCTTGCGGGACCTGCCGCCCGACGGCCCGGACAGCTCGCTCAGCGCGGCACGCGCCTGCGAGATCCGGATCGCCTCCATGGTCATGTCGTGCCGCATCTCCGAGCGGCTCCAGGCGCGCTCGGCGAGCTCCCACATGGTCGTGAGGTGCATCGGGTTGGTCCCGGTGACCTCGGCCAGGGCCACGATCGCCCCCTTGGGCGCGAGCAGCCGGCCGTTCAGATATCGCTCCCAGGACGTCTTGCTGTAGCCCGTGCGGTCGGAGACCGACGCGACGCTCAGCCCACTGCGGTCCACAACCCGCCTGAGCTGGCTCGTGAACTCCCTGATCTGCGGATCGAGCTCATCCGGCAAGGCCTTCCAACGAGGCATTGCTTCCCCCCTCTTCCCCCCGGTTCGTGCTGGTTCTTCCCTCGCGCATGGTGCCCTCTGCCGAGTCCCCGTCCTGCTACCCACAGGGATGCCACAGGGAAGGGTCTCAGTTCCCGGGGTGGGGGCGCACGGGAGCATCAGGGCCGCAGGCGTGCAACGTCGCACGCCTGCCTGCTTGCGCTCCAGTGTCCCATCGGTCGCCCCCTCGACCGAACAGAACCCGGAACTGGTGAGCGGGATGTCCGGGACTGTCCCCATTGTTCATGCTGACCCCACCGTCCCCCTACTTCGTCGTACATCCCCGAACTTGTCAATACATCGACACAGACCGACACCCATCTGTCGCGGACACGTCGTGACGGCATCGCAGGCCTGTACGAGGATTCCGGGGGACGTAGCGGAACGGTCACTTCCGTGCCACAGCGGCCGGACAGCCGTTGAACAGGCACTTCGCCGTGCAGGAGTGTGGTGCACGGCGGCGGCCCGTCCTCTCACGGGGGTGTGGACGGGCCGCCGTTCGCGGCGATTCCGCGTCGGTCCGCCGGCTCAACCGCTGATCGTGAAGTGCAGCAGGTCCGCCAGGAACGGAATCCTCACCTTCGGCTCCGGCTGGACCATCAGCGCCAGCAGCACGATGCCCAGACCCAGCCCGCCGTACGTGACGATGTCCGTGAAGCGGGAGCGCACGGCCAGCATGCCCACGTCCGGCACCAGCCAGCGCAGCAGGGCCCCGGCCACCAGGGCCACGCCCACCAGCAGGGTGCCGAGCCGGAACTGGTCCACCGCGGTCACCAGCAGCCCCAGTCCGACCGTGAGCAGCACGGCCAGGATCGGCCACTGACGGGCGGGCGCGGGGGCGTCGCCCGGCGCCGCCCTGCCGCCGCCCTCGGGGCGCGCGGTGTCCCGGGTGAACAGCGGGAACCGGCGGGTGGTGCGGCGCGGCCGGCCCTCCGCGTCGGGCGCGCTGACGGGATCGCGGACCGTGACGTCCTCGGGCCGCTCCGGCGCCCCGGTGGCGTCGGTGACGTCCGGGGCGTCGGAGGCGTTCTGCTCAGCCGACACTGCGCTCCGCCGCCTCGACCACGTTGACCAGCAGCTGGGCCCGGGTCATGGGACCCACACCGCCGGGGTTCGGAGCGACCCAGCCGGCCACCTCGGCGACGCCCGGGTGGACGTCGCCCACGATCTTGCCCTCGGCGCTGCGGGAGACACCGACGTCGAGGACGGCGGCGCCCGGCTTGACGTCCTCGGGACGGATCAGATGGGCGCTGCCGGCCGCGGCCACGATGATGTCCGCCCGCCGGAGATGAGCCGCGAGGTCACGGGTGCCGGTGTGGCACTGGGTCACGGTGGCGTTCTCGCTGCGCCGGGTGAGCAGCAGCGGCATCGGACGGCCGATGGTCACCCCGCGTCCGACGACCACGACCTCGGCGCCCTTGATCTCCACGCCGTGGCGGCGGAGCAGGGTGATGATGCCGTTGGGGGTGCAGGGCAGGGGGGCCGGCTCGTTGAGGACGAGACGGCCGAGGTTCATCGGGTGGAGGCCGTCGGCGTCCTTCTCCGGGTCCATCAGTTCGAGGATGCGGTTCTCGTCGATGCCCTTGGGAAGCGGCAGCTGGACGATGTAGCCGGTGCAGGCGGGGTCCTCGTTCAGTTCCTTGACGACCGCCTCGATCTCCTCCTGCGTGGCCGTTCCCGGCAGTTCGCGCTGGATGGAGGCGATGCCCACCTGGGCACAGTCACGGTGCTTGCCTGCGACGTACTTCTGGCTGCCGGGGTCGTCCCCCACGAGGATCGTGCCGAGGCCGGGCGTGACGCCCTTCTCCTTCAGCGCCGCCACACGGGCGGTCAGATCGGACTTGATCTCGGCTGCGGTGGCCTTGCCATCGAGAATCTGGGCGGTCATGGCCCCATCCTCGCGGATGACCGGGCCCGGGTTCCAATCAGCCCGCATTCCGGGCCACGGCCGCGCACGCGGCCCTCTCTCCGGGCCCTTCCGTCCGAATCCGCCCAAGATCAGTGATGTTGCACTTGCACAACACATACGGCGTACGGCTGGACAAGGAAAGGAACGGTCAAGAACGATGAGTGGCACGGTGCCGCGGGCAGAACCGGGGGGACGGACCGCACCTGTAGAACTTCCTCCGCGCCGGCCCTCGCGTCGTCCCCGCACCTGGAGCGCAAACGGAGGAAGAACCGCCATGAGTTTCGGCGACCCGAACAACCCTTACGGGCAGCCGCCCCAGCAGCCCCCGGCGGGCCCCGGCTACGGCTACCCCCAGCAGCCCGGCGCCCCGCAGCAGGGCTACGGCTACCCCTCCGCCCCGCCGGTGTCCCAGCCGTACGGCGGCGGTTACGTCCCCACCCAGATGCCCGGCATCACGCGCGCCGCGCAGATCCTGCTGGCCGTCATCGCCGTGGCCCACGTCCTGATCGCGGCCGCCTACGGCAAGGCGCTGGGCGAGTGGGACGAGACGATGCTCGAGGCCGGCATCACCGGTGACGCCGAGGCCGAGCGCTACGCCGACCTGGGCAAGGGCGTCGTCGTCTTCTTCCTCGGCCTGGCCGCCGTCTTCGCGATCCTCGGCCTGGTGCTGCTGCTGCAGTACGCCAAGGGCGGCAACGGTGTCCGGGTCTGCTCGATCGTGTACGCCTCGTTCGCGATCGTCAGCGGCATCTTCTCGCTCGCCCTGTACGGCCTCGGCCTGGTCATCATGATCGTCTCGATCCTGGTGATCGTCTTCGCGGCCAAGCGGACCAGCGCGGAATGGTTCAGGCGACCGAGGTACTGAACCCCTGAGCGGATACCCGCCGTTCACCGCCGCAAGGGCCGTGTCCCACCCGTACCCGGGGGACACGGCCCTTGCGCGTGGTCGCGGCCGGCGCGCGCGTCGGCTCACGCGGGAGTTCCCGTGGTGCCCCGGTCCGCCGCCGTCCGCAGGGCCGCGCGCAGCACGGAGGCGCCCGCGGGGGTGAGGGTGTGCAGCACGGTCGGGCCGTTGCGGACCGTGGTGACGAGGCCCGCGTCGCGCAGCGCGGTGGCGTGTCTGCTCGCGGCCGAGGCGGAGACGCCGGCGGCGCGGGCGATCTCACCGGTCGTGGCGCCGCCGGACGCCGCGTGCAGGGCGACCGCGCGGGCACGCCCGAGCAGATTCGTCAGGGACCGCCCGGGGTCGTCGGCAACCGGTCTGCGGGCCTCGGGCTCGTGCAGCAACGAGTACCAGAGCACGGGAGGCAGCCCGGGGTCGGCGTAGGCGACCGGCTCGCCCCAGTTGAAGTACGACGGGACCAGCGTGAGCCCGCGGCCGTTCAGATGGAGGTCCCGGTCCTCCGCCTGCCGGGGGTAGGCGACCTCCAGGACGGGCGGGCGCCAGCGCAGCATGGGGCCGAGTCCGGCGAGCATGCCCTCCACCCCGCCGTCGAGCAGCCCGCGGCACCGTGCCGCCCGCTCGGCCTCGATGCGCGCCTGGACCTGCTCCCGGTGGGGGAGGACGACGGTCTCGTGGTACGCGCGCAGCACCCCCGCCAGCTCCTTGCGCACCGTGTACTCGCCCAGTTGCCGGCTCCAGGCGGGTGCTCCGACGGTCCGGTCGAGGATGCCGATCTCCTCCCTGACCCGGGCCGCCGGCGTGGCCAGGATCGCCTCCACGCCCGCCTCCAGACCGTTCACGGCGTCGACCGGGGTGAGGAAGTCCGGGAAGTAGGCGGCTCTCGGGTACAGGGGCAGCAGCACACTCCGCACGGCACGCTCCAGTTCCTTCTCCCGTATCCGCTGCCGTGCCGCGCGGTACCACCCGGCGTAGGCCCACCGCCCCCGCCGGGACTGGAACCGGTGCAGACTCGCGGTGACCTCGAAGAGCGGGTCCGGGGCGGGGGCGAGCCGGGTCCTGGCCAGATCCACATCGGTGAAGTGAATGCGGAGCATGTCGTTCCCCCAGGTGAGTTCGGATCGTGCTCTACAGCGCACCAGCGGTCGGCCGGACGATCGTAGGAAGCCGGGATCAAGATGCGATAAACAGGGGTTCAACGGGCATGCGGCCGGGATGTGGGCGCGTTGCTCTCACCCGCATTGCCGGGACACATCCTTCGCGCAGGACCGCCGGCCGGTGACCGACACGCGGCGGGCAGTTCCGGCAATGACGGGGCGTCAGGACTGCCTGTATCCGGCAGTGATCTCCGGCCCGGGGCGGTGCAAGGATGTCGGACGACGGCAGTCGCCGTCTTCCGTGAAAGCCCACACCCCACAGGTAGGTTCACGCATGAGACTGACCCGCGGTGTTCTGGCGGTGGCCGCCACTGCGCTCACGCCGGCCCTCCTCCTCACCGGTCCGGCGTTTGCCGCGGACTCGGCGCCGGCTCCCGTCGCCGTCACGGCGCCGGCCGCCACGGACGACCCCGGTACACCGGTGGACGAGATGTCGGAGGAGGAGCTGCGCGCCGCCATCGCCCGCATCCTGGCCGACCCGGACTCCGGCAGGGGCGTCGAGCGGGAGGCGAACGAGGCCCTCGACGGCACCGTGGAGGACATGCGCGAGTTCCTCAAGACCGGTTACCGGCTCGCGCAGTTCGAGGACGACCGGGTCGCCATCTTCACCATCCTCGGCAAACCCGACTCCGGCAAGGGCGTCATACGCGAAGCCACCGAAGCCCTCGAAGCAGGCACTCCGGAAGCCGCCCGCGCCTTCCTCGAAACCGGCTACCGGCTCGCCCAGTACGAGGACGACCGGGTCACCCTCTTCACGATCCTGGGCAAGCCCTACGCCGGAAAGCGCGTCAAGCAGGAGATCTACGCACTCCTCGACGCGCCCACCCCCGAAAAGCTCCGCACCTGGCTGGAGACCGGCTACCGGCTCGCGCAGGCCGAGGACGACCGCGTCGCCGTCGCGCGGATGCTGGCCGATCCGGACATCAGCGACGCGCTGCGCGCGGCCGCGGAAGAGGTCATCGACGGTACGCCGGAGGAACTGCGGCACTTCCTGGAGACCGGCCAGTACGAGGTGGACAAGTAGGGCACCTCCGCCCGGCCGCCGGTATGAGCGGCCGGGCGGACGACAGCCGTCAGTGGAAGAAGTGCCGCGTGCCGGTGAAGTACATGGTCACGCCGGCCTTCTCGGCGGCCTCGACGACCAGTTCGTCACGGACCGAGCCGCCGGGCTGGACCACGGCCTTCACTCCGGCTTCGGTGAGGATCTCCAGGCCGTCCGGGAACGGGAAGAACGCGTCCGAGGCGGCGTAGGAACCGGCCGCGCGCTCGGCGCCCGCCCGCTCCACCGCCAGCTTCGCGGAGTCGACGCGGTTGACCTGGCCCATGCCCACGCCGACGGAGGCGCCGTCCTTGGCGAGCAGGATCGCGTTGGACTTCACCGCGCGGCACGCCTTCCAGGCGAAGGCCAGGTCGGCCAGTTCGGCCTCGGACAGGGCCTCGCCGGTGGCCAGCGTCCAGGTGGCCGGGTCGTCGCCCTCGGCCTGGAGACGGTCGGTGACCTGGAGGAGGGCGCCGCCGTCGATCGGCTTCACCTCGACCGGAGCGCTCGGGGCCTCGGGGGCGCGCAGGACGCGGATGTTCTTCTTCTTGGTGAGGGCGTCGAGGGCGCCCTCCTCGTAGTCCGGCGCGACGATGACCTCGGTGAAGATCTCCGCGACCTGCTCGGCCATCTCCTTGGACACCGGGCGGTTGACCGCGATCACCCCGCCGAACGCCGACAGCGGGTCGCAGGCGTGCGCCTTGCGGTGCGCCTCGGCGACGTCCGCACCGACCGCGATGCCGCACGGGTTGGCGTGCTTGATGATCGCGACGGCCGGGGCGTCGTGGTCGTACGCGGCACGCAGCGCGGCGTCGGTGTCCGTGTAGTTGTTGTACGACATCTCCTTGCCGTGCAACTGCTCGGCCTCGGCGAGACCGCCCGTCCCCGACACGTAGAGCGCGGCGGGCTGGTGCGGGTTCTCGCCGTAGCGGAGGGTGTTCTTGCGCTCCCAGGTGGCGCCGAGGAAGTCGGGGAACCGCGAGTCGTCGACCGGGGCGTACTCGGAGGCGAACCAGGAGGCCACCGCCACGTCGTACGCGGCCGTGTGCTGGAAGGCCTCGGCGGCCAGACGCTTGCGGGTGGTGAGGTCGAAGCCGCCGTCGCGGACGGCCGCGAGGACGTCGGCGTAACGGGCGGGGCTGGTGACGACCGCGACCGAGGGGTGGTTCTTGGCGGCGGCGCGCACCATCGACGGGCCGCCGATGTCGATCTGCTCCACGCACTCGTCGGGCGTGGCGCCGGAGGCGACGGTCTCGCGGAACGGGTAGAGGTTGACGACCACGAGGTCGAACGGCTCCACGCCCAGCTCGGTCAGCTGCCGGCGGTGGTCGTCCAGGCGCAGGTCGGCGAGGATGCCGGCGTGGACCTTCGGGTGCAGCGTCTTGACGCGGCCGTCCAGGCACTCGGGGAAGCCGGTGAGCTCCTCCACCTTGGTGACGGGGACGCCCGCGGCGGCGATCTTCGCGGCGGTGGATCCGGTGGAGACGAGCTCCACGCCGGCCTCGTGCAGGCCGCGCGCGAGGTCCTCGAGGCCGGTCTTGTCGTAGACGCTGACGAGCGCCCGTCGGATGGCCCGCTTGTTGCTCTCGGCGGTCACTGGATAACTACCTTTCGTCCCTCAATGCGATAGCCGTTGCGGGCGAGCCGCCCCACGACCTCGACGAGCAGCCTTCGCTCGACTTCCTTGATGCGCTCGTGCAGAGCGCTCTCGTCGTCCTCGTCCCGGATCTCCACCACGCCCTGCGCGATGATCGGCCCGGTGTCGACGCCGTCGTCGACGAAGTGGACGGTGCAGCCGGTGACCCTGGCGCCGTACGCCAGCGCGTCCCGTACGCCGTGGGCGCCGGGGAAACTCGGCAGCAGGGCGGGGTGGGTGTTGACGAACCGCCCGCCGAAGCGCGCGAGGAACTCCTTGCCCACGATCTTCATGAACCCGGCGGACACCACGAGGTCGGGCTCGTGGGCGGCGACGGCCTCGGCCAGCGCCGCGTCCCACTCCTCGCGGGTCGGGTAGTCCCTGACCCTGCGGACGAAGGTCGGCAGCCCGGCGCGCTCGGCGCGGGCCAGCCCCTCGATGCCCTCACGGTCGGCGCCGACGGCCACGACCTCGGCCCCGTACGCCTCGGCGCCGGTGGCGGCGATCTCGTCGAGAAGCGCCTGCAGATTGGTGCCGGATCCGGAAACCAGCACGACGAGACGCCTGGCGCGCTGGCCGACGGGCTTGGCGGCCACGGTGGGGCCCTTTCTCGGGGAGCGTCTGCACGGTCGGCGGCACAGCGCTTTGTACATTCATACGAATGCTTCGGGGTCCCGTATACGGGGAAGCCTACGAAGCGGCCGACCGTCAGCAACGATACCGGCACACCGGGCGGCCCCCGCGGGACGGGGGCGTGGCCGGAAGGTAGCGTCTGGGAAGAGCCGGTCCGGGAAAGCGGGACCGGGACGCCTCGGGCGCGGGGAACGCGAACCGCGCACCGAGCGTTCACAGGATGACGGACCCGGGCCGCGGAGAGCCGAAGGGAACGCACCGGCTCACAGCTCAGTCGTAGTCGATACGTCGTGCGAGGCGGCTGCCGCCGGACCACGCCGTGCTTCATTAAGGGGAAGACGCTCACTTGACGCCGTACCGCAGCCTGCGACTCCTCACGTTCCCCCAGCAGTCGGCCCAGGGAGGGGAGCGTGGCGCCGTGCTGCTGCGGGAGCGCCCCTCCTCCCCGCCCGACGCCCCCCAGGGCCAGGGCAGCGGCGACGACCGGCGCCGTGGCTCCCAGGACTCCGAGGGTACGCAGGGCACCCAGGACGACAACCCGTTCGCGCCGCCGCCGGAGGGGACTCCCGACCGGCCCTGGCAGCCGAGGCACCCCTCGGGCGGGGAGGGCGGCGGCCGCTCCCCCTGGGGCCGCAACTGGAGCGACCGCCAGCCCGGCCGCTCCCCCGGCGGCTTCGGCGAGCGCCCGCGCGGCCCCGAGGGACAGGGCGGCGGGCCCCAGAGCCCGGGACCCCGCTGGGACCCCACGGACCCGGCCCAGCGCAGGGCGCGGTACGCCCTGCTGTCCGGCATGTGGGCTTTCTTCTTCGCCCTCTTCAGCTGGCCGTACGTCGTGTTGCTGCTGGGTGCCCTGGCCATGTACTGGGCCATCAGCGCCCTGCGCGCCAAGCCCCGCGGACAGGACCCGGACGCGCCGGCGCCCGAGCAGAAGGGCCGCCCGCAGACCACGGCCGCGGTGAGCGGTCTGGTCACGGCATCGCTGGCGCTCGCGCTGGTCGCCGCGTCCTTCGCCGCCCAGCTGGTGTACAGCGACTACTACACCTGTACCAACGACGCCCTCACCCAGGAGGCGCGCCAGGGCTGCAGCGACCTCCTGCCGGAGGAACTCCGCGGCCTGCTCGGCGAGGGCGAGTGACACCCGGGCCCGGGACCCGACCGCACACACCGCTTCACTGATCACCGGCCGAAGCGCCTCCGCGGGTCCCGTCCGGGCCGTCACGATCCGGGGGCGGGTACGGCCCGTCGGCCTCCGGTGACCCGGGGGACACCGGCGGAACCGGACCGCCCCCGTGCCACGCTTCCGGACCCCCGCCCGGGCGCCGGCCGTCGCGGGGCGAGGTGTGCGTGCCGATGTCCGGGACGTCGTGGTCGGGGAGCAGGTACGGCTCGTCCGGGTCGTCGTCCGGGATGGCGGGCGCCGGGTGCCGTCGCGTGGCCCGTGCGGCCGTGGCGGCCTTCTTGCCGTCCGTGCTCTCCGTGCCTTCCACACCTTCCGCTCCTTCCACACCTTCCGTGCCGAAGCGGAAGGAACGCAGGGAGCCGAACCGGCGGCCGTCCGCGGGACCCTGGCGCCGCCGGGGCAGCCGTCCGGGGCTGCCGGGCCCCGGGATGCGCCCCGCCGGGGCCCCGGTGAGCGGGCGTGCCCGCCAGGCCCGTACCGCCAGCGACGTCGCGGCCGCCACCGGTGCGAGCCACACCAGTGTCGCGCCCCCCACCTGCCACCACACCGGGCCGAACCGGGACAGCGCCGCGACCCCCAGCGGGCCGCCCGCGAGCGAGGCGAGCACCGACAGCAGGGCCGCGCACAGCGCCGCGGCGAGTACCGCCGCGCCCGCGGTCCGGCCGCGGGTCCAGACGGGGGCCGGCCCCCGTCCGCTGATCGTCGCGCCCCGCCCCACGAACCACCCGGCCACCACCCCGGCCACCATCGGCACCGCCCCGGCCGCCCAGTTCACCGGCGTGCCCGTCCCGGCGTCCGGCACCGCCGCGAGCAGCGGGAACGGCGGCAGCAGCGGGGCCGGCGCGGAGGCGAGCGGGGTCACCGGGGTGCCGCTGCCGAGGAGGAAACCGGGGCCGAGGGCATAGGCGGCCGCCCACACGGCGGCGTTGGGCGCCAGAGTGACGCAGAGCAGCAGCACGGCCAGCCATCCCGACCAGCCCTCGGTCAGCCGCAGGAACGCCTCGCGGGTCTCCCCTCCGTGCCACCCCAGGGACACCGCGAGAAGCAACGCCCCGCCGCCGACCAGCACCGTCGTCCCGGCCGCCGCCGCGCGCGCGGCGACACCGGGGCGGCCGTCCGGCCCCAGGACCAGGTGGCGTACGCGTCTGGGCAGCACCCGGCCCAGCACCCGCTCCAGGGGCCCGCTGGGACGGCCGTACGCCGACCACACCCCGCTTCCCGCCGCCAGCACGGCGACCAGGGGCACGCACACGCCCGTCCCCGCCCACGCGGGTCGCAGCCCGCCGCCGCCGGCGGCGTAGAGCGCGGTGGGCGCGGCGACGGCGAGGTAGCCGACGACGACGCCCGCCAGTGCCGTACGGCCGGGGACCAGCGGGGCCTCGTCGCCCGCGTCGCCGTCCGCGGCGTCCCGTGCGGCGCGGTGCAGCAGCCACACCGGCAGCGCGAGCAGCAGCAGCGGGGCGAGGCCCATGGGGGCGGGGACACCCGCGAGGGTCTCGGTGCGGATCAGTTCGGCGCCGTGCGCCAGCAGCCACAGGGACGCCGCGATGTGCAGGGCGCCGCCGGGTCCGCTGTCGGGGTAGGGCGAGCTGATCCACAGCAGCATCACGAGCACCGTGAACGCCGCGAGTCCGAGCCCGGCCGCGAGGGCGCCGCCGAGAAGGCCGGAGGCCAGCCCCGGCGAGCGGTCACGCATCCGGGTGAGCAGGGCGGCCGGCGTCGCACGGCGAGCAGTCAGCTGGGTCACGCCCGCCATGCTCCCAACGACACGCGCTTTCCCGGTGTAACGGGCGAAGCCCGGCTGTGTCGCTCAATATACGTTTATGTACTTTTCCGTACGGAGGGGCGTCCAGTGACACGGAGCCCCGCCACCCCGCTCCCCCCTCCCAAGGAACGCCGACGACTGCGCGAGGCACACGCGCTGACGCGTACTCAGCTCGCCGAGCGGGTCGGTGTACGGCCCGACACGGTGCGTTCGTGGGAGGCCGGCCGCAGCACACCGCGCGGCCGGAACCGGGAGACCTACGCGAAGCTGCTGGCCGGTCTGGCCGAGGCGGCGGAGGCGGCGGAGGCGTCCCCCGACGCCGGGGCCGGGATGTCCGTACCGAGTCGTCAGCAACAGGAGGCGCCAGCAGTGGTGACGGTGTGTCCGGACCAGCCGGGCGGCCGCACGGCGGTCACGCCGGATCCCTCCGGGTTCGCGCCGGCACCCCCGCCGGCTTCGGCACCGCGGGACGACGGTGCCGGGCTGACGCCCGCTCAGGCCTTCGACGCCCTGTACTCCTTCTGCGCTCCCGCGCTCGTCCGGCAGACGTATCTGCTCAGTGGCCGCCGCGGCCTCGCCCGCGAGTCCGTGGAGCGCGCCTTCCAGCTGGCCTGGGACCGCTGGCCCGAGGTGGCCCGCGACCCGGACCCGGCCGGCTGGGTGCGCGCCGCGGCCCACGAGTGGGCGCTGTCCCCGTGGCACCGGTTCCGCCGCCGCCACCGGGAGCCCGAACCGCCGCCCCCCGACGAGGACGACCGCACGCTCCTCGACGCCCTGCTGCGCCTTCCGCCGCCGTACCGCCGCACGCTTGTGCTGTACGACGGGGTCGGCCTGGGCCTGCCGGAGACGGCGGCGGAGACGGAGGCCACCACCCGGGCGGCGGCCGGTCGGCTGATGCACGCGCGGGAGACCGTCGCCGCCCGGCTGCCGGAGCTGTCGGACCCGCGGGAACTGCACCGGCGGCTGGCCGAGCTCGCGTCCACCGGACGGCTGCGGGCGGCCGAGCCACCCGCGGTGCGGGGCGGCAGCGAGCGCCGGGCACGCTTCTGGACCCGGGTGGCCATCGCCTTCACCGTCACGCTGATCGGCACCACGGCTCTCACCCTGCACACGTCCCCCACCCGGTACGAGCCGCCGGTGCCACCGGGCGAGACGGTCCAGGGCGTGCCGCCGCGGGTGGCGCCCGGCCCCCTGTCGGAGGAGGAGCGGGAGCTGCGCGCCAAGCTGCGGGAGGAGCTGCCGGGAGGACCGGAACGGCTGATGCCGCAGGCGCGATGACCCCCGCCCCGACGACGGCGGGCCCGTCCCCCCTGCGGGGAACGGGCCCGGCCGTGCCGTGCTCTGCGCGAGTGAACCGGCTCAGCCGGCGAGGATCGCGCGCGCCAGCTTCGCCGTCTCGGTCGGGGTCTTGCCGACCTTGACGCCGGCGGCCTCGAGGGCCTCCTTCTTCGCGGCGGCCGTGCCGGAGGAACCGGAGACGATGGCGCCGGCGTGACCCATGGTCTTGCCCTCGGGCGCGGTGAAGCCCGCGACGTAGCCGACGACCGGCTTCTTCACGTTCTCCTTGATGAACGCCGCGGCCCGCTCCTCGGCGTCGCCGCCGATCTCACCGATCATCACGATCAGGTCGGTGTCGGGGTCGGCCTCGAACGCGGCGAGCGCGTCGATGTGCGTGGTGCCGATGACCGGGTCGCCACCGATGCCGACGGCGGAGGAGAAGCCGATGTCACGCAGCTCGTACATCATCTGGTACGTGAGCGTGCCGGACTTCGAGACCAGGCCGATGCGGCCCGGCTTGGTGATGTCGCCCGGGATGATGCCGGCGTTCGACTGACCGGGGCTGATCAGACCCGGGCAGTTCGGGCCGATGATCCGGGTCTTGTTGCCCTTCTCCACGGCGTACGCGTAGAACGCGGCGGAGTCGTGCACCGCGATGCCCTCGGTGATGACGACCGCGAGCGGGATCTCGGCGTCGATGGCCTCGACGACGGCGGCCTTGGCGAAGGCCGGCGGCACGAAGAGGACGGACACGTTGGCGCCCGTCTTCTCCATCGCCTCGGCGACGGTGCCGAAGACCGGGATCTCGTTGCCGTCGATGTCGACGGAGGTGCCGGCCTTGCGCGGGTTCACGCCGCCGACGATGTTCGTGCCGTCGGCCAGCATGAGCTTGGTGTGCTTCATGCCCGTGGCACCGGTCATGCCCTGGACGATGACCTTGGAGTCCTTGTTGAGGAAGATAGCCATGGCTGTCTGAGTCCCTCTTCCTTACTTCGCAGCCGCGAGCTCGGCGGCCTTGTCGGCCGCGCCGTCCATGGTGTCCACGCGCTGCACCAGCGGGTGGTTGGCGTCGGAGAGGATCTTGCGACCCAGCTCGGCGTTGTTGCCGTCGAGACGGACGACGAGGGGCTTGGTGACTTCCTCGCCCCTGTCCTTCAGCAGCTGCAGCGCCTGCACGATGCCGTTGGCGACCTCGTCGCAGGCGGTGATGCCGCCGAAGACGTTGACGAAGACGGACTTGACGTCCGGGTCGCCGAGGATGATCTCCAGGCCGTTCGCCATGACGGCGGCGGAGGCGCCGCCGCCGATGTCGAGGAAGTTGGCGGGCTTGACGCCGCCGTGGGCCTCACCGGCGTAGGCGACGACGTCCAGGGTGCTCATGACGAGACCCGCGCCGTTGCCGATGATGCCGACCTCGCCGTCGAGCTTGACGTAGTTGAGGTTCTTCTCCTTGGCGGCCGCCTCGAGCGGGTTGGCCGAGGCCTTGTCCTGAAGGGCCTCGTGCTCCGGCTGACGGAACTCGGCGTTCTCGTCCAGGGAGACCTTGCCGTCCAGGGCGATGACGTCACCGGAGGCGACCTTGGCCAGCGGGTTGACCTCGACGAGGAGGGCGTCCTCGGCGACGAAGGTCTTCCACAGGGTGACCAGGACGTCGGCGACCTTGTCGGCGACCTCGGCCGGGAAGTTCGCGGCCTCGACGATCTCGCGGGCCTTGGCGGGGGTCACCCCCTCGTTGGCGTCGATCGGCGTCTTGGCGACGGCCTCCGGACGGGTGGCCGCCACCTCCTCGATCTCCATGCCGCCTTCGACGGAGGCGATGGAGAGGAAGGTGCGGTTGGCACGGTCGAGGAGGAAGGAGACGTAGTACTCCTCGACGATCTCCGGGGCGGTCTCGGCGATCATCACCTTGTGGACCGTGTGGCCCTTGATGTCCATGCCGAGGATGTTGGTCGCGTGCTCGACCGCCTCGTCGGGGGTGGCGGCGAGCTTGACGCCACCCGCCTTGCCACGGCCGCCGACCTTCACCTGGGCCTTGACGACGGACTTGCCACCGAGACGCTCAGTGGCTGCGCG
Source organism: Streptomyces malachitofuscus (assembly GCF_055571035.1). Taxonomy (NCBI): domain Bacteria; kingdom Bacillati; phylum Actinomycetota; class Actinomycetes; order Kitasatosporales; family Streptomycetaceae; genus Streptomyces; species Streptomyces malachitofuscus. Next base: position 24,147 of record NZ_JBVIGA010000032.1, on the reverse strand, counting down.
GGCCGCCTCAGGCGTGTCGATGACTTCACCGGCCAGCACCGGTACATCGTGCTTGGCGAAGAGGTCCCTCGCCTGGTACTCGAACAGGTCCACGCGCTTCCGTCCCTATCAGTGATCTCGCGGTTCGTTGGATGCGTGGGCGTGCCGCGAAGGGCAACGTGACGTCCGCTGTGTCACAAGGGAGGCGCACACGGTGTCCGAGCGCGCGGCATGTCCGTCTCGCAGGTTATCGCCGCTTGGGTGACCTCTCTAAATCGCGGGTCACACGTGAGCGGTGATACCTGTCACATGATGCCGCCTTCTCTGGCACGGCGTGCCTGAGGTGAGGGGCCTCACCGGGCTGGGGTTGACCCGGTGAGGCCCTTTCGAACAACCCGGAAGGGCGGTGGACGCCCTGTTTCCGGGGTTGCGGGGGGGGGGGGGGGCCCCCCCCCCCCCCCCCCCCCCCCCCCCCCCCCCCAGTTGTGTGTCGCCGATGCAGAATCTCTCTTGTTTTCTTTTTCCTTTCCCCCCCCGTCCCCCTTCCCCCTCCGCCGCTGCTGTTTCGCTTTCGATTCGTAGCAGGATGACGTAGAGAGCAGGGGGGGTTTTTTTTTTTTTTTTGTTTTCCCCCCCCCCCCCCCCCCCCCCCCCCCCCCCCCCCCCTCCTCCCCCTCCCCCCCCCCCCCCCCCCCCCCCCCCCCCCCCCCCCCCCCCCCCCTCCGCGAGGTTGCGTCCGGACGAGCCGACGGCTTTCGGCTGTCCGGGTCCTGATGCCCCACGGAGTCCTTTGTTACCCGCGAGTCAGTAGCGGGTGGGAGGTGGGGTGGGGTGCGGGGCTCGAGCGCGGGGGTGGTCCACGGCGGTTTCTGCGCATTCCGGCTGGTTCCTGCCGGGCGGCGCACATCGGCCCGTCGGCTTGCGCGCCGGCTCACGCCGGGTTTCCCGCCCTGCCTGCCGTGCCCGCCGTGGCGTGAGGCCTGCCGCGGGAGGCATACCTGCTCACGCCTTCGCGCGCCCGCGCCCGCTCCGAGCGCGGCGCCGCCCTAGGCGGGTGAGACCGGCACGTCCCGGCACCGGTCCTGCGTCCCGGTCGCCTCGGCGCGCTCGGCGGGGCCGGGTACGAGCCGGGGCGCGGGCCGGTGGAACGCGGGGACGGAGCACGCGTCACCGTGTCGCTGCGTGCCGTGGTCCGCCGCCGAGCGGCTGCCCACGGCTCCGTCCGAACCGCCGTCGGCGGGGGCGTGGGGGGCGAGCGCCTTTCCGGCCGTCACACCGTCACGGTCCGGGGTGCCGCGTCCGTGGCCGCCCGGGTCCCCGTGGCCGGCGTGCGCCGTTGCGCCGGCGCCGGTGAGCGCCGGGCCGTGGTGAGCGGGGGCCGCGGTGCGGGCCGGTCCGTCCGGGGCGTCGGGGGTGTCGGAGGCGTCCGGAGCGGGCGCGTCGGGCGCGTCGGGCGCGTCAGGTGCCGCGGCCGGCGGGGCGGACGGCTGCTGCGGGCCGGGCGCGGTCGGCTCGGGAAGGGTGTGCGCGGGGTCGCCGGGCAGCCCCGGGATCTCCGGCAGCGGCGCGGACTGTTCCGGTCCGGGCAGGGCGGGCAGGGCGGGAACCCCTCCCGGTGCCTGGCCGAGCCGTTCGGTCACCGTGCCCACCAGCTCCCCGGCCGGCCGTACGACCCGCTCGTCCACGGACCGGACCACCGTCTCCGTCAGCGGACGGATCGGGTCGGCGGTCTCCGGGCGCGGCACGGTGAGGGCGTCGACGAGGGACCGGGCGGCGTTCGCATCGGGCGGAGTCCGCAGGTCGGCCGCCACCGCGACCGGGGACTCCTCGCGTACCGGCGCACCGTCCGCCGCCTGCGCCCGCTCCCCGCACAGCACGCCGAGCACGAACACCGCGCCCACCAGCAGCGCCAACTGGACCGTGCGCCGTCCGGCCGCCACGCGCATCGCGCGCAGTGCGGCATCGGACACGGCGGGGGACCAGGTCAAGGCGGGATTCCTCCCGGACGGCGGGGCGAGTGAGGATGTGGCAGCGGCCCACATCGAACAGCGCCGATCCTCGCACGCGCCTCCCGCGGTTGCGCAAGCCCTCCGTTGCCGATGGGCAGTCATGTCCGCTCTTACCGGCCCGAGTCCGCCCTCGTCATCCCGCGTCCGGTATCGGCAGCGGCCGCTTCTCGATCGCCGCCGCCATCACCTCCGGGAACAGATCGGGCGTGCAGGCGAACGCAGGTGCGCCCAGCGCCGCGAGCGCCGCCGCATGCTCCCGGTCGTAGGCGGGCGCCCCCTCGTCGGACAGGGCGAGCAGTGTCACGAACCTGACGCCCGACGCCTTCATCGCCGCTACCCGCTTGAACATCTCGTCGCGTATCCCCCCTTCGTAGAGGTCGCTGATCAGCACGACCACCGTCTCCGCCGGGCGGGTGATCAGCGACTGGCAGTACGCGAGCGCCCGGTTGATGTCCGTACCGCCGCCGAGCCGGGTGCCGAAGAGCACGTCGACGGGGTCGTCGAGCCGGTCGGTGAGGTCGACGACCGTCGTGTCGAACACGACGAGCCGGGTGTCGATCGACCGCATCGACGCGAGCACCGCCCCGAACACCGACGCGTACACCACGGACGCCGCCATCGACCCGGACTGGTCGACGCAGAGGACCACTTCCTTCTTCACCGACCGCGAGGCGTGCCCGTAGCCGATGAGCCGCTCGGGCACGACCGTCCGGTGCTCGGGGAGGTAGTGCTTGAGGTTGGCCGCGATCGTGCGGTTCCAGTCGATGTCGTGGTGGCGGGGCCTGCTGACGCGGGCACTGCGGTCCAGGGCGCCGGTGAGGGTGGCCCGGGTGCGGGTGGCGAGCCGCTTCTCCAGGTCCTCGACGACCTTGCGCACGACGGCCCGCGCCGTCTCCTTCGTGGTTTCCGGCATGGCCTTGTGGAGCGACAGCAGGGTGCCGACGAGATGGACGTCGGCCTCGACCGCCTCCAGCATCTCCGGTTCGAGCAGCAGCGTGGCGAGCCCGAGCCGGTCGATGGCGTCCCGCTGCATGACCTGGACGACGGACGAGGGGAAGTAGGTCCGGATGTCCCCGAGCCAGCGGGCCACCGACGGTGCCGACGCCCCGAGCCCCGCCGAACGGTCCCGCCCCGCCTGTGGTGTGTCCCCCCTTCCGTAGAGCGCGGTGAGCGCACCGTCCATCGCGGCGTCCCGCCCGGACAGGGTGCGGCCGGTCCCGTCGGCCGCGTCGCCGCCGAGCACGAGCCGCCATCTGCGCAGCCGCTCCTGCGCCGGGTCGGTCGTCGCGTCCCCCATGGGCGCCTCCACCGGTGGTCGTGTGCCCGTCATGCCGTCACCCCCGCCGGTCCGGCGTCCGCTGTCTTCTCGTTCGCGTGCGGGCCCAGCAGCAGCCGCACGACCGGCAGCACGGCGTCCGCGCGCCCGGTGTCCAGGCCGGGCCCGAAGCCGGGCAGGCCGGACACCACGAGCGCGCTCCCGCGGGCCCCCGGTCCGCGCCGGACGAGCTCACCGAGGGTGCGGCGCACCCCCGGTTCGTAGGCGGAGAACGTCCGCCGCAGCAGCGGCAGTACATCGGTGAACGCCTCCGCCGGTACGCCCGTCAGCCACGCGTCGACCAGCCCGAGCAGCCGCTCGTCGTGGACCAGCAGCAGCCCGCCGCCGGGGCCGCCGCCGACGAACCCCTCGATCCACGCGGCCGCGTCCGCCGGCGGTGTGCCCGGCGACAGCACGAGCCCCATGAGCCGCGCCGCCTCGTCCTGCGCCAGCCCTCCGTCGTCCAGCAGCAGCCGCACGGAGCGCCCCCGTACGACGCCGGGCACGGTGTCCCGGGCGGCCAGCGTCCGCAGCACCGACTGCCAGCGGGCGCGCAGTCTCCCGTGGCCCGGTGCGGGGGCGTCGCCGAGGAGGCCCACCGCCCCGTGCACCGCGTCGACGTGGTCCCGCATCTCCTCGGCCGCGTCGGCGTCCAGTGCGGCGCAGGCCGGGGGCAGTCCGACGAAGACCCGCTCGGCGAGACCGGCGGCGACCCCGGCCAGCGACGCGGTGTCCGTGCCCCGGACGTCGCCGTAGCGCAGTGAGCGGACCAGGGCGGGCAGCGCCTGGGCGAGGTGGCCGACGTCGGTGTCGAGGGCCGCGCGGTCGGCCAGGATCCGCATCACCGTGGGCAGCGCCTCGGACAGCCCCGCCAGCAGGCAGTGCTCGGCGAGCCCGGTGATCTCCGCGAGGCCCCGCGCGGCGACGGCGTCCGCCTCGGCCCTGGCCGTCGCGGCGGCGAGGACGGTCGTCCCCCACACCCCGGCCTCGGCGACCCGCACGGACAGCTCCGGCTCCCAGCGCAGCCGCCATGTCTCACGGAACGTCCCCGTGCTGCCGCGTGAGACGGCGGGCTCGCCCCAGCCGATGCCGAGCAGCCGCAGCCGGTGCAGCAGCCTGCTGCGCTCGGCGTCGGTCTCCTTGCGCAGGTCGAGCTCCAGCTCCCGCTCGGCCGCCTCCGGTCTCAGCCGCAGCCGGCGCTGGATCCGCGTGAGGTCCCGCTGCAGCGGCACGGCGGGCGCGGTGGCCGGCACCTCCCCCAGGACGTCGCCGACGACCAGCCGGTCGTGCACCAGTGCCAGCGGCACGTCGGAGCCCTCGCACATCACCGCCCGCACCGCGTCGGTCGTCTCGCCCAGCCCGGGCAGCGGCCGCCCGCGCATCGCCGCAAGGGTCTCCGCCAGCCGCACGGCCTCGATGACGTGCGCGGACGACACGGTCATGTCCTCGGCCCGCAGCAGCTCCGCCACCTTGGTCAGCCACCGTTCCACCGGTCGGTCCGGGGCGTCGAACAGATGTCCGTACCAGCCGGGGGAGTCGATGCCCGCGCCGTAGCCGCTCGCCCGGGCGAGCCTGCGGTGGGTCCAGGGCACCCAGGTCATGTCGGTCCTCACCTTGGGCAGCCCCTTCAGCAGGGCCCGGTCGGCGGCGACGGTGGTGCTCCGCCGGAGCGCGGGCACGTGCCAGGCCCCGCAGACGACGGCCACACCCTTCCCGCACTCCCGTCGCGCCGCGCGGATGCGCAGCCGCATATGGGCTTCACGCACCAGGTCCCGCTCGTGTCCCCCGCTGCCGTACGCCTCGCGGAGGGCGGTCATGGCCTCCTCGAGCGCGGTGAAGGGCGCGACCGGGTCCCCCTTCCCGACGCCCCGGTGCTCGACGACGTCCTCCCACCAGCGCTCGGCGTCGTCGTACCCGGCGGCCGCGGCGAGCACCCCCAGCGGATCGACCCGCACGTCGGCGCCCGCCGGGTCGCCCGCACCGGCCGCGGGCTCGGTCCCACCGTCCTCGTCGGCGTCCTCCTCGTCCCTCGCCCGGGCCAGTGTGTGCGCGGCGGGCAGGTCGATGAAGCGGGCCGGGACGCCGTGCTCCACCGCCCAGCGGATCGCGGCCCACTCCGGGGAGAACCCGGCCAGCGGCCAGAAGGCCGAACGGCCGGGCTCGTCCACCGCGTGGGCGAGCAGGGCGACGGGAGGCCGCATGTCCTCCTCGGCGGCGAGCGGGACCAGAGCGTCCGCCTCCGGCGGGCCCTCGATCAGCACCATGCCCGGCCGGGCCTCCTCCAGCACGGCCCGCACCGCCCGTGCCGACCCGGGACCGTGGTGCCGCACCCCGAGGAGCAGCGGTCCGCCGGCTCCCTCCCTCCCGCGGCTCATGGGCCGGCCTCCCGGCAGGCCCGGTAGAAGTCCTTCCAGCCCTCCCGCTCGCGGACGACGGTCTCCAGGTACTCCTGCCAGACGACGCGATCCGCCGCCGGGTCGCGGACGACCGCGCCGAGGATGCCCGCGGCGACGTCCCCGGCCCGCAGCACGCCGTCGCCGAAATGGGCGGCCAGCGCCAGCCCGCCCGTGACGACGGAGATCGCCTCGGCGGTGGACAGCGTGCCGCTGGGCGACTTGAGCTTCGTCCGCCCGTCGGCCGTGATCCCGTCGCGCAGTTCACGGAAGACGGTGACGACGCGGCGGATCTCGTCGATGCCGTCGGGCACGGCCGGCAGGTCGAGGGAGCGGCCGATCTGGCCGACCCGGCGGGAGACGATGTCGACCTCCGCCTCTGCGGTTTCCGGGAGCGGCAGGACCACGGTGTTGAACCTGCGGCGCAGGGCGCTGGACAGCTCGTTGACCCCGCGGTCGCGGTCGTTGGCCGTGGCGATCAGGTTGAACCCGCGGACCGCCTGCACCTCCTGGCCGAGTTCCGGTATCGGCAGCGTCTTCTCCGACAGGATCGTGATCAGCGTGTCCTGGACGTCGGCCGGGATGCGGGTCAGCTCCTCGACGCGGGCCGTCATGCCCTCCGCCATGGCCCGCATCACCGGGCTGGGCACGAGCGCGTCCCGGCTGGGGCCGTGGGCGAGCAGCCGGGCGTAGTTCCAGCCGTAGCGGATGGCCTCCTCCGGTGTGCCGGCCGTGCCCTGCACCAACAGCGTCGAGTCACTGCTGACCGCGGCGGCCAGGTGTTCGGAGACCCAGGTCTTCGCCGTGCCGGGCACTCCGAGCAGCAGCAGGGCGCGGTCGGTGGCGAGGGTGGTCACCGCGACCTCGACGATCCGGCGCGGACCGACGTACTTGGGTGTGATCACCGTGCCGTCCGGCAGCGTGCCGCCGAGCAGGTAGGTCGCGACGGCCCACGGCGACAGCCGCCAGCGGGCGGGGCGCGGCCGGTCGTCCTGCGCCGCCAGCGCGGCGAGTTCGGCGGCGAAGGCGTCCTCGGCGTGCGGCCGCAGCTTCTCCGTCTCCACAGACACAGTCATGGCTGAGTCCCCCTCCACCTCGGCCGGTTCGGATCTGTCACCAACCGTGCACCACGCCACTGACAATCACTCCGACCTGCACGAACGAGGTCCACAGGCCGATTGTCAGTGCCGGGATCTAGTTTCGGTGGCATGACTCAGCAGGGGGTGCGCTGGACCGCGGACCAGGTGCTGGCACTGGCACCTGACCCCGCGTCACGCAAGGCGGGAAGCGAACTCGGCGTGGCCGGGCCGTGGTCGGAGACCGGCCGTTCCGGTGAGGGGACGGCGTGGGGGCTGTGCACGGGCGGCGGGGGCACGCCGCACAGGACGGTCGTCGACCTCGCGGACGCCTCCGGGCCCGCCTACATGTGCAGTTGTCCGAGCCGCACGTTCCCGTGCAAGCACGCGCTCGGTCTGATGTTGCTGGGGGCGGGCGGGGACGAGGCGCTGCCGCGGGCGCAGGAGCCGGACTGGGCCGGGCGGTGGATCGCCGCCCGGCGCGCCCGGGCGGAGGACGGGCTGGCCGGGGGCTCCTCCGGTGCTCCGGGCGCTCCGCCGGGACCGGCGGACCCGGAGGCGGCGCGGCGCAGGGCGGAGCGCCGGGCCGAGCGGATCACCGCGGGCGCGGCGGAACTGGAGCAGCGCCTGGCCGATCTGCTGCGCGGCGGTCTGGCCTCGGCCGAGCAGTCCGGATGCGGCCTGTGGGAGGAGACCGCGGCCCGCATGGTGGACGCCCAGGCGCAGGGGCTGGCCGCCCGCGTGCGGGAGCTGGGGGCGCTCCCGGAGACCGGAGCGGGCCGGCCGGTGCGGCTGCTGGAGGAGTGCGCGCTGCTCCACCTCCTGGCCCGGGGCTGGCTGCACCGGGACGAACTGCCGGAGGGGCTGGCCGCGACGGTCCGTTCCCGTATGGGCCTGTCCGCCGCGGCGGACGGCCCTCCGGTGCGGGACCGCTGGCTGGTCCTCGCCCAGTACGACACGGCGGACAGCCGTCTCACGACCCGCCGCGTCTGGCTGTACGGCACCGGCTCGGGGCGTACGGCGCTGCTCCTCTCCTACGGCGCGGCGGGCCGCTCCCCGGAGCTCGCCCTGCCGGTCGGGCTGGCCCTGGACGCGGAGGTGTCCGCCTACCCGGGCGCGGGGCAGGTGCGGGTGGCCCTGGGGGAACGGTTCGCGCCGCCCGGGCCGACGGCGGCGCGGCCGCCGGGCACGACGACGGGCCGGGCGGTCGCCCGCTACGGCGAGGCGCTGCGCGACGACCCCTGGCTGGACTCCGTGCCGGTGACGCTGGACCGGGTGATACCGGTCCCGGACGGTGACGGCTGGCAGCTGGCCGACGCCGATGAGGGCGCGGCCCTGCCGCTCACCCGAGCCGCGCGGTCCCGCCCCGGTCTGTGGCGCCTGGTGGCTCTGTCGGGCGGCGCCCCGGTCAGGGTCTTCGGCGAGTGCGGCCATCAGGGGTTCACCCCGTTGGCGGCATGGCCCGAGGGGCCCGGGGAGGCGGTGCCGCTGTGCTGAGCCGTCACCCCGCCCACCCCGGGAATTTTTCGGGCACCACTGGACACTCGGTGCACCTGAGTCATCGGCCGTACCGGGACACCCGTCGGAAGGGATGCTCATGAGCAGGACGACCGCCGCTGTGGAGGCACCCCTCCCGGACGACTGGGAGGAGCTGGTCACCACGGCCCTGCTGGGGACGGACCGGCGCGCTCCGGCAGGCGTCGCACCCGGTCCCCGGGCGGCGTCGGCACTGCTGGACGCGGCGGCCCTGGCGACCGTGCGGCGACGGGCGGGACTGCTGCCCGCACGAGCCGCCGAGCGTCCGCGGCCCGCCCCGCCGGACCCGCGCCCTTTGCTGCCGTCCGCCGCGGCGCGCAGGCTCACGATGCTGCTCGCCGACCGCCCCGGCTCCTTCGGAGGCGGACGCCGGGGCTCGGCACCTGATCTGATGGAGCTGCTCCCGCAGTGGCTGGCCGCGGCGAACGCCCACGGTTACGCCCCGCCGCCCGCGGTGCTGCCCGCCCTGCTCGACGCGGCCCGGGGACGCACGGACCTGCGTCCGGCGGCGCTGCGGTTCGCCGGTCCGCGCGCCCTGTGGCTGGCCCGGCTCAATCCTGACTGGCGGTTCGCCCTGCGCTCCGCACCGGGCGGCGGCACGTCCGGACCCGGCCTTCACGACACGGACGGGATACGGCGCCTCTGGGAGGAGGGCCTCTTCGCCGAACGGGTCGCCCTTCTCACCGCGCTGCGCTCTCGCCGGCCCGACGCCGCACGCGGACTGCTCGAGTCGACCTGGGCCACGGAGCGGGCCGAGGACCGGCTGATGTTCCTGGACTCGCTGCGCACCGGTCTGGGCCCGGACGACGAACCCTTCCTGGAACAGGCCCTGGGCGACCGCAGCCGCAATGTACGGGCGACGGCGGCGGAGTTGCTGTCGGCGCTGCCCGCCTCGGCACTGGCTCACCGCATGGCGGTCAGAGCGGGTGCCTGTGTGGCCGTCGACCACACAGGGGACGTACCGACGATCACCGTCGAGGCGCCGCACGAGTGCGACGCGGGTATGGAACGCGACGGTGTGGTGGCCAAGGCCCCGGCGGGCCGGGGCGAGAGGTCCTGGTGGCTCGGCCAGTTGGTGGAAGCGGCCCCGCTGGACACCTGGTCGCGGCGGCTCGGCGGGCGCACACCCCGGGAGATCGTGGCCCTGCCGGTGGCGGACGACTGGCAGGGCGAACTGCACGCGGCCTGGTGCCGGGCGGCAGTACGGCAGCGGGACGCGGCGTGGTCCCGGGCGCTGCTCGCGAACCCCTCGGCACCGGAGGCGGGCGGCCCCGGAGCGGTGTCCCTGGCCGAACGGGCCAAGCTGCTCGGCACGCTGAACGCCGCCGAACGGGCCCAGTGGGTGGCCGGGTTCATCGAGACGCACGGCCTGTCCGAGGCGTTCCAGCTGCTCGGAGTGTGTGCCGTGCCCTGGGCTGCGCCGGTCGGACGGGCGGTGGTCGACGCGCTCAACATCGCGCGTGACGCAGGGAGTTATCCATGGAGTTTCAGCGGAGTCATGGGCCTGGCCGAACGCTGCCTGGACCCGTCCGAGGCCGGCCGCCTCGACGCGCTCCTGGCGGTGCCGGACGAGCCGGAGAACGCGTCACCGGGAGCCGGGGGCTACTGGTCGGAGGCCTTCCAGCGCCTGGTCACCACCCTGCGCCTCCGCGCGGCCATGCTGGCGGAACTGGCCCCGCCCGCCCCATGACCCCCGACCGGGCCACGCCCACCGCGGGCAGTCGCGCCGGCGGGAGGGCACGGGTGGGCGCGCCGGCACCCCGCGGGCGCCGGGCCGCACGGCCCACCCCCGACCCGTACCGGCGCCAACGCGGCGGGACGGCCCTACGCCTGCGCGGGCTGGCGGGCGTTGGCGCGGACCCAGTCCACGATCGACGCCGTGGTCGCACCCGGCGTGAAGATCTCCGCGACGCCCTTCTCCTTCAGCGGAGCGATGTCCGCCTCGGGGATGATGCCGCCGCCGAAGACCAGGATGTCCGCCGCGTCCCGCTGCTCGAGCAGCTCGATGACCGCCGCGAACAGCGTGTTGTGCGCCCCGGAGAGGATGGAGAGCCCGATCGCGTCGGCGTCCTCCTGGATCGCGGTGTCGACGATCTGCTCGGGGGTCTGGTGGAGCCCGGTGTAGATCACCTCCATACCGGCGTCGCGCAGCGCCCGCGCGATCACCTTGGCCCCGCGATCGTGGCCGTCGAGCCCCGGCTTGGCCACCACCACGCGGATCGGTCCGGCTGCCACACCCATCACTGCCTCCATGAAGCGACTACATCCATCCGTACCGACAAGTACCGCACACATCGCACGGACACCCCGGCCCGAACCGGCCCGAGAAGTGAACGAACGTTATCTCCAGCATCCCGCAACCGGCAGTTTCGCGGGGTACAGGGAGGGGGAAATCACACGGTGGGACACGTTCATCGCGCAGCGTTCCCGGGCCCGGAGGCCCGCACACCGTGTGCTCGTGCGACTCATGGGCATCGGTGGGAACATGCGCATAAGGGATTCGCACCGAGGTCGACGCACCACTGCGCCCCCTCTACGCACAGCACGCGCGCGCCGTCGACCGCTTTCGTAGCGACATCCCATGAGGGCACACGGGGGACGAGGCTGTCCTTCCGCGTGCCGACAGGAGGTCGGCCATGAAGGTCACCGAGGCAGCACTTCCCTTTCTGCCGGTCTGCCGGCGCCTTCTGCCGGCCCGGCTGGCGGATCTCTCCCTGGCCCTGCTGAAGGCGACCGCCCTGGAGCTGGCGATCCTCGCGGGCCACCTCCTGCTCTATCCCGCCGGGATCGTCCAGGAGCGGCGGGGCCCCGGCCGCCCCGCGCTGCCGGCACCGGACAACGCCGCACAGCTGCCGACGGAGGCCAAACCCCCGGTCGTGCTGCTGCACGGCTTCATCGACAACCGCTCAGTCTTCGTCCTGTTGCGCCGCAGCCTGTCCCAGCACGGCAGGCAGCAGATCGAGTCGCTCAACTACTCCCCGCTGACCTGCGACATCCGCATCGCCGCCGAACTGCTCGGACGGCACGTCGAGCAGGTGTGCGAGCGCACGGGCAGCCATCAGGTGGACGTGGTGGGACACAGCCTCGGCGGGCTGATCGCGCGGTACTACGTCCAGCGACTGGGCGGTGACAGCAGGGTGCGGACGCTCGTCACGCTCGGCACCCCGCACTCCGGCACGCGCGTCGCGCCGCTGGCCAACGCGCACCCCATCGTGCGCCAGATGCGCCCCGGCTCACCGGTGCTCGAGGAGCTTTCGCTGCCCTCGCCCGGCTGCCGTACACACTTCGTCGCCTTCTGGAGCGACCTCGACCACATCATGGACCCGCTGGACGCGGCGTGCATCGAGCACCCGGACCTCACCGCGGTGAACGTCCGGGTGAGCGGCGTCGGCCACCTCGCCCTGCCCGTGCACCCCGCCGTGGCGACCGGTATACGGCAGGCGCTGGACACGGCGCACCCCGGCGAGCCGTCCACCGGCCGCGCGAACGGCCTGACGGTGGCGTAGGACGGCACGGCGCGACACGCCCGAGACCCGTCCGCCGTGACACGAGCACCGCAAGATTCCACATCCGAACAACAACGGTCCGACACGGCCGAGTTACGGCCGCGACACACCCACAATCTCGAACAGAGTTCGAACAAAGAGCCAAGACCGCGCCCGCCGTCCCCCAAAACACGACCGAATGCCCGTTTCCTGCGCGCGCGAAACCTGGGGAAGATTGTCGTGCCCGCGTACCGCCGGGTACAGTCGCCGCACTGCTCTGGCAGCCCCTGTTGTCGAGGCGAAAGAGAAGTTGGTGAACGACCGTCACCCGTCGGGGACCATGGCCCCGGCTCCGGCTTCCGATGCCGTCTCGGCGCCCTACGCGTCGTACGGCACGCAGGAAGCCCCGTACGGTGACTTCACCGCCTACGGCGGTTACGACGCGACCGGTTTCGGCGCCACGCACTACGGCACCGGCCACACGACCGGCAGCTTCGCCACCGACCCCCTCTTCGGAGACCTCCCGGGCAGCGGCCACGACACGGGCGCCTACGACTCCGGGCAGTGGCCCACGGCCGGCCAGGACACCGGGCAGTACGACGCGTACGCGGCCCAGCACACCGCCGCGTACGACACCGGCGGCTACGACGCGACCGCCTGGACCACGGGCCATCAGCCGATGTCGGCGATCCCGGCGCAGGGCACCTCGCCCGAGACGAGCGGCCAGTGGGACGCCGGTGCCTGGCTCCAGCCGGACCAGGCCGACGACCCCGCGGACCGCACGCAGCACTGGGACTGGAGCGCACAGACCTTCGACAGCGGCGTCTACGACGCCACGCAGTGGAATTCCGACGGCGGCCACGACACGTACGGCGGCCAGGACGGGTACGAGCAGAGCCCGTACGAACAGGACACCCACGAGTCGGCCGCCGCCGACGAGCCCGCGCCCGGCGAGCCGGGTGACACCGGCGAACTGCCCGCGGTGGCCCTGCTCGACGAGCAGGAGGAGGTCCTGCCCGTCCCGCAGCCGCGCGCCGCATCACGCGCCGGGTCCCGCTCCCGCCGCCGTGCGCCCGCCAAGCGCTCCGCGCTGCTGACGGTCGCCGTGCCCTCGGCGTGCGTGATGGGCGTCGCCGGCATCGCCGCTGCCTCGGTCGGCAATCTGACCGAGGAGGGCGGCCCGGAGACGAAGACGACCGCGGCCGACGCCCAGCCGGTGAAACCGTCCGCCGCCAACGTCAAACTGGACACCCAGCTGGAGAGCCTCGCCGCCGGCGCCGACGACTTCGCCGACCGGGCCAGCCGCACCCAGGAGCGCATCGACCTCAAGGCGCAGCAGGAGGCCGAACGCAGGCGGGCGGCGGAGGAGGCGGCCCGCAAGGAGCGGCTGCGTCCGAAGTTCGCGCTCCCGGTCGCGCGGCACGGCCTCAGCGCCTACTACGGCCAGTCCGGCATCAACTGGATGTCCGTCCACACCGGCATCGACTTCCCCGTCTCGTACGGCACCCCGGTGCTGGCCGCGACCGACGGCACCGTCCGCACGCAGTACAACGCCGCCTACGGCAACATGATGATCGTCACGGCGAAGGACGGTACGGAGACGTGGTACTGCCACCTCTCCAGCTACCAGCTCCCCTCGGGTTCCACCGTGAAGGCCGGCGACCAGATCGCGTTCTCCGGCAACTCGGGCAACTCGACCGGCCCGCACCTGCACTTCGAGGTGCGGCCCGGCGGCGGCGCGGCGATCGACCCGCTCGCCTGGCTGCGCAGCCACGGCCTCGACCCGTCGTAGGGTCCTCCCCACGACGGGCCGCCGCCTGCGGCTACAGCTTCTCCACCGGCGCGTACCGCAGCAGCAGACGCTTGGGTTTGGTGTCCCCGAAGTCGATCGTCGCCTCCGCGTTCGCCCCCGAGCCCTTCACCGCGACCACCGTGCCGAGGCCGAACTGGTCGTGCGTGACCCGGTCCCCGACCGCCAGCGCCACCACGGGCTTCTCCGCGGTCCGCCGGGTGGCGAACCCGGAGGCGCCCGACGCGGACGAGCGGGAGCGGGACGACGACAGCGAGGCCGCCACACCCGAGGCCGGGCCGGAGGACACGGGCGCGCTCGGCCCCGTCCGCTTCCACTCCAGGTGGGCGGCCGGGATCTCCTCCAGGAACCGTGAGGGCGGGTTGTACGACGGCTGGCCCCACGCGCTGCGCAGGGTCGACCGGGTGAGGTACAGCCGCTCCCGCGCGCGCGTGATGCCGACGTACGCCAGTCGCCGCTCCTCCTCCAGCTCCTTGGTCTGCCCGAGGGCGCGCATGTGCGGGAAGACGCCGTCCTCCATGCCGGTCAGGAAGACGACCGGGAACTCCAGGCCCTTGGCGGTGTGCAGGGTCATCAGCGTGATGACGCCGGAGCCGTCCTCGTCCTCGTCGGGGATCTGGTCGGAGTCGGCGACCAGGGCGACCTGCTCCAGGAAGTCGGACAGGGCGACCGGCTCTCCCTCGCCGCGCTCCTGCTCGAACTCCAGGGCGACGGCCGCGAGTTCCTGGAGGTTCTCGATGCGGGTCTCGTCCTGCGGGTCGGTGGACGCCTGCAACTCGGCGAGATAGCCGGTGCGTTCCAGAATGGCCTCCAGGACCGTCGCCGGCCCCGCGCCGGACTCCACGACCGTACGGAGGTCCTCCATCAGCGTGTTGAACCGCTTCACGGCGTTCGACGACCGGGCGGCCATTCCGTACGCCTCGTCGACGCGCTTCAGGGCCTGCGGGAAGCTGATCCTCTCGCGCTGGGCGAGGGCGTCGATCATGGCCTCCGCGCGGTCGCCGATGCCCCGCTTGGGGACGTTGAGGATGCGGCGCAGCGGCACCGAGTCCTCCGGGTTGGCGAGCACCCGCAGATAGGCCAGGACGTCCCGGACCTCCTTGCGCTCGTAGAAGCGGACCCCGCCGACGACCTTGTAGGGCAGGCCGACGCGGATGAAGATCTCCTCGAAGACACGGGACTGGGCGTTGGTGCGGTAGAAGACGGCGACATCACCCGCCTTGGCCTCGCCCGCGTCCGTGAGGCGGTCTATCTCGTCGGCGACGAACTGCGCCTCGTCGTGCTCGGTGTCGGCGACGTATCCGGTGATCCGCGCGCCGGAGCCGGCGTTGGTCCACAGGTTCTTCGGGCGGCGCGACTCGTTGCGCTCGATGACGGCGTTGGCGGCGCTCAGGATGGTCTGGGTGGAGCGGTAGTTCTGCTCCAGCAGGATCGTCGTCGCGTCCGGGTAGTCCTCCTCGAACTGGAGGATGTTGCGGATCGTCGCACCGCGGAAGGCGTAGATCGACTGGTCGGCGTCACCCACCACGCAGAGCTCGGCGGGCGGCACCTCGGCCTCCGGCGGCACGTCGACGGGGTGCTCGGAGGCGCTCCCGACGAGCTCGCGGACCAGGGCGTACTGGGCGTGGTTGGTGTCCTGGTACTCGTCGACCAGGACGTGCCGGAAGCGGCGGCGGTAGTGCTCGGCCACGTCCGGGAAGGCGCGCAGCAGATTGACCGTCGTCATGATCAGGTCGTCGAAGTCGAGGGCGTTCGCCTCGCGCAGCCGCGACTGGTAGAGCGCGTAGGCCTGGGCGAGGGTCTTCTCGAAGCCGTCGCTCGCCTGCGCGGCGAAATCCTCCTCGTCGATCAGCTCGTTCTTCAGGTTGCTGATCTTGGCACTGAACGACTTCGGCGGGAAGCGCTTGGGGTCGAGGTCCAGGTCGCGGCAGACCAGGGCCATCAGACGCTTGGAGTCGGCCGCGTCGTAGATCGAGAACGACGACGTGAAGCCGAGTTTCTTGCTCTCGCGGCGCAGGATGCGGACGCACGCGCTGTGGAAGGTCATGACCCACATGGCGCTCGCACGCGGGCCGACGAGATGCTCGACGCGCTCCTTCATCTCGCCCGCGGCCTTGTTGGTGAAGGTGATCGCGAGGATCTGGCCCGGGTGGACGGCGCGCTCGGCGAGCAGGTGGGCGATGCGGTGGGTGAGCACACGCGTCTTGCCGGAACCGGCGCCGGCCACGATGAGCAGCGGGCTGCCGGAGTGCACGACGGCGGCACGCTGGTTGTCGTTCAGCCCCTCCAGCAGTGCGGCGGCGTCGATCACCGGGCGCGGGGCGCCGTCGCGGTAGTGGGTGTCCCGGTCCGGCGGCACGTCGAACTTCCCGCCGAACAGATCGTCCGGAACGGTCTCCGGCACATGATCGTCCTCGGGCGGCGGCGGGGGCTCGTCCGCGGGGCCCCGCTGGGCCTGGAGGTCCGCCAGGAAGCTGTCGTCAAAGAGGCTGCTCATCGCTCTCCGAGTCTAGGGCGCCCCACCGACAACCCGGGCCCGCCCCGGGAACATCCCCCGGTTTCCGGCCGCACACCCGCCGGGCCCCCGGTCACCGCCCGACCGCACACCCCCCGGCACGACCACCTCACCCTGAGTGACCCGCCGCACAAGGTCACAAAAATGTATCGGGCATATCACCCATCAACCTTCACAGGCGCCACACGAGTTGGCTACGGTGCGGGCGGGCCGTACGACCCCCACCGGCGAACCTCGCCGGGCCGCGCGGCCCCCGCCGAGTCCGTCACTGTCCGCCGTGGCAGCCGGAGCCGGGGACCCACCGAGACACATGGGGTGAATCGGCCCACTCCCTCGCGGAGCGGCCGTAGGGCAACCCTTCCAAGCACCACCGCCCGAACCCTCCCCCAGAGCCTGAACGGCCTGGGAGGGACCCCCACCGCTAACCCGGTAGGCGGAGCACTGGAAGGAGTCGCCTCCCTTGGCGTCGCACCGCAAGTCGCGCACCCCCGGCACCCGCGTGGCAGGCATACGGACCCCGGCCCTCGCAACGGCCGCCCTGACCTCCGTCGCCCTGCTCTCCCAGACGGCGAACGCCGCCCCGTCGGACGACGACAAGCCGAGCCTGGAGGAGGTCGAGAAGAAGGTCGACGACCTCTACCGCCAGGCGGAGTCGGCGACCGAGAAGTACAACGCGGCCAAGGAGAAGACCACCAAGCAGCGCAAGCGCGTCGACACCCTCCTCGACGACGTGGCCAAGCGCACCCAGAAGCTGAACGACGCGCGGGAGGAGCTGGGTTCCTTCGCCGCCGCCCAGTACCGGACCGGCGCGGGCGTCCCCGACACCGCGACCTTCCTGCTCGCGGACACGCCGCAGGACATCTTCGACCAGCGCCAGGTGATGGACCGGATGACCGGCCGCCAGAAGGAGGCGGTCGACGACTACGTCACCGAGCAGTCCGAGACGATGAAGAAGCGCCGGGAGGCGACCAAGGGCCTCGAGACGCTCACGGAGTCGCAGGGCGATCTGAAGACGGCCAAGGCCACCGTCCAGAAGAAGCTCACCGACGCGCGTGAGCTGATGTCGAAGCTGACCGCCGAGGAGAAGGCGCGGCTCGCGGCGATCGAGAAGAAGAAGCAGGAGGAGGCCGCCCGCAAGGCCGCCGAGCTCGCCCGGCAGCAGGCGGAGCGGCAGCAGGCCCAGGAGGAGGCCGCTCAGCAGGAGAGCGGCGGCACGGGCACCTCGGAATCCTCCGGCTCGACCACCCCGCCGTCCACGTCCACGGACTCCTCGTACGCCACCAAGGCCGAGAAGGCCCTCGCCTTCGCCCGCGCGCAGATCGGCAAGCCGTACGTCTGGGGCGCCACCGGCCCGGGCTCCTACGACTGCTCCGGCCTCACCCAGGCCGCCTGGAAGGCCGCCGGCGTCACCATCCCGCGCACCACCTACGACCAGGTCGACGCGGGAACCACGGTCCCCGTCTCCCAGGCTCAGCCGGGTGACCTGGTCTTCTTCTACGACGACGTCACCCACGTGGGGATCTACATCGGCAACGGCATGATGATCCACGCGCCGAAGCCCGGCACCTACGTCCGCGAGGAGTCGATCTTCTACGACGGGGAGTCCTCGATCCACAGCGTGGTGCGCCCCGCCTGACCGGCCCGGCGGCCGGAGGCGGGTGTGTCCCCGCTCCAGGGGGTCAGGTCCACAGCACGGCGATGAAGACGTTCGTCACGGTCAGCAGGCCGACCAGTCCGAACAGGCCCTTGTCCACCTTCTCGTCGTCCCGCTTCACATAGACCAGGCCGAGGATCACGATCAGCAGGGCCAGCTTCACGCCGATCTTGACGTTGTCGACGGAGTAGTCCTGCGCCTGGTTGAGACCGACCAGGGCCACACCGGTGACCAGCATCGTCAGCGCACCGTGCAGCATCGCGGGGCTGAAGCGGGCGGTGCCCTCGCCCATCGCCTTCATCTGGGTGAGGAAGCCGCCGAGCAGCGACGCGATGCCGATGATGTGCAGACCGACGAAGAGGTGGATGAGTACGTCCATGGGCCGGAGCCTAGCCACACGCGCCTCATAGCACTCCGGCACCCTCGCCTCCTCCCGGTCCACCACATCGGTCATCACCCAGAGTGAAGACGACGAAGCCGAAGTGCCGTACCGGTCACTTACGGTCACTTGTCGGTCCGCCGGCGCCACTTCCGCACAACCCGTTACCCCGGCCGCGCGGCGAGGCCTAGCGTCCTCCCCCAGGTGACCGGCTCTCCATCGCCGCCCGGACCAGGGGCGGCAGCCGGACACCACCGCCGAAGAGGTCCGGCGGCGGACGGCTCCCCCTGTGCACCCCGCCGCCGGACCGCCCGGGGCGGTCGTGCACGAGGACGGGAGTCGAGGTGGCAGCGCACCGCAGGTCCCGACAGCGCTCGGCGGGCGGTCACACGGCCCGCACGGTCGCCACCGTCGCCCTCGCCGGCGCGGCCACCGCGACGGGCCTCGACGGGCCGGCACAGGCCGCGCCCCGTCCGGCGCCGGAACAGGTCGGGGCCGATGTCGACCGGCTCCACCGCCAGGCGGAGGCCGCCACCGAGAAGTACAACGGCGCGAAGGAGAAGGCGGAGTCCGCCCAGCGGCGGCTGCGCGATCTGCAGGACGAGTCGGCCCGCAGGAAGGACCGGCTCAACGACGCCCGGGCCGCCCTGGGTTCGGTCGCCGCGGCGCAGTACCGCAGCGGGGGCCTGGACCCCGCCCTGCAACTCGTCCTGTCCGAGGACCCGGACGGCTATCTGGACGGCACCGCCCTCGCCGAACGCGCGGGCACCCGCCACCGGGCGGAGGTGGGGCGCGTACGCAAACAGCTCCGGGAGATCGAGCAGTTGCGCGGCGCGGCACGGGTCGAGGCGAAGTCGCTGACGTCCCGCCGCGCCGAGATGAAGCGTCACAAGGAGACGATCACCGGCAAGCTGACCGCCGCCCGTCGACTGCTCGCCCGGCTGTCCCCCGAACAGCGCGCGGGCCTCACCGGGGGCACCGACCGCGCCTCGGCGGACCCCAGCGGCGGCCGGACGGCCCCCGGCTCCGCCACCTCCCGGGCCCCGGGCCCGCGCGCCGCGGAGGCCGTCGCCTACGCCTACCGGAAGCTCGGCAGCCCCTACGTCTGGGGCGCCACCGGCCCGGACGCCTTCGACTGCTCGGGCCTCGTCCAGGCCGCGTACCGCGCCGCCGGTGTCTCCCTGCCCCGCACGACCTACGCCCAGATCGACGCCGGCCGTCGTGTCGGCCGCGCCGAACTACTCCCCGGCGACCTGGTCTTCTTCTACTCCGGCATCAGCCACGTCGGCATCTACGTCGGCGACGGCCGGATGATCCACGCCCCGAACCCCTCGGCCCCCGTACGCGTGGCCCCGATCGACGAGATGCCGTTCGCGGGCGCGACGCGCGTGAGCTGAGCGGCCCGCGCGAGGTGACGGCTCAGACCAGCCGGCGCGCCGTCGCCCAGCGGGTCAGCTCGTGCCGGTTGGACAACTGGAGCTTGCGCAGCACCGCGGAGACATGGGACTCGACCGTCTTCACCGAGATGAACAGCTGCTTGGCGATCTCCTTGTACGCGTAGCCGCGGGCGATCAGCCGCAGCACCTCCCGCTCGCGCTGGGTGAGGCGGTCGAGGTCCTCGTCGACCGGCGGGGCGTCCGTGGAGGCGAAGGCGTCCAGCACGAAGCCGGCCAGGCGCGGCGAGAAGACCGCGTCCCCCTCCTGGACCCGGAAGATCGAGTCGACCAGGTCGGTCCCGGTGATCGTCTTGGTGACGTAGCCGCGGGCACCGCCCCGGATCACCCCGATCACGTCCTCCGCCGCGTCCGACACGGACAGGGCGAGGAAGCGGACCGGCCGCTCCGTGTCCCCCATCAACGGGGCGCAGCGGCGCAGTACTTCGACACCGCCGCCGCCGGGCAGATGCACGTCGAGCAGGACCACCTCGGGCCGCGTCGCGGTGATGACGGTGACCGCCTGGTCGACGTCGGCGGCCTCACCGACCACCTCGACACCCGTCTGCGCGGTCTGCCCGATCTCGGCCTGGACCCCCGTGCGGAACATGCGGTGGTCGTCGACGAGGACGACGCGCACACGACGGCCGGCGGTGCTCCCGGCGGGCTCCGCGGACTCGGCCCCCTGTGTCCCGTTCGCCTCGGTCGGCTCGCTCATGACGTCTTCTCCGCCCTCTCCATCTCCAGTTCGACCTCCGTGCCGCCGTCGGGCACCGCGCGCAGCCGCGCCGTGCCGCCGTTGCGCTCCATGCGGCCGATGATCGATTCTCTGACGCCCATGCGGTCGGCGGGTATCGAGTCCAGGTCGAAGCCCGGGCCCCGGTCCCGGACGGACACGAACACCGTCCTTCCCTCGACTTCGGCGTAGACCTGAACCGCGCCTCCCTCGCCACCGTACTTGGCCGCGTTGACCATTGCTTCCCGCGCGGCCTGCATCTGTGCGCCGATTCTGTCGTCGAGCGGGCAGTCGCCGACCACCACGACCTCCAGAGGGACGCCGTGCTTGTCCTCGACCTCGGCGGCATTGCGCTTCACGGCCTCGGCGAGGGTGGTGGGCTCGTCGTCCTCCTCCTTGCCGTTGCCCTCGGGCTTGTAGAGCCAGGCCCGCAGGTCGCGCTCCTGGGCGCGGGCCAGGCGGCGCACCTCGCCCGCGTTGTCGGCGTTGCGCTGGATCAGGGTCAGGGTGTGCAGCACCGAGTCGTGGACGTGGGCGGCGACCTCCGCGCGCTCCTGCGCCCGGATGCGCATCAGGCGCTCCTCGGAGAGGTCCTGCGTCATGCGCACGAGGTAGGGGCCCGCGAGCAGCGTGATGCCCACGAGCACCGCGAGGGCGGCCTGGAGCACCGAGCCGAGGTGGCTGCCGGAGCCCCGCAGGACGAAGATGCCCGAGGCGCCCGCCGTCACCAGCAGCACGCCGGCCACGGCCCGCAGCAGCGTCACCGTGCGGCGGCGCCGGCCGACCTCCATCCAGCGGGCCCGGCGCGCGTTGTCCGCCTGCCGCCACACCAGGGCGACGCCCGCGCCGACCAGAACGGTCGGCCAGAGGTAGGCCCTGGCGCCGTTGCTCAGGTTCACATTGCCCACGAAGACCATCGCCACGACGACCATGAGGAGCAGGGCGACGATCTGTCCCTTGTCCGGTCTGCGGGCGACGAGTCTGCGCCGGCCGTCCGGCGAGGTCTCGGCGGTCACCAGCGAGGGCGGCTTCTGCGCGTCCACGCCGCCGACACCGAGCGGTACGAAGAACCAGAACGCGGCATACAGCAGGGCGCCGAGACCGTCGGCCATGAACAGGCCGACGAAGACCAGGCGCACCCAGATGACGGGCAGCCCGAGATGCCCGGCGAGCCCCCGCGCCACGCCACCGAGCCAGCGTCCGTCACTGCTGCGGTAGAGCTTGCGCGGCGGCCGCGGCTCGGCGAGGGGCGCTGCTGCGGCTTCCGACATGCCACCGATGGTCACACGCCCGCAGTGCCGGAGCATCAGGGTCGGCCCCGGAGACTCCCCTGATCTCCGCGCCCCTCCCCCGTCGAACGCTCCCCGGTCCGCCCTCAGGGACCGATATCAGGGTCCGGCCAGGGTCGTACCGACTGCCGCCACGGCGACTCGCCCGTCACCATGGACCCATGACCGATCACCAGACGGAGGGGGCGACCGCCGCGCCGCGGGACCGATCCGGTCCTCCGGACTCCGGCGAGCGGTTCCGGCGCGACCGCCGGCACCAGATGCTCGGCGGGGTGTGCGCGGGGCTCGGCCGGCAGTGCGACATGGACCCGGTGATCTTCCGGATCACCCTCGCGGTCCTGTCCGCCACCGGCGGCATCGGCCTCATCTTCTACGGCTTCGCCTGGCTCTTCGTCCCCTACGACGACGAGGAGGAGAACGAGATCCGCCGGCTGCTGACCGGCCGGGTCGACGGCCACACCCTGACGGCCGTGCTGTTCGCACTGGTCGGCTGCGGCGTCTTCCTCACCATGCTGAGCAACGACGGCGTGCTGAGCTTCGCCGTCATACTGTCCCTGCTGCTCGCCGGCGCGGGGTACTGGTCGCGGCGGCGCGGCGCCCCCAGCCCGGACCACATCGCCGCGCAGGCCGCCGCCGACGCCCCGCCGGAGCCCCAGGCACCGCCGGCGCCCACCGCGTTCCCCTCCTGGTGGCGCGACCCCATCGTCAAGGACGGCACGCACGTCGGCGGGACGGGCTATCTGTGGGGGCCCCGTGACTCCCGCGACCTGGACATCGCCGCCGCCGTCAACATCAGCCTCGACACCCGCGCCAAGGCCCCCGCACCGCGGCCGTCGAAGCCGCGCGGCCCCCGTGGAATCGGCGGCCGGATCTTTCTGCTCGCCCTGCTCGCCGGGGGTCTCGGCACCGGCCTGACCTGGGAGGCGCACCCTCTCGGCACCAGCCTGCAGACCGGTTTCGCCTGCGCGCTGGCCGTCTTCGGCGTCGGCGTGGCCGTGAGCGCGTTCCTGGGCCGCACCGGAGCGGGATCGATCATCCTGGCGGTCATCACGGCGGGCCTGCTCGCCGGCTCGGCCGCGATCCCCGGCGACATCGGCACCGACTGGAGACGCACCACGTGGGAGCCCACCTCGGTCGCGCAGATACGCCCCGCCTACGACCTGGGGGCGGGCGAGGGCGAGCTGGACCTGTCCGCGGTACGCGTCCCCGTGAACGACACCGTGACGACTCGGGCCGACGTCGGTCTGGGCCGGATCCATGTGATCGTGCCGAGGGACGTGACCGTGAAGCTGAGCATCGACGTGGGCGTGGGCGACATCCAGTTGCCGGGCGACGAGCGGAAGGACGTGGACGTGGCTCCGGGCAAGCACAAGGAGGTGACCCTGGAGCCGCCCCCCGGCGCCACGGAGGCGGGCACGCTCGACATCGAGCTCCAGGTCGGTGCGGGACAGGCGGAGGTGAGCCGTGCTGCGTCATGAGTTCCAGCCCGGCAGGCTGATCGCCGGGGCGTCCCTCACCCTCGCCGCGGTGATCTACGCCGGCGACGCGGGCGGCGCCTGGGAAACCCCGTGGTTCGTGGTGATCCCCGTCGTCACGGGCGGCCTCTGCCTGGCCGGCGCGGTGGGCTTCCTGACCGGCCTCGTACGCCGCCGCCGTGGCAGGGCGCACCCGGTCTGACGAGGAGCTACCGGTAGTCGCCCGTCCGACGCCGTCGCCGCGCCCGGAGCGCGGCGTCCACGGACAACAGCGGAGCACCCGCCAGCACCAGCGGGATCCAGCCCATGAGGTACGGCAGGTCGTTGCCGTAGTAGTACGGTTCGGCGGCCCAGCTCACGGTCAGCCAGAGGCTGAGGGAGATCAGCGCACCGCCGAGCGCGGCGAGGCGGGTGAGCAGACCGAGCAGGGTGCCGATGCCGACGGCCAGCTCCCCGAAGGCGATGGCGTAACCGAACGCGACGGGGCTCTCCAACGCCATGTCGACCATCGCGGGGATGGCGGAGGAGTCCCGGACGCCGCGCATCATGTCGCCGATGGAACCGGCGCCGGAGTCCTTCATGAAGGCACTGTCCGTGAGCTTGTCCAGGCCGGCGTAGATGAAGGTGATGCCGAGAAAGAGCCGTAGGGGTATCAGGGCATAGCGGGAGGCGAGGTCCCGCCAGTCCCTGTCGCCGTCGAAGTGCGGTGAGTGCGTGTGCGCGCGCATACCGTGGGTCATCGCTGTGTGCCGCCCTTCACTGCCGTGCCCGGGCCTCCTCCAAAGACCATACGTACGACCATCTGGCGCGGCTCAACCCTGTGCACAGGGTTTTTCTGCGTGTCCCGTGCGGGCGGAGCTTCCCAACCGGCGCCGGCGAAGTGCCGCACGTGGGTGCCGACCGGGGGGGTCGGTTGCGCAGCCCGGCGCTTACGCCTACGGCGGGGAGGGGACGGGACGGGGGTGTTCGCCCGCAGTGGCTGGCGCGTCCGCACCCCGCACCCCCACCAACAAGCCCCATCGCGCCAGTCCGAGGACGGACACCCCCGCCCCGGCCCCGCACC
>NZ_JBVIGA010000031.1:0-97777 GCF_055571035.1 Streptomyces malachitofuscus | reverse complement strand
GCCCGCAGTGGCTGGCGCGTCCGCACCCCGCACCCCCACCAACAAGCCCCATCGCGCCAGTCCGAGGACGGACACCCCCGCCCCGGCCCCGCACCACCCACCCACCGTGGGCGCTACGCGCACCCCCACCCCACCCGCAGCTGCGCCGCAGGCGTAGGACGCACACCCCCACCCCACCCGCGGCTGCGCCGCAGGCAGCCGTGCTACTCCGTCACGTCGATCGTGTAGCGGTTCGTCTCGACGCCCGCCGCCGTGACGACCTGGACGTCCACCCGCCCCGGCTCCACCTCCGCCGGCACCGGCACCGTCAGCAGCGCGTCCGTCGGGTTGTCGAACCCGCCCGTGACCGGCACCAGCGGCACATGTACGTTCACCGCTCCCACCCGTACCACCATCCGCGACAACCGGTCGGCCCCCTGCGCACCCACCGGCACGAACCCGGCCCCCCGGATCTCGATGTCGTCCCCGGTGCGGATCGGCGCGTCCAGGTCGCCCGCCTCCCGCGCCCGCACCACCGACAGAATCACCGGACGCCCGCCCTCCGCGTACTTCCCCGCGAGGTACGTCCCGGCCGACACCAACACCACCACCGCCAGCCCCCACGGCAGATCCGGCAGCTGATCCGGCCGCCGGGCCAGCCGCACCGCCGCGAACGCCAGCGCCACACCGCTGATCACGACGTACTGGATGTCGGCGAAGCTCCCCCGCCCCCCGTCGTCGGTCAGCAGATCCGCCGCCCTGGGCCGGTGCGCGCGCACCTTCTGCAGCCGCTGCCCCTGCACCCGCAGCCCGACGACCCGCCGCACCAGCACGGCGATCCCGCAGACCACGGCGAGCACGGTCACCACACCCGCGCCACGCGCAAGCTCGAGCCCGTCGATCAGCGCGTCCCGCTCCCGCTTGCCGGAGGCGGCCGCGAGCTGCCCCACCAGCACGAGCACCGCGAACGCCAGGAACAGCACCCAGCACGCAGCCACCGCACGGGACGTGGAGAGCCGGTTGTCCTCACCGATCACCGGCGCCAGCGCGCCACCACGGGCCCGGTGGAACCACGAAGCGGCGGTGAGCGCGCCGGCCACCACCACCGCGGCCAGCAGCCCGGCGCTGCGCGCCGCGGTCCAGTCCGCGCCGATCGCCGTGAGCGCCTGTCCCAGGAGCAGCAGCACCACGGCCGCCCACACCACGACGGCGGTCCGCTGCCACAGCCGTTCCAGCCAGGCCGCGCCCTCGGCCCGTCCCCGCTCGGCGACGGCTTCCGCGGCCTGCGTCAGTTCCTCCGACACCCACTGGCGGGAGGCGGACGCGGAGTGGGCCACTGCGGCCGGCACTCCCTGCCCGGCCGCGAACTCGTCCCGCTTCAGCAGGAAGGCGGCAACGGCCCGCCGATGCCCCTCACGTGCCCCGTGCGGACAGTCGCCGCAGGTGCAGCCGCCCTCGTGCGGGCCCGCGTCCACGCCGCCCTGCCTCGCCTCCTGCACCGCCACGCCCGAAGCCGCCTTCCCCACCATCAACGATCACGACACAAGTCCCCGGTGACGCAAGCGAATTGTGCCCTACCGCACACCCTCGCCGTCCGGCAGCCCCGGTCAGTGCGAGTGAACTTCACGCCACCGGGTTGACCCGCACCCGACACCGGCCTTCGGCCCTCACTCCAGCAGATCCGGCTCGCTCCTCACTCCAGCAGATCCGGCTCGCTCCGGCTGATCTCCTGCCACATCGGCTGGTAGTTGATCCACGCCACGAGGTCCCCACCGAGCTGCTCCCGCGTCGCGACCGCCTGCCGGTGGTCGATGAGGACGGGCCGGCCCGCGGCCCTCGCCGTGAGCTGCACCTGGCAGGACCGCTCCATCGTCACGAACCACCAGGCCGCCGCGTCCACCGAGTCCCCCACGGTGAGCAGCCCGTGGTTGCGCAGCACCAACGCCTTGTGGGAGCCGAGCACCCCGGCGATCCGCCGCCCCTCCTCGGCGTCGACGGTGACGCCGCTGTAGGCGTCGTAGAGGGCGTGGTCCTCGTAGAACGCGCAGCTCTCCTGGGTGAGGGGGTCCAGCAGGTCACCGAGGGCGGCGAGGGCCCGCCCGTGCAGGGAGTGGCAGTGGGCGACGGCGACGACATCGGGCCGGGCCGCGTGCACCTGGGCGTGCACGGTGAACGCGGCCTGGTTGACGTGGTGGCCGCCCTCGACGACCTGCCCGTCCCGGTTGGCGAGTACCAGATCGCTCACGGTGACGTGCCGGAAGGGCATCCCGAACGGGTTGACCCAGAAGCAGTCGCTGAACTCCGGGTCGCGTGCGGTGATGTGTCCCGACACGCCGTCCTCGAAGCCGAGCCGCCCGAAGATCCGCAGCGCGCCCGCGAGCCGTTCCTTGCGGTGCCGGCGTTCGTCCTCGACCGATTCGTGCATGGGGGGCATGGCGAAACGCAGCTTGTCGGTGGGCAGCGGCATGGGCGGCGTGGGCCCGTGCATAAGTCCTCCCGCGGGGGGTTTGCGTACGGGGCGGAAGTTACCGGCGGGACGTCCCGGACGACAGCTCTGTTCCGTAACACCAGGCACCCACCACGCCCCGAACCGAACACCCTGACACGAACGGGGATACCCGACACAGGATGTCCGATATCAGCGCCACACTCACCCCATGAGTACGGACACGGGCACGAACTGGGCGGCCTTCACCGCGGCCGAACCCGAGCTGGCGAAGACCGTCGAGGACCGCTTCGCCGCGTACACCCACCACGTCCTCGCGACCCTGCGCAAGGACGGCTCACCGCGGACCACCGGTCTGGAGGTCCGCTTCACGAACGGGGAGCTGTGGTTCGGCATGATGCCGGACTCGCTCAAGGCACTCGACCTGCGCCGCGACCCGCGCTTCGCGCTCCAGGCGAACCCGGGTGAGGGGACGGGCATGGGCGGCGGCGACGTCCGTATCGGCGGCCGGGCGGTCGAGGTCGCCGATGACGACGCCGCGACCCGGGCCCGGTACGCCGAAGAGGTGGAACCGCCGGAGCCGTTCCACCTCTTCCGCACCGAGCTGACGGAGGTCGTACGGACCTGTGTCGAGGACGAGAAGTATCTGGTCGTCCAGGTCTGGAAGCCCGGAGAGCCGGTGCGCACCCTCAAACGGACCTGAGCCCCGCCGAAGCCGGGACTACTCCCACTCGATGGTCCCCGGCGGCTTGGAGGTGACGTCGAGGACGACCCGGTTGACGTCCCGCACCTCGTTGGTGATGCGGGTCGAGATCTTCGCGAGGACGTCGTACGGCAGCCGCGACCAGTCGGCGGTCATGGCGTCCTCGCTGGAGACCGGGCGCAGCACGATCGGGTGACCGTACGTCCGGCCGTCGCCCTGGACGCCCACCGAACGCACGTCTGCCAGCAGCACGACCGGGCACTGCCAGATGTCCCGGTCGAGACCGGCCGCCGTCAGCTCCTCGCGGGCGATGGCGTCTGCCTCGCGGAGCAGGTCGAGCCGCTCCTTGGTGACCTCGCCGACGATGCGGATGCCGAGGCCGGGTCCGGGGAAGGGCTGGCGCTGGACGATCTCGTCCGGCAGCCCGAGTTCCTGGCCGACCATCCGGACCTCGTCCTTGAACAGCTTGCGCAGCGGCTCGATCAGCTGGAACTCGAGGTCCTCGGGGAGGCCGCCGACGTTGTGGTGGGACTTGATGTTGGCGGTGCCGGTGCCTCCGCCGGACTCGACGACGTCCGGGTACAGGGTGCCCTGCACCAGGAACTCCACCGCCGGGCCCTCGTCCGCGATGATCTCGGCCTGGGCCTGCTCGAAGACCCGGATGAACTCGCGGCCGATGATCTTCCGCTTCTCCTCCGGGTCGGAGACACCCTTCAGCGCGGTGAGGAACCGCTCCTCTGCGTCGACGACCTTCAGTTGCACGCCGGTCGCGGCGACGAAGTCCTTCTCGACCTGCTCGGTCTCGCCCTTGCGCATCAGGCCGTGGTCGACGTACACGCAGGTCAGCTGGGAGCCGATGGCCTTCTGGACGAGGGCGGCGGCGACCGCGGAGTCCACACCGCCGGACAGACCGCAGATGGCGCGCTTGTCGCCGACCTGCTCGCGGATGGCGGCGACCTGCTCCTCGATCACGTTGCCCGTGGTCCAGTCGGGGGTCAGGCCCGCGCCCCGGTACAGGAAGTGCTCCAGCACCTGCTGTCCGTGCGTGGAGTGCATCACCTCGGGGTGGTACTGGACGCCGTAGAGCTTCTTCTCGTCGTTCTCGAACGCGGCGACCGGCACCACGTCCGTGGACGCCGTGACCGTGAACCCTTCGGGGGCCGCGGAGCAGGCGTCGCCGTGGGACATCCACACGGCCTGCTCCTTGGGGGTGCCCTCGAAGAGGGTGGAGGAGTTCCTGGAGACGTGCAGGTCGGTCCGGCCGTACTCGCGGGCGCCGGTGTTGTCGACCTGGCCGCCCAGGCTCTGCGCCATGAGCTGGAAGCCGTAGCACATGCCGAAGACGGGCACGCCGGCCTCGAAGATCTCGCGGTCGAGGCGGGGGGCGCCCTCCTCGTACACGGACGAGGGGCCGCCGGAGAGGATGATCGCCGCCGGGTTCCTGGCGAGCATCTCGGTGACCGGCATGGTGCTGGGCACGATCTCGCTGTAGACCCGCGCCTCGCGGACGCGACGGGCGATGAGCTGGGCGTACTGCGCGCCGAAGTCGACGACCAGAACGGTGTCGGGCGCGTTGGCAGCGGGAGACGCTGATGACACGAGGTGCCTTCCGGCGGTGGGGCGGGGGTCTTGTGCCTCCCGATTCTACCGAGGCGGTGGAGGAGCACGCCCCGGGCCGGGGCGCAAGGACCGCCCGGGAGGCCGTCTCAGCATCCGGCCCGCGTTGGACAGCCGCGGCGGACCGGGCATACTTGCCCCATGCTCACGCACCAGACCTTCGTCTTTACCTATGGCAACCGGCCCGCCGGCTGCCATGGTCGTGCTGCTTGAGCAACTGACAAGCGACTTCCCAGGCGCCCCGGGCCGACAAGGTCCGGGGCGTCTGTCGTTCTTTCTCCGGACCTCGCCGCTCCGGGGCACCTCACCCGCCCACTCACCGAGGAGCCCCGACATGACCGCCACCACGACCACGCCGCCCACCGCCGCGCCGGCCGGCACGCAGCCCGGCGAGAGGACCGGCGCCCGTACCACCGAGGCGGCCGAGCTGATCACCGGTGCCCGCGAGCGGATCGACGCGCTCGACGACCGGATCATCGGCCTCGTGCAGGAACGGATGGCCGTGTCGGCCGTCATCCAGAAGGAACGGATCGCCTCCGGCGGCCGGCGCGTGAACCTCTCCCGCGAGATGGAGATCCTCGCCACCTACCGGGACGCCCTGGGCAAGCCCGGCACCACGCTCGCGATGACGCTGCTGGAGCTGTGCCGGGGCAGGATCTGAATCCGCGTTCCCGGTACAGACGTACGCACCGCCTCTCACCCGTCCGGCGCGTGACCGGCGTCCGGGCCGCTTCGTTGGTACCGGTGTCCGTGCCAGCCAGGGGCGGGCACGAGAGAACCACGCGTGGCTCACCGGAGCGTTGAGGCGTACGGCTGGTGTCGTACGTCGTGGGACTTCGTTCCGGACGCGTGACCGGGCGGCAGGGGACAGCCGGCCCGGTCACCCGAGAGAAGGCCGGCTCCGGGGACGCCCGGAGCCGGCCGTCGCCTCAGACGCGCCTCACCACGCCGCAGTCCTCGCGGTCCGCGCCCGCCTGGGGCCGCTTCAGTTCCTTGCTGCGGTCGTACGGATCGCGCGCCTCGCCGGACGGCTCCGGACCCTCCTGCCGGTCGGTGAGGAACTGGGGACGGATGACGCCGTCGCCCTCCCGGCAGTCGTCGTTGGCTATCTCGGCGTTCTGGTCGGCGATCCAGAGGTGTCCCTCCGTGAACCGGAACCTGGCGGGATCCATGGCCGCCACCTCGATCGTGCGCCGCACGATGGCCCGGGTCACCTCGTCGCCGCCGCCGGCCCGCGCCACCGGATACACGAACGTGTAGTCCGCCTTGATCACGGCCTTCCCCGCGCTGCCACGCCCGGCCTCGACGGTCATACGGCCCCGGACCCGCACCTCCCCCACGAGTTCGACCTCGTCGGGGTCGAATCGGGTGAAGGTCCACGTCGGGTCGTTCTTCACCGTGGGCCTGCTCAGCGCTGCGCGCAGTTCCGCGAGGAGGTCCTTCTCCGCCGGGTCCACCAGGGCCAGCGCCTTCGCCGGCCGGCCGCCCTTCAGCACCGCGGGGTCGAGGTTGGCGGCGACCAGGAACTGTTTCGTCCTCTTCAGCGCCGCCTCGACCCGGGTGGCGGACACACCGCCCACGGCCTTCGCCTCCGGAAGCCGGATGGCGTCCGCCCCCGATTCCCACCGCGCGGCCGGGGAGCCGGCGTACGGGTTCTCCCGTGTGGGCACATCGGCGGGGGCGTCGGAGGGCGCGGCGCTGGGGCGGGCGGTCTCGGGGGCCAGCGGCGGGGCGGTGGACGAACCCGCCTCGTCCTGAGTGCCCCACCCGTCACCGAGGCCGCCGGGCAGCCAGGACAGCGCGGCGGACGGATTGAGGGCGACCACGGCCAGCGCGGCGGCCAGCACCACGCCCCCCGCGCTCCACACCCGGCGGCGACGCGAGGCGCGTCCGTTCATCTCCTGCCAGGCCGGACCCGTACGCCAGCCCTCGGGCTGGGCGGGTTGCGGAGCCGTCCGCTTCCTGCCCCAGCGGCGTTTCCGGCCGCCGCCGCCCGGCCTGGCCGCCTGTGCCTCGTCCATGGCCCGCAGCCGCTCGGTCACCATGCGCGCCCGCGCGGACGGCTCCTTGGGAGCGGACGCGCGAATGTCGCGCTCACTGTCCTGGACGAACTTCTCCCAGACGTCGTCCGGCAGGGACGAGGACTCCAGTGGGTCCTCCGGTCCGTTCTCCGGTCTCTTCTCTTCGGACGGCTGCTCGGCCACGGGATAGCGGACTTTCTCTCAAGGGACGGTCGTCGGCGGCCGAGCGTACGGCAGAGATCACTTCCTCCCACCAGTGATCCACCTCACATAAGAATCCTGTGAGATCCGGGACAACCATTCACAGGCTTCATTGATCAAACCACTGGAACCAAGGGCACCCGCGCCCCCGGCGCGGAGGCTTTCCCTCACTCGTTCGTGCCGCGGCCACGCGGCACACCGGACTTCCCGAGGTCTTCATGAAGCTTCGCCGTGCCATGGCCGCAGCGGTCGCGACGGCAGCGATAGCACCGGTCGCACTGCTCGCCGCCCCGGCGGCGTACGCGACCGACCCCGCGCCGACCGTGTCCGCGACCGAGTCCGCGGCCGGTGAGGACACGACGGCCACGTCCCCGTCGCCGTCCGCGACCGAGTCGGCCGACTCGACGGAGCCCGAGGCGCCGGCGGACGACACCAAGCCGACCTCCTCGACGAGCGGACCGGCCACGTCCACCTCGCCGTCCGCGACCACCTCGCCGTCGACGAGCGCCCCCGCGCCGAGCACGTCCGCGCCGGAGGAGACCCCGGACCCCGAGCCGTCCTTCTGCGAGGACACCAAGGTCGACGTCTCGATCTCCGGTCTGCCCGGCAAGATCACCGCCGACGGCAAGTGGCG
The DNA here is from genome assembly GCF_055571035.1 of Streptomyces malachitofuscus. Lineage (NCBI taxonomy): Bacteria > Bacillati > Actinomycetota > Actinomycetes > Kitasatosporales > Streptomycetaceae > Streptomyces > Streptomyces malachitofuscus. The sequence continues at coordinate 90,176 of NZ_JBVIGA010000031.1, read as the reverse complement.
CAAGTTCTCGCTGAACATGCAGAACAACTCCGACTCCGTGCTCCAGGACCTCGATTTCCTGGCCGGCGCGTCCGCCGACGCGGACGGCGCGGAGCTGTTCGAGATGGAAGAGATCTTCCTGGAGGCCTGGGACCCGGACGCCAAGGTGTGGGACCGCCTCGACGAGGGCGGCGAGGCGCTGGGCTACGTCGGTTTCACCGACGAGCTGGAGCCCGGCTACGAGGTCAACATCCCCATGCGGATCATGGTGACGAAGGCCGCCCCGATCGGTGCCGGGTTCTCGTTCGGCGCGAGCATCTACGGCGACATCGACGGCGAGTGCCTCGGCCTCGGCTACGCGTCGTACAAGTTCCAGATCGTGGCCCCCGGCACGGACACCGACGGCACCAAGCCGCAGGAAGGCGGCAAGGCGCCCGTGACGGACAAGAAGCCCGCCTCCAACACGCCGGAGGTCACCGGCAGCCTCGCCGAGACCGGTTCGAGCTCCGCCCTGCCGATGATCGGGCTGGTCGGCGGCGTCGCCGTCATGGCCGGTGCCGGTGCGGTGTTCGTGGTGCGGCGGCGCAAGGCCGGTGCGGAGGCGTAACACCGCCTGACCGCGCCCCGCGCGGCAACCCAGGACAAGGGAAAAGGACCTGAGCTCGGAGGGGGGCACAGGTCCTTTTTCCTCTTCTTCGCCGCTTCCTCTGCTCCGCCGGGCCGGCTACTTCTTCGGCGGCACCGCCGGTATCCCCAGGAAGGGCAGCTTCAGCGCACCGAACGCGTCCGCCGGGACCGCCGGGGACTTCGGCTCGACCGGCTGGAGGCGCCGGTACGGCTCACCCTGCTGCGGGCGCGGATCGGTGTCGCCCTTGTTCGGCCAGTACGACATCGCCCGCTCGGCCTGTGCCGTGATGGTCAGGGAGGGGTTGACGCCCAGGTTGGCCGAGACCGCCGCCCCGTCCACGACCGAGATACCGGGGTGGCCGTAGAGCCGGTGGTACGGGTCGATCACCCCGGTCTCACGGGAGGCGCCGATCGGGCAGCCGCCCAGGAAGTGTGCGGTCAGCGGCATGCCCGTCAGCTCGCCCACGTTGGAGCCGGCGAAGCCGTTGATCTCCGCCGCCAGCGCGGAGGCGCCGTCCGTCGCCGCCTTGATCTGCTTGGGGTTGGGGGCGCCGTGGCCCTGCCGGGCCGTGAGCAGCCCGCGGCCGATCCCGGACGGCTTGAGGTACGTCGTCAGGGAGTTGTCCAGCGACTGCATCACCAGCCCGATGATGGTCCGTTCCGACCAGCGCCGGTTGGACAGCGAACGCGCCGTCATCACGGGGTGCTTCGCCGCGTTGCCCAGCCAGCCCAGTACCCGTGCCGCACCCGAGCCGCCACCCGCGTACGGCACCTGGAGGATGGACAGCCCGCCCATCGAGTTGGAGCCCCTGCCGTAGCGGACCGGCTCGATGTGGGTGTTCTCGTCGGGGTGGATGGAGGACGTGATGGCCACACCGCGGGTGAAGTCGACCTTCGTCGCGCCGGTGGCCTTGCGGTAGCGGCGGTTGTCGGTCTGCGCTCCGACGAGGGCCTCGGAGTTGGTGCGGGTGAGTTCGCCCAGCTTGTCCGAGAGATGCGGCAACTGCCCCCCGGCCCGCATCCGGTGCAGCAGCGTCTGGGTGCCGTACGTACCCGCCGCCAGGACCACCCGTCGGGCACGGAAGGTACGGCCCTTGCCCTTGCGGCGTCTGTCGGTCGGGAGCGTGGCGATCGCGTACCCGCCCTGCGAGTCCTCCGTCACCGACACCACCGTCGTCATGGGGTGCACGACCGCGCCCGCCTTCTCGGCGAGGTGGAGGTAGTTCTCGTTGAGGGTGTTCTTCGCCCCGTGCCGGCAGCCCGTCATGCACTCGCCGCACTCGGCACAGGCCCGGCGTGAGGGACCCGCCCCGCCGAAGTAGGGGTCGGGCACCTCCTGCCCCGGCTTCGCCTTCACCGTGCCGTCGGCGTCCTCGCCGTCGCCGAAGAAGACGCCGACGGGCGCCATGTGGAAGGTGTCGCCCACGCCCATCCGCTCGGCCGCCGCCTTCAGATGCACGTCCGACGGGGTCATCGTGGGGTTGAGCCGTACGCCGAGCATGCGCCGTGCCTGGTCGTAGTACGGCTTCAGCTCGTCCTGCCAGTCGGTGATGTGCCCCCACTGCGGGTCGTCGAAGAACGGCTTGGGCGGTACGTAGAGGGTGTTGGCGTAGTTGAGGGAGCCGCCGCCGACGCCCGCACCGGCCAGGACCATGACGTTGCCCAGCAGATGGATGCGCTGGATGCCGTACATGCCGAGCTTCGGCGCCCAGAGGTAGTTCTTCAGGTCCCAGGAGTTCTTCGGCAGGGTGTCGCGGGTGAAGCGGCGGCCGGCTTCGAGGACGCCGACACGGTAGCCCTTCTCCGTGAGCCTGAGCGCCGAGACGGAGCCGCCGAATCCGGACCCCACGACGATGACGTCGTAGTCGTAGTCCTCCTGAGGCACGGGTGTCTCCTCTTCGAGTTTCGCGTGCGGGTGGTCCGTGGTGTCTCGCGCGGTTCCCCGCGCCCCTGCGTCGGTCACCTGAACCGGAACGCCTTCATCAGGCGCAGGCTGCGGCTCATGAAGGCCGCGTACTTCTCGTCGTCCATGCCCAGCGAGGGCGCCATCGGCAGCAGGCGCTGGTGGGCGACGGTCTGGGCCTCGGTGTACTTGAGGATGCCCTCGGAGCCGTGCCGGCGGCCGAGGCCGGAGTCCTTCATGCCGCCCATCGGCGACTGGACGCTGCCGTACGCGGGCGCGTACCCCTCGTTGATGTTCACGGTGCCGGTGCGCAGCCGGGCGGCGATCTCGCGGCCGCGCCGGGCGTTGGCCGTCCAGACGGAGGAGTTCAGCCCGTACGGCGTGGAGTTGGCGCGTTCGACCGCCTCGTCGTCGGAGGAGAAGCGGTAGACGGAGACGACCGGGCCGAAGGTCTCCTCGGAGCAGACGCTCATGGGGGCCTCGACCCCGTCGAGGATGGTCGGCTCATAAAAGTAGGGTCCGATGTCGGGGCGGGCCGTGCCGCCCGCGAGGACCGTGGCGCCCTTGGCGACGGCGTCCTCGACGTGCCGGGTGACGGCGTCCAGCTGGCGCTGTCCGACCAGGGAACCCATGTCGGCGCCGTAGGCGAGGGACGTGCCGAGGCGTATCGCCTTGGTACGGGCGGCGAAGCGCTCCAGGAAGGCGTCGGCGACGGACTCGTGGACGTACAGCCGCTCGATGGAGATGCAGAGCTGGCCCGCGCTGGAGAAGCAGGCGCGGACGGCGCCCGCGGCGGCCTTGTCCAGGTCGGCGTCGTCCAGGACCAGCATGGCGTTCTTGCCGCCGAGTTCGAGGGAGACGCCGACCAGCCGGGCGGCGGCGCCCTGGGCGACCTCGCGGCCGGTGCGGGTGGAGCCGGTGAAGGAGACGTAGTCGGCGTGCCGGACGACCTCGGGGCCGACGACCGGGCCCTCGCCGAGGACGACCTGGAAGACGTCGGCGGGCAGTCCGGCCTCGATCAGCAGGTCGCGGGCCCACAGCGCGGTGAGGCAGGTCTCCGTGTCGGGCTTCATCACGACCGCGTTGCCCGCGACGAACGCAGGGAGCGCGTCGCCGACGGAGAGTTCGAGGGGGTAGTTCCAGGGGGCGATCTGGCCCACGACCCCGCGCGGGTGGCGCAGTTCGGTGACCTTCGTCAGCGTCGGCATCGCGCCCGCGTGCCGCTTGGGCCGCAGGTAGGCGGCGGCCCGGCGGCCGTAGTGGCGGGCCGCGACGGCGACGGCCTGTACTTCCTCGTGGGCGTGCAGCCGGGCCTTGCCGGTCTCCAGCTGGATCAGGTCGAGCACCTCGGCCTGGCGCTCCAGCACCAGGTCGTGGAAGCGGAGCAGGACGGCGGCGCGCCGGCGCACCGGGGTCTGTGCCCAGACGACCTGGGCGGCGCGGGCCGCCTCGAAGGCCTTGGCCACGTCCTCGGGGGTCGACTCGGGCAGGTCGGCCAGCTTCTCGCCGGTGAACGGCGTGTGGTTGGCGGTCCGGCCGGAGCCGGCCACACCCTTGGTGAGCTGGGCGACCAGCTCCGGCGTGACCACGTCGGCGGCGGTACGGACCCCCTCCGGGGAGGGGGCGAGGGGGTTGGTACCGGTGATGTCCCGGGTCTGCGCGTCCGTCATGAGGCGCAGGGTATGCCCGGGCGAACGCTTTGTGTACCCGTCGGTAACAGATTCCCGCAGGGCTCACACAACGCCAGTGAACGCTGGCAACAAACGCCCTGATCAGGGCGTTGACGATCGGAGCGGCCCGGGTCGACTGCGTTTCGATCTCGAGCCGGCCCCCGCGCCCCCGAACGCCGCCGTTCGCGGCGTGGGCGGTTCAGAGCTTGTGGACGTCCCAGCTCTCGAAGACCGTGCGGGCGATCTCCCGGCCCTCCTCGGCGAAGTAGCCCTTGCCCGGGTAGACGACCCAGAGCCGGTACATGTCGCCGTCCTTGTTCCGGTAGTACATGACCTGCGCCTCGCGCACCAGGGCCGGCGTGGTGGTCGTCGTGTAGACGATGGTGTTGGTGGCCGCGTCGTGCTCCTTGTACGTGGTCTCGCGCGGCTGCCCCTCGGGCGCCGGTGAGTCGGCGATGCCCCAGCCGTACTCCCCGTCCTTGAGCTCGTTCCAGTGCGCGAAGGCCCGCTCCGACGCCGAGGCCTCGAGCTCGCCGTTCTTGTCCTCGGACTTGAGGTCGCGGTCGGTCTCGACGCGCACCATGCCGCTCGGGTCGGTGAAGGAGGCGACCGTCTTGTCCGAGTCGTCGGCCGGCTTGTCCTTCACGAAGTCCTCCGGCACGGCCAGCGCCACGCCCACCCGGTCTCCGAGATCGTGCGTCTTCCAGCCGTCGGGCAGCGGGCCCGCGAACGGTTGCGCGACCACGAGGTACACCGCCACCGCTCCCGCGACCACCGCGGCGCCCAGCCCGGCCAGCGTCCTGCGGCCGATCCGGATGCCCTTGCCGTCCCCGCCGGGGGCCGCCATCGGGGTCACCTGCGTGGGCGCCGGGGCCGGCGGGTTCGCGGCGGCCTCCAGCACGGCGCGCACCTGTGCGGCGTTCGGCCGCCGCGCCGGGTCCTTCTGCAACAGGGCGGTGATGATGTCGGCCAGCGGCCCCTGGGCGGAGGCGGGCGGTGCCGGGGTGGCGTTGAGGACGGACTGGAGCGTGGCGGGGGTGTTGCTGCGACGGAACGGCGAGACGCCCTCCGTCGCCGTGTACAGCACCACACCGAGCGACCACAGGTCGGAGGCGGGGCCGGGGCGCTGGCCCAGCACCCGCTCCGGAGCGATGTACTCGGGCGAACCGACGAAGCCGCCGGTGTCGGTCAGGTTGGTCTCGCCCTCGATCTGGGCGATGCCGAAGTCGGTGAGGACGACCCGTTCGTGCCGGCCGAGCAGCACGTTGTCCGGCTTCACGTCCCGGTGCAGCACGCCCGCCGCGTGGGCGGCCTCCAGCGCGCCCAGCACCTCCAGGCCGACCCGGGCCGCCTCGCGCGCGGAAAGGGTGCCCTCGTCCTGCAGCACGGCGCCCAGCGAACGGCCCTGGACCAGCTCCATCACGATCCACGGCCGGTCGTCGACGACCGCGACGTCATGGACGTTGACCACCGCCGGGTGGTCGAGCCGGGCGGCGGCGCGGGCTTCGCGACGCATGCGCTCGAAGGCGTTGGAACGTTCACGCTCGGGAAGGTGGTCCGGGACGCGCGGCTCCTTGACGGCGACCTCGCGGTCCACCGTCTCGTCCTTGGCCCGCCACACCGTGCCCATGCCGCCGTGGCCGAGCTTGGCGAGCAGCCGGTAACGTCCGGCGATCAGCCGCCCCGTTCCCGGGTCGGACGCCGGGGGCTGCTGCGCGACGACCTGCGTCGGTGCCGCGTAGGGGTTCCCGGGGTGCGGCACCCCCGTCCGAGGATGCGGGCTCGGCGGTTGCAGACCAAAACTGGTTGGCTCGTCGGCCCCGTTGCGGGCTCCCCCGTTGCTGCTCATGGTCCATCCATATCGCGCGAGACCCCCGCGTATCCACCGCGGACGGCCACCGGTCACAGACCCGTGACCGTCGCCGGAACTTATCTACCTTTTATTGCCCTTTGACGCCGGTCCGTGGTGAGGAACCCGACACCGAGGGCGTGGCGGCGGTCGGAGTGGCCGTCGTGGAACCGGACTCCGACGGCAGCGTCCGCTGCGGGCTCGTGGTGGGGACGGAGGTCGTGGGCGGCCGGGGCCCGGGCGCGGGCGACCGGCCGGCGGGGGTCTCCGGCGCCGTGCTCGTCGGCGTACCGCCTCCGTCGCCGTCGCGGTCCTGCAGTAGCAACGCCGCCGCGGACAGGCCCGCTCCCGCCATCGCGGCGACCGCCAGCGCGGCCACCAGCACGCCCTTCGTGGGCTGCCGCCGGACGGGCCGCTCCCCGGGGAGAACGGCCGTCGTTCCCACCGTCTCCGTGCGCCGTGCCGGGAACCGCCGGCGGGGCGGGTCCCGGTGCGGCGTCAGCGGCTCCAGGGGCGCCGTCTCCGGTGTGCGGCCCGTCACGAGGAACGCGCGCAGCATGCGTTCGGCCCGGTCCGCGTCCAGCCGGCGGTCCGGGTCGCGTTCCAGCAGACCGCGGACCACGGGGAGGATCGGCCCGGCCTCGGCGGGCGGCCGGATCTCGTCGACCACGACCGCGTGCAGCACCCCGCTCAGGGAGTCGCGCCGGAACGGCGACTCGCCGCTGAGCGCCGCACACAGCAGCGCACCCAGCGACCACAGGTCGGACTCCGGGCCCGTCCGCGCGCCGGACATCCGCTCGGGCGCGGTGTACTCGGGGGAGCCCACGAAGGAGCCGGTCTCGGTGAGCGTGGTGGAGCCGGGCATCTGGGCGATGCCGAAGTCGGTGAGGAGCACCCGGTCGGTGCCGTCCTCGAGCAGGACGTTGGCGGGCTTGAGGTCGCGGTGCAGCACACCCGAGGTGTGGGCGGCGCGCAGCGCGCCGAGCAGGTCCACACCGATCCGCGCGGCCTCCGCCGCGTCGACCGGGCCCTGCTCGGCGATGCGGTCGGCGAGGGACGGCCCCTCGATCAACTCCAGGACGATGTACGGGCGTTCGTCGTCCTCGACGACATCGTGGACGACGATGATGTTCGGGTGGCTCAGCTGGGCGAGGGCCCGCGCCTCGCGCAGGGTGCGCTCCCGCCGGCGGCGGGCCTCGGCCGCGGACAGCGTCTCGTCGACGGGCAGTTCCTTCACGGCCACGCCTCGTCCGAGCAGTTGGTCGGTGGCCCGCCAGACCACGCCCATACCGCCGCGTCCGATCCTCGCGTCCAGACGGTACCGGCCCGCGACGACACGGACTCTGTGCCGGTCGGTCCCGTTCTCCGGCTCCCCCTCGGTCACCATGGGCCCATCATGCCCCACCGGATGTGTCCGCTCCGGTACGGCGATTCGGCCAAGCGGCGCGCATTCGCCCACGCCACGGGCGTCAGGGCTCGCGCCACCCCTGAAGGATCGTCCGGAACTGCTCGCGGGTCGTGTCCCAGTCGGCAGCCGGCGAGGACATGTAGAGCGCGTACTCGACGCCGTCGCGCGAGAGGTACATCTGGTCGACCGCCCGGCGCGGTCCCGGAAACTCCGTGTCCTTGGCCAGCGCGGTCCAGCTGTACTCCAGCCGTGCGCTCTCGCGGTCGCGGTAGGTGAGGCGTTGCAGCCCCAGCCGCTGGTAGTCGACCAGACGTCCGCCGATCTGCTGGTCCAGATCGCTCAGGTGCTGGTACGGGTCGTCGAAGTCCGGGGAGTCGTCGACGGCGATGCGCAGGAAGTGCTTGCCGCCGTCGGGCGTGTAGTCGACCTGCCCGGTCGCCTCGTCGAACACCACGCGCTCCCAGTCCTCGCCGGGCAGCACGACGGTGAAACCGAGGGGGTCGTCACGGCGCACCCAGCCCTCGGGGAGACCGCCCGTCTTCTCCGTCTCGCCCGTCTTGGTGGGGCTCGGCGTCGGGCCGGTCCCGGACGTGGCGCCGCCGCGGTCGCGGTCCCACTGCTGGAGCACCACCGCCGTACCGCCGCCGATGACGGCGGCCAGGGCGACGACCAGGGCGACGCCCCGCATACGCATCTTCCGGCGCGGCGCGCCGACGGGCGGCCCGTACGGCGGCTGAGCGGTCGTGGCGCCGCCGGCCTGCGGGTACGGCGTCTGCGCCGCCGTGGGTGCCGTCTGCGGCCCGGTCCGGTACGGCGACGGCGCGGGGGCGTCCACGACCTGGGTGGGCACGTATTCCTGCGCCGCCTGCGGTCTGCGCCCCTCGGCGGCCTCGGCGAGCATCTGCTCGGCCTGCGCGGCGTCGGGCCGGGTGGCCGGATCCTTGCGCAGAAGTGCGCTGATGACGGGCGCGAGCGGGCCGGCGTGCCGCAGTACGTCGGCCTCCTCCTCGACGACGGCCTGCATGGTCGTCAGCGGCGAGGTGCGGCGGAACGGCGACCGGCCCTCCACCGCCGTGTAGAGCGTCGCGCCGAGCGCCCACAGGTCGGAGGACGGGCCGGGGTCGTGGCCGCGGACCCGCTCGGGCGCCAAGTAGTCGACCGAGCCGACGACTTCGCCGGTGCGGGTGATGGCGGTGTCGCCGTCGATCTGGGCTATGCCGAAGTCGGTGAGCAGCACCCGGCCGTCGCGGGCGAGGAGAACGTTGCCGGGCTTGACATCACGGTGCAGTACGCCGGCGGTGTGCGCGGCGCGCAGCGCGCGCAGCACCCACAGACCGATGCGGGCGGCCTCGCGGGGCTCGACGCGCTCCTGCTCCTTCACCGCGTCGGCGAGGGAGTGCCCCTCGACCAGCTCCATCACGATCCACGGACGGCCGTCGTGCTCCAGTACGTCGTGCACCGTGACCACGGCGGAGTGGTTGATCCGCGCGGCCGCCCGCGCCTCCGCACGCGTGCGCGCCAGCAGCCTGGCCTGTTCGCTGTCGGAGACGTAGAGTGCCGCCGTCAGTTCCTTTATGGCGACCGCACGGTGCAGCACCTCATCGTGTGCGCGCCACACCCGGCCCATGCCACCGCTCCCGATGGAGTCCCCGAGCCGGTAGCGGCCCGCGACGAGCGAGCCCTGCATCTGATTCACGTTGCCCCGCAATGGTCTTGACAGGGTCAGAGTAGGTACCCCCGCCCTTCCTGGGAACCGACGGCGTGCCATGGAGACCGCACTGTGATGGATGTCGCTGTCCGCGCCCGGAAAGCAACCAAAACGCCTGCGCCGACGTACGGATGTCTCGGGCCGCGCGTGTGCCGGCCGGCGTGCCCGACCGCGGTTCAGCCCGAGTACCGGTAGGTGGCCGCCGCCTGCTCGTACAGCCGTGTCACCTCGTCCCGTTGGGCCTCCGGTCCGCGCACCTGGACCACGTGGTAGCGCCCGTCGATCAGCGCCGCGAGATTGCGCACGTACAGCTCACCCGCGCTGCCGGTCCAGGTGAACTGACCCTCGGCCATGGTCCGTCCGCCCACCTCGATGGTCTTGAGGCCGGTGGAGGTGGCCCAGCTGGAGTCGCGGTAGGGCTGGAGCTCACGTTCGTCGTCGCGCTGGTAGGCCATCGGGTCGCTGCCGTACCGGTCGGCGCTGTCCCGGCCGGGTACGACGATGAGCTCGAAGTCACCACGGGAGTAGACGACCTGGCCGCTGCCGTTCTTCGCGGTGCGCTGCCAGTTCTCGGCGACGGCGACGCTGAATCCCTCCGGGTCCTTGCGCAGGGTGAAGCCGTCGGGGACCTCGGGGCCGGTGGTCTGGGTCTCGTTGGAGGCCGCGGACTCCTCGGGACGCGCCGGGGGGCTGTCCGCCGGCTTCGGCGCCTCGTCGTCCGTCCCCGGCTCGCTCGGTGCGGCGCCGGCCCTGTCCGCGGCGCCGGTGCGGTCGGCGGATCCCGCGCCCGTGTCCTGCTCACCGGCCTTCGGCATGAACAGCATCGCGTAGGCGATGGCCGCCGCCATGGCGAGGAGCACCAGCAGGAGCAGGGTGCGGCCGAGCCGGCGCGGAGACCCGGTCTCCGGTTTGGCGCGCTTGTGCCGCCCGTGGTGTGCGGGCAGCCCGGCCCGTCGCCTGCGCACCAGCTCGCCCCGGCGCCGTATGACGGGCAGCCTGCTGGTGTCGACGGCGGGGGGTGCCGCTATCACATGCACGCCGGCCTCGGGCTCGGGCGCCGACCGCACCAGCGAACGCAGCCAGCCGCGCAGTTCCTCGAAGTCGGGCCGCTCGGTGGGGTCCTGACGCAGCAGTGACTCCACGACCGGGCGGAGCGGTCCGCACTCCTCGGCGAAGGCGGGCGGCTCGGCGCACACCATCTGCACCAGCTCGGCCGTCGACTCCTCCGGGTAGGGCGCGTGCCCTTGTACGGCCCTGAACAGCAGTGAGCCCAGCGCCCACAGATCGGTGGCGGGCCCGATCGGCGCGGCCAGCTGCCAGTTGTCGTGGACGGGGCCGGCCTGCTCCGGTGCCCATCGCTCGGTGACCGGTCCGACGACGGCCATCCGCGCCTGCCGCGCCCGCTCGGCAGCCAGCGCGGTGGTCGGGCCCCGGCGCGCGGGGGCGTGCGCCACGAGGTCGTCCCAGCGTGCGCGCGGGGCGGGCGCCCCGGGGACAGCGGCGGCTTCGAGGGCGCCGGGTCCGGTGGGCCCCGTGGCTTCCCCGGGGGCGGTGCGTCCGCTGCCGGCGGCGATGGCCGGGGTGCCGCCGGTGCCGGTGCGAGGGGCGGCGCCGTTCCATCCGGTGGCGCCGACACCGTAGGGGTCGGCTATCTGTCCGGGCGGGGCCGCGGCGGGCGCCGGTCCCTCGCCCTCGGGGGCGGGCCGGGCGCCGGGCAGGGCGGCGCGGTTGCTCTGCTGGGCCTCCTGCACCCGGGCGGCGGCGCGGGCGCCGGCCCGGTAGGCGGCGATGGCGCCCGCACGGGCGGCCCGCACATCCCCCGCGCTGTCGAGGGCCCTCGGGGCCGCGGCGGGTGTGAGACCGCCCGGGGCGTCCGCCCCGCCGCCGGGCAGCCGGCCGGCCCGTGCCTCGATGGCGGCCCTGCGCGCGGCGTCCGGACCGTGGCCGGGACCCGAGTCGGCGGTGAACCCCGGCGGCCAGGAGGGGCCACGCCCGGGGCCGGGCGTTCCCGGCGCTTCCGTGCCCTGGCCCGGGTCGGCGTCCTCTTCCCTTTCCGGCACCGGGTCGTAGCCGCACAGTGCCTCCTCGGCCGCCCCGACGGCGAGACCGGTGAGCATGACCCGGCCGTCGTCGCAGACGAGGACCGTGCGCGCGGTGATGTTGCGGTGCACCCAGCCGTGGGAGTGCAGCACCCGCAGAGCCGTCAGGACGTCGGAGGCGACCTCCGCCGCCCGGTAGGGGGACAGCGGTTCCTCGGCGAGCAGTGCGGCCAGCGGACGCGCGGCGACGAGCTCACTGACGATCCACAGCGAACCGCCCTCGGCGAAGACGTCGAAGACCTGGTCCAGGCGCGGGTGGTCGGGAAGGGCGGCAGCGGCCTGCGCGGCCTCGACGGCACGCCGGACCACCGGATCGGTGGGCCGCCGCGTCCCGCTCCGCGCCGCTCCCGGCCCCGTTCCGCCGCGTCGTGCGGTCCCGTCCCGTGCGGTGAAGCCGTCGGGCAGGCCCTCGGCGTCGAGCACTTCGGCCTCGACGACCTCCGGCAGGGGAACCTGCCTGACCAGGACCTCCTGCCCGCTGTAGGTGTCGAAGGCGCGGGTCTCAGTCAGTTCGTACTCGTCGGAGGGCGGCAGCGGCAGGCGGTAGCGGTCGGCGAGAACCCGTCCCGCATAGTCGTCCACATTGCCTCCCCCGGCACTACGGTCGGTCAGTTCCGTTCGCCCTGCGGGCCGTTCCGGCTGCGTACGGTCCGCAAGCATTCACGATACGTGCCGGAGGCAACCCGCAGAGAGGGGATGCCACATCTGACTCCCCATTCCGGGAACCGCTCATGCTCAGGACTTCGGCCGGAACGTCTGCGTCAGCGTCCGCCAGGTGTCCTTGCGCTGCTCGCTGCCCCACTTGGCGGCCTTGGCCGTGTACATGAGCCCGTACCCGAGACGGTCGCCGACGACGGTTCCCCGGTCGACGGAGCGGTACTTGGTCCCGCCCTGCACATAGGTGAACTCCCAGTCGGCCGTGTTCCAGCCCCGGTACTCCACCGACTCGATACTGATCCGCTTGTACTGAGCACGCACCATGGCGCGCTCCTGGTTCTTCCAGTCGGCCACCGGGTCGTCCTTCGGCGCGGTCGTCCAGCCGATCAGCAGCTTCTGTCCGTCGGGCCCGGTGAACCGGTCACCAGCCGCCCCCGACGACTGGAACTTCCACCCTTCGGGCAGTCCGATCGCGTACCCCTGGCTCCCCCGGTACGTCTTCACGGCCGACGTGCCACCGCCGTCCCCGGACGGCTCCGCCGCCCCGCCGGCGCCCGCGCCGTCCCCTCCGGCGCCCGGTGCCGTTTCCTTCTCCGCCGGTCCGGACGCCTCGCCGTCGGTGCGGGTGCCGCCGTTCTCGTCGCCCTTGGTGTCGGCGCTGGGCGCCCCACTGGCGGCGGTGCGGTCGCCCCCGCCCGGCTTGGCGCCGGTGGCGCCCTCGTCGTCACCGCCGCTGAGCACGACGGCCAGTACGGTGCCGAGCACGGCGAGGGCCACGACCACCGCGATGACGACCAGCGTCCGCCGCGGCACCACATCGGTGAGCGACGCCCGCGGCACGGGCCTGGGCGGCAGATCCGGCGGTGTCATCACCGGCCACCCGGAACTGCGTCCGCCGGACGACGGCTCCTGCCGCCCGGTCCCCGACGCGGCCGCCCCCGATACCGGAGCCGGGTCGGTGGCGGGTGCTGAGGCGGGCGCGGAGGGGGAGGCGGCGGCCGTGGCGCCGGCCGGTGCCCCGGAGGTGCCCGCCGCCGTGGCCGAGGTCCCGGCGGCAGCGCTCGACGCCGAAGGGGCCGTGCCGCCTGCGGATTTGGCGCGTGCCGCCGCTGCGGCGCCCGCCGATCCCGCCGCCACCGCGGCCTTGCGCACGGAACGCAGCGCGCCCCGCAGCTTCTCCCCGGCCTCCTCGCCCCGCTTGCTCCGGGTGTCGCGCTCGCCTGGCTGCTCGGGCAGGGGCACGACCTTCGTCGCGTCCGCCGGCTCCGGGTCGTCCTCCCGTCGCTCGGGCGCGTGGATCACCGTGTTCAGCATGGCCCGGGCGCCGCTGTCGTCGAGCCGCTGGGCGGGGTCCTTGGTGAGCAGCCCGTGGATGACGTCCCTGAGCGGTCCGGCGTTCTTCGGCTCCTCGAGCGGCTCGGTCATCACCGCCGTGAGCGTCGCGATCGCGGACCCCTTGTCGTACGGCGGGGCGCCCTCCACCGCCGCGTACAGCAGGCCGCCCAGCGACCAGAGGTCGGCCGCCGGCCCCGGCTTGTGCCCGCGCGCCCGCTCCGGGGAGATGTACGAGGGGGCGCCGACCAGCATGCCGGTCGATGTGATGGACGGGTCGCCCTCGACCTGGGCGATGCCGAAGTCGGTGAGCACGACCCGGCCGTCGTCGGCGATCAGCACGTTCGACGGCTTCACGTCGCGGTGCAGGATGCCCTCCCGGTGCGCGGAACGCAGCACGTCGAGCACCGCGAGGCCCACCTCGGCGGCACGCCGCGGCTCCAGCAGACCGTCCTCCCGGATGACCTCGGCGAGGGACTTGCCCTCGACGAGTTCCATCACGATCCAGGGCCGGTCGTCCTCCTGCACCACGTCGAAGACGGTCACGGCGCTGTTGTTGCGGATCCGCGCGATGGCCTTGGCCTCACGCAGGGTCCGCGTGATGAGCCGCCGCTTCTCCTCCTCGTCGATGCTCGACGGGAAGCGGAGTTCCTTGACGGCGACGGTTCTTCCCAGGGTCTCGTCCTGGGCACGCCAGACCGTCCCCATGCCGCCGCGGCCGAGCACGTCTCCCAGCCGGTACCGCCCGGCGAGGAGACGTGCGCTCTTGTCCTGACGGGATGTCCCCGCCCGCTCCGCCTCCGACATGCGTCCCCTCATGCAACCCGCCCTGACAGAGCCTTCATTGTCCCTCACCCGACAAGTGCTCGACGCCCAGGGTGCCTCTGGCCGCACCTCGGGGCCGACGCCTGCGGAACCCGGGTGAAGGACGCCTTCCGCCGCCCTGCATGATGGGCCCCCGACAAGGAAGGAACCGGGATGCCGCCGCTTCGGACACTACTGGCCGTTCCTGTGTCCCTGGCCCTGCTCGCCCTGACCCCGGCCGCCTCCTCGTCCCCTGCCGCCCCGTCCGCGGACGCGCTCCTTCCGCTGCTGGTCACGCGGGGTGGCGCCCCCGCCGCGGCCCTGCTGGCCCTGGAGGGATCCGGCCCGCGCTATGCCCATGCCGGCCCGGGCATCGAGCGCGCCGATCACTTCCGCGCCGGCAGCATCACGAAGACGTTCATCGCCACGGTCGTGCTGCAACTGGCCCAGGAGGACCGCCTGTCGCTGTCCGACACCGTCGAGGAGCACCTGCCCGGCCTGGTGCGGGGAGCCGGCAACGACGGCCGCGCGCTGACCCTGCGGTCCCTGCTCACCCACACCAGCGGACTCCCCGACTTCGCCGCGGACACGCGGGGCGCCCTTCCGGTGACGCCTCTTCAAGCCGTACGCATCGCCCTCACCCACCCTCCGGCCGACCGCGGCCGCTTCTCCTACTCGAACACCAACTACGTTCTGCTCGGCATGGTCGTCGAACAGGTCACCGGCCGCTCGTACGCCGACGAGACCGAGCGTCGCGTCATCACCCCACTGGGTCTGACAGGCACCTCCTTCCCGGGTTCCCGAACCTCCCTGCCCCTGCCGCACGGCCGCTCCTACGCCGCCGACGGAACCGACGTCACCCGGCTCGACCCGCGGGTGGCCGGGGCCGCGGGCGAACTGGTGACCACGCTCGCCGATCTGGTCCGCTTCTACTCGGCCCTGCTCGGCGGTGAACTGCTGCCCCCGCACCGGCTGCGCGAGATGCTCGACACCCGCACCGCACACGGCTCGTACGGCATGGGTCTGTTTCCCCTGACGCTTCCGTGCGGCACCACGGTGTGGGGGCACAACGGGCGGATCTCCGGCAGCTACGTGCGCACCGCAGCCACGGTCGACGGCCGCCGTGTCCTCACCTTCCGGGTGAACACGGACGCGATGGCGGATCCCGGTCTCGAGTCCGCGGTGCTCGCGGCCGAGTTCTGCCCTGGCACCGAGTAGAACGAGCGGGCTTCGAACGAAGATCCCGGCACCCGCCACCCGTTCGAGTGATTCGGGGCGGCTTCGCCGGCTACAGCGGCACGATGTCCGGTGCGCCCAGCCGTGCCGCGTCCGCAGTCAGGTCGTCGGGCTGCCGCTGGGACTCCCGCTCGGCCTCCACCCGCTTCTCGTAGTGCTGCACCTCGCGCTCGATCTGGCCCTTGTCCCAGCCCAGCACCGGTGCCATCAGCTCGGCGGCCTCCCGTGCGCTGCGCGTGCCCCGGTCGAACGTCTCGATCGAGATGCGGGTGCGCCGGGTCAGTACGTCGTCGAGATGCCGTGCCCCTTCGTGCGATGCGGCGTAGGTGATCTCGGCGCGCAGGTAGTCGTCGGCGGCCCCCAACGGCTCGCCCAGGGAGGGGTCGGAGGCGATGAGGTCCAGGACCTCCTCCGCCAGGGCGCCGTACCGCTGCAGCAGGTGCTCCACCCGCACCGGGTGCAGTCCGGTGCGCGCGGCCGTCCGGGCGCGCCCGTTCCACAGCGCGTGATAGCCCTCGGCGCCCACCAGCGGTGTGTCCTCGGTGACGCAGTCGGCGACGCGCACGTCGAGTCCGTGCACCGCCGCGTCCACCGCGTCCTTGGCCATCACCCGGTACGTGGTGTACTTGCCGCCCGCCACCACGACCAGCCCCGGGACGGGGTGGGCCACGGTGTGCTCGCGGGACAGCTTGCTGGTGGCGTCCGACTCGCCGGCCAGCAGCGGCCGCAGACCGGCGTACACGCCCTCGACGTCGTCCCTCGTCAGTGGCACCGCGAGGACCGAGTTCACATGCTCGAGCAGGTAGTCGATGTCGGCGCTGGAGGCGGCCGGGTGGGCCTTGTCGAGGTCCCAGTCGGTGTCCGTGGTGCCGACGATCCAGTGCCGGCCCCAGGGTATGACGAACAGCACGGACTTCTCGGTGCGCAGGATGAGCCCGGTCGTGGAGTGGATGCGGTCCTTGGGGACGACCAGGTGGATGCCCTTGGAGGCCCGGACGTGGAACTGTCCCCGCTCGCCGACCATCGCCTGGGTGTCGTCGGTCCACACTCCGGTGGCGTTGACCACCTGCTTGGCGCGGACCTCGTACTCGCCGCCGCCCTCGACGTCCTGCACCCGGGCGCCGACGACCCGCTCGCCCTCGCGCAGGAACCCGGTCACCCGGGCGCGGTTGGCGGTCTTCGCGCCGTATGCCGCGGCCGTGCGGACGAGGGTCGCCACGAAGCGGGCGTCGTCCATCTGGGCGTCGTAGTACTGCAGCGCCCCGACCAGGGAGTCCTTCTTCAAGCAGGGGGCCGCCCGGAGAGCGTGACGGAGGGTCAGGTGGCGGTGCACGGGCAGGCCCCGGCCGTGCCCGTGGGTCATGGCCATGGCGTCGTAGAGCGCGACGCCCGCTCCCGCGTACAGCCGCTCCCAGCCCTTGTGCTGCAACGGGTACAGGAAGGGCACCGGCCGCACGAGGTGCGGGGCCAGCTTCTCCAGCAGCAGGCCGCGTTCCTTCAGCGCCTCCCGCACGAGGGCGAAGTCGAGCATCTCCAGATAGCGCAGACCGCCGTGGATCAGTTTGCTGGATCTGCTGGAGGTGCCCGACGCCCAGTCACGCGCCTCGACCAGGCCCGTGGACAGGCCGCGCGTCGCGGCGTCGAGCGCCGTGCCCGCGCCCACCACTCCGCCGCCCACCACCAGCACGTCCAGTTCGTGCTCGGCCATGGACGCGAGTGATTCGGCGCGCTGCGCCGGCCCCAGTGTCGCTGTCCTCACCGCTGCCTCCCGCTCATCGGTCGCGTCGGCCGCACCCGTCCGGCGAAGCCCGGTCTCCCACCCTCATGCCCAAATTCTGACCGGGTTGCCCGACTTCAGCCACCACGCGCCCCCAGCCTGTGGACAACGTCTGCGGAACGACTCACCGAAAACCAACCGATCAATCCCGCATATCGGTCATATTTACTCCTAGTCTGACATTGCGCTCGCCTGTCCAGTCCACAGAGCTTGCGCACCTGTCGCACTCCGGCTATTGGGAAGGACGGCCCACGCCATGCCCGCAGATCTCGCCGTCATCGGACTCGGCCCGTACGGACTGCCGCTGGCCCAGGCCGCCGTCGCCGCCGGCATCCCCACCATCGGTTACCGGACCGGCCCCGAGGCGGGTTCCCTCAGCGCCGCCGAACAGCGCCGGATGCTGGCGCAGGGCTTCCGGGTCACGGCCAACCCCACCGAGCTGGGCCGGGTGCGCACCGCCGTCATCTGCGCCCCGACCCCGCGCGGGGCGGACGGCGGCCTGGATCTCGACCAGATCGAGACCGCCGCCCGCACACTCGCCGCGCGGCTGCGCCCGCACACCACGGTGATCCTCGAGTCCCCCGTGCCACCCGGGACGACGGAGGGGCCGCTCCTGCGCCTGCTCGAGTCGGGATCGGGCCTTCGCGCGGGGCGCGATTTCCACCTCGCCCACTCCCCCAGCCGCGTCGACCCCGGCAACCGTGACTTCACCCCCGCCAACACCCCCAAGGTCATCGGGGGCCTCACCCCCGCCTGCACGGAGTCGGCCGCGGCCTTCTACGGCCGCATCACCGACAAGGTGGTGCGCGCGCGGGGCACCCGCGAAGCGGAGACCGTCCAGCTCCTGGAAACCAACTTCCGGCACGTCAACATCGCCCTCGTCAACGAGATGGCCGCCCTCTGCCACGACCTGGGCATCGACCTGTGGGACGTGCTGCGCTGCGCGGAGACCAAGCCGTTCGGCTTCCACGCCTTCCGCCCCGGTCCCGGCGTCGGCGGCCACGCCGTCCCCCAGGACCTGACCGCCCACGCGGGGCGCACCCTGCGCATGGCGGAACTCGCCCAGGAGGTCAACGGCCGTATGCCGCGCTACGTCGTGCAGCGCGCCGCCGCCCTCCTCAACGAGCACGGCAAGTCCGCGCGCGGCGCACGCGTGCTCCTCCTCGGGGTCACCTACAAGGCCGACCTCGCCGACCAGCAGGGCAGCCCGGCCCAGGAGATCGCCGTCCGGCTGATGGAGCTGGGCGCCTCGGTCAGCTACCACGACCCCCATGTGTCGTCCTGGAACGTCCTCGACCGGCCCGTCCCCCGCGCAGATTCCCTCTACGAGGCCGCCGCGGAGGCCGACCTGACGATCCTGCTCCAGCAGCACCGTACGTACGACCTTCAGGGACTGTCGGTGAAGGCCCAGCTGCTGCTGGACACGCGGGGGGCGACGCCCACGGGGGCGGCGCATCGGTTGTGAGAGGGGCGCGCGAAGGGCGGTGTGCCACGGGGGTTGGTGGTGGGCGGGACGCCGCGCGGGTACGGTGGAGGACAGGTCGAGCCCGCCCCAGAGGGCACTGCGGCAGGCTCCGGGATGATGCACGGGTGTCCGCGCCCTAGTCCTCTTGGGGGCGGCCGCTCACAGCCCAAGAGTGGAGCCCGCCGCAGCGGCTACTGCGACAGGCTCCGGGATGGTTCACGGGTGTCCGCCCCTACTTCTTCTGGGGGCGGCCGCTCACCATCCGAAAATCCGCAAGATCCACCTCCTCCGGCACTTCACCGTCCACAGACGGATCCGGTCCCAGCGAGTGGGCCTGCGGTGGCGTCCCATGGGCGCCCCCTTCCACGACACCGCCCAGTAGCCCGGTGGACGGTCCGTCGGAATCGGGCCGGGCCCCGAGGGCGGGGTCCGGACCAGGTCCTTGGAAGGGGGCTCCCAGAAGAACTGGGGCGCCGTTGAGGACACTAGCGGCCTCAACCGGGTGCACCAGCGCGAACAGGGCCCCAGTGCAACCGCGCGCCCCTACGTCGCCACACGCGCTCCCGCAGATCTCCTTCAGGCACGCGAAAGGGCCGGTCACCTTCCGGGTGACCGGCCCTTTCGTCTGCCGTGAGAGGCTCGCGCAGCGGTTACCGCCGGTGCTGCGAGTCCGCCACCGTCACCTCGACGCGCTGGAACTCCTTCAGCTCGCTGTAGCCGGTCGTGGCCATCGCGCGGCGCAGGGCGCCGAAGAGGTTCATCGAGCCGTCGGGGGTGTGGGACGGGCCGGTGAGGATCTCCTCCAGCGTGCCCACCGTGCCGAGGTCCACCTTCTGGCCGCGCGGCAGCTCCTCGTTGACGGCCTCCATGCCCCAGTGGTTGCCCCGGCCCGGACCGTCCGTCGCGCGGGCCAGCGGGGAGCCCATCATCACGGAGTCCGCACCGCAGGCGATCGCCTTGGGCAGGTCGCCGGACCAGCCGACCCCGCCGTCCGCGATGACGTGCACGTACCGGCCGCCGGACTCGTCCATGTAGTCACGGCGGGCGGCGGCCACGTCGGCGACCGCGGTGGCCATGGGCACCTGGATGCCCAGCACGTTGCGCGTGGTGTGCGCGGCGCCGCCGCCGAAGCCGACCAGGACGCCCGCCGCACCGGTGCGCATCAGGTGCAGGGCGGCCGTGTAGGTGGCGCAGCCGCCGACGATCACCGGGACGTCGAGCTCGTAGATGAACTGCTTCAGGTTCAGCGGCTCGTGCGAACCGGAGACATGCTCGGCGGAGACCGTGGTGCCGCGGATGACGAAGATGTCCACGCCCGCGTCGACGACGGCCTTGGAGAACTGGGCGGTGCGCTGCGGGGAGAGCGCGGCGGCGGTGACCACGCCCGAGTCGCGCACCTCCTTGATGCGCTGCCCGATCAGCTCCTCCTTGATGGGCGCGGCGTAGATCTCCTGCAGACGGCGGGTGGCCGCCTCGGCGGGCAGGCCGACGATCTCGTCCAGCAGCGGCTGCGGGTCCTCGTAGCGCGTCCACAGGCCCTCGAGGTTCAGCACGCCGAGGCCGCCGAGCTCACCGATGCGGATCGCCGTGGCCGGCGAGACGACCGAGTCCATGGGAGCGGCCAGGAACGGCAGCTCGAAGCGGTAGGCGTCGATCTGCCAGGCGATCGAGACCTCCTTCGGGTCCCGCGTACGGCGGCTGGGGACGACGGCGATGTCGTCGAAGGCGTACGCCCGGCGGCCGCGCTTGCCGCGCCCGATCTCGATCTCAGTCACGTCTGTGGCCTTTCCCTGATGCGTTGCAGCGCCTTCCAGTATCCCGTACGGCCGCGGCGCCCACCGCCCCGGACGTCACGCGAGGACGGCCCCGGATGCTCCGGAGCCGCCCTCGAGAAGCCCGCCGCTACTGGCGGCTGTAGTTCGGCGCCTCGACCGTCATCTGGATGTCGTGCGGGTGGCTCTCCTTGAGACCGGCCGACGTGATGCGGACGAAGCGGCCCTTGGACTCCATCTCGTCGATGGTCGCGGCGCCCACGTAGCCCATCGTCTGACGCAGACCGCCGACGAGCTGGTGCAGCACGTTGGCCAGCGGGCCGCGGTAGGGCACCTGGCCCTCGATGCCCTCGGGCACGAGCTTGTCGTCGGAGGCGACCTCGGCCTGGAAGTAGCGGTCCTTCGAGTACGACCGGCCCTGCCCCCGGGACTGCATGGCGCCCAGCGAGCCCATGCCGCGGTACGACTTGAACTGCTTGCCGTTGATGAACTGCAGCTCGCCGGGGGACTCCTCGCAGCCCGCGAGGAGGCTGCCCAGCATCACGGTGTCGGCGCCGGCGGCGAGCGCCTTGCCGATGTCGCCGGAGTACTGCAGTCCGCCGTCGCCGATCAGCGGGACGCCCGCCGCGCGGGCCGCGAGGGACGCCTCGTAGATGGCCGTGACCTGCGGAACGCCGATTCCCGCGACGACCCGAGTGGTGCAGATGGAGCCGGGGCCGACGCCCACCTTGATGCCGTCGACACCGGCGTCGATCAGCGCCTGGGCGCCGTCGCGCGTGGCCACGTTGCCGCCGATCACGTCGACGCCGACGCTCGACTTGATCTTCGCCATCCAGCTGAGGGCGTTGCTGTTGTGGCCGTGCGAGGTGTCGACGACCAGGAAGTCCACACCGGCCTCGGCGAGCGCCTGGGCCCGCTCCAGGGCCTCGGGGCTGGCGCCCACGGCGGCGCCGACGATGAGGCGGCCCTCCGCGTCCTTGGCGGCGTTAGGGTACTGCTCGGCCTTCACGAAGTCCTTGACCGTGATCAGGCCCTTGAGGACACCCGCGTCGTCGACCAGGGGAAGCTTCTCGATCTTGTGGCGGCGCAGCAGCTCCATCGCCTCGACGCCGGAGATGCCGACGTGCCCGGTGACCAGCGGCATCGGGGTCATGACCTCGCGTACCCGACGGGAGCGGTCTGTCTCGAAGGCCATGTCGCGGTTGGTGACGATGCCGAGCAGCTTCTTGTTGCCGTCGGTGACCGGGACGCCGCTGATGCGGAACTTCGCGCACAGGGCGTCGGCCTCGCCGAGCGTGGCGTCCGGGTGGATGGTGATGGGGTCGGTCACCATGCCGGACTCGGAGCGCTTCACCAGGTCGACCTGGTTGGCCTGGTCCTCGACGGAGAGGTTGCGGTGGAGCACGCCGACGCCGCCCTGACGGGCCATGGCGATCGCCATGCGGGACTCGGTGACCTTGTCCATCGCGGCCGAGAGCAGGGGGATGTTCACCCGGACGTTGCGGGAGATGCGGGACGAGGTGTCGACCGCGTTGGGGAGCACCTCGGATGCGCCCGGCAGCAGCAGCACGTCGTCGTAGGTCAGCCCGAGTGTCGCGAATTTTCCGGGCACTCCGTCGACGTTGGCAGTCATGACACCTTCCCCAAATGGCCTTGATCGGTGCGGATGCCCATGCTAACGGGAAGCGGAGGTGTCTCATTCCACGGTTCGGCACGGCTCCCGGCTTCGTATGTTCGTACGGGAACGGCTGATCTTCCGTTCATATGGCGTTCGTATGCCGAAGCGGCCGCGCGGCGGCGGGGGGTTACTGCTCCGCCAGGGCGCGCAGCCGGCTCAGCGCGCGGTGCTGGGCCACGCGGACGGCGCCGGGTGACATTCCCAACATCTGTCCAGTTTCCTCCGCCGTGAGTCCCACGGCGATGCGCAGCAGGATCAGCTCGCGCTGGTTCTCGGGCAGGCTGGCCAGCAGCTTCTTGGCCCACTCGGCGTCGCTGCTGAGCAGGGCGCGTTCCTCGGGGCCGAGGGAGTCGTCGGGCCGCTCGGGCATCTCGTCGGAGGGCACGGCGGTCGAACCGGGGTGCCGCATCGCCGCGCGCTGGAGGTCGGCGACCTTGTGGGAGGCGATGGCGAAGATGAACGCCTCGAAGGGCCGGCCGGTGTCCTTGTAGCGGGGCAGTGCGAGAAGCACCGCGACGCAGACCTCTTGCGCGAGGTCCTCCACGAAGTGCCGGGCATCGCCGGGCAGCCGTGACAGCCGCGTGCGGCAGTAACGCAGCGCGAGGGGATGGACATGGGCGAGCAGATCATGCGTGGCCTGCTCGTCTCCGTCGACAGCGCGATGGACGAGCGCACCGATCGCCCCTTGGGCAGTGCCCGCCTCGTCGTCGCGCATCGGTCCATGGTGCCTTGCGGACGTCGGGTCCGCGGCACCGTGTCCCTGGTTGTGCACCGAAGCGTTATGAGCAGGTGCGCCGGAACTCATACCCTGCGCCCTCCCCTTCCGCTCGACCGACTCGTCCCCGAGGAACTCCACACCTCAAGGATGCGGCATCCGCGGCGAAACAAGCAGCGGGCGTCTTCCGGCCACCGGGGACGCCCTGGTGGGCGTGGTTTCCGGCGTGGTTCCCGCGGAGTACGCGGCCGTCCCGGGGACCTGCCGTGCGCCCTCGTCGGCCCGGCGTCCGGTCGCACGCGGTGGGACGGCGCGCGGGCCCGGACCGCCGGTGCGGCACCGCACGGGGTGCCCGGCCGCCGCCTCGGGCGCCCTCGCACGAGGGCAGAAGCTGTACGGCGACACGCGTACGCGCGAAGCCGATCCGGGAAGCGCCACGAACGCGGGGCACCGGCACGCCACCGCGGGCAGGCGGCACCCGGACGTCCGGCCGCGCACCAGGAGCAGACCCGCGTTCGCGCCACCCGGCGAGCAGGACACCCGCACACACGGACAGCGGCGCCCGCACGGCCACCGGACGACCGCAGCACACCGTGCCGCGGACACCTCGGCGTGACATCCGCACGCCCATCGGCGTGCGCCGCGCGACAGGCAGCCGCATCGGGGCGCGCCGCGCGGAACACACCCGCGTCACCGCGCGCCCGTGGCACCCATGCGTTCCCGGCGCCGCCCGCGCCCCCGTCCGGGGCGGGGGCGTCCATGGGCCCCCGTTCGCCGGGCTGCGCTCGATGCCGCGCACCGCATCCGGCCCGGCCCGAAGGGCGGGCCCTAGCGCACGAGACCCCACCGGAACCCGAGCGCCACCGCGTGGGCCCGGTCCGAGGCACCGAGCTTCTTGAAGAGCCGACGCGCGTGCGTCTTGACGGTGTCCTCGGAGAGGAACAGCTCGCGGCCGATCTCGGCGTTGGACCGGCCGTGGCTCATGCCTTCGAGGACCTGGATCTCACGCGCGGTGAGCGTGGGCGCGGCACCCATCTCGGCCGAGCGCAGCCGGCGCGGGGCGAGCCGCCAGGTCGGGTCGGCAAGCGCCTGCGTGACCGTGGCGCGCAGCTCCGCGCGGGAGGCGTCCTTGTGCAGATAGCCGCGCGCACCCGCGGCCACCGCGAGCGCCACACCGTCGAGGTCCTCGGCGACGGTGAGCATGATGATGCGCGCTCCCGGGTCGGCGGACAGCAGGCGCCGGACCGTCTCGACGCCGCCCAGACCGGGCATGCGTACGTCCATCAGAATCAGATCCGAGCGGTCGGCACCCCAGCGGCGGAGGACTTCCTCGCCGTTGGCCGCCGTCGTCACGCGCTCGACACCGGGCACGGTCGCGACCGCGCGGCGGAGCGCCTCTCGGGCAAGCGGGGAGTCGTCGCAGACGAGGACGGAAGTCATGGCCGCCCTCCGCAGCTGATGCGCGTCACCTTGAGCCTCCAGGCTGGTACGAAATCGTCACCTGTGCGGTCGACCGTCTCGGACGCCCGCCCGAGCGCTTGTTCCTTCAACCGCCTCGCACTCTCAACGACGGTCACTCGAAAGAGTTACGGGGCCGTCTGCCATCTTCGGCACTCTACGTGAGGAGGCGTTCACGGTGCAGACATGCGCGGCGGACCCCCGGACTTTCACCACAACTCATGCCCCATTCAGACCCATTTCTTCCCCTTTGATGGTGTCCGGGGCTAGATTCGCAATGAGTCATATTTTCATCTCCTTGGATCGTAGTTGTACGGTCGTGGACACCGGATCCGCCCAGAACGGCTACAAGGGGTCACGCAATGGCAGATTTCTCCCGCCTTCCCGGACCGAACGCGGACCTGTGGGACTGGCAGCTCCTGGCTGCCTGCCGCGGGGTGGACAGCTCGCTCTTCTTCCACCCGGAGGGCGAGCGTGGTGCGGCTCGAAGCGCTCGCGAGAACTCGGCCAAAGAGGTCTGCATGAGGTGCCCGGTGCGCGCCGAGTGCGCCGCACACGCGCTGGCGGTTCGTGAACCGTACGGCGTGTGGGGCGGCCTGACCGAGGACGAGCGCGAAGAGCTGATGGGGCGGGCGCGCAACCGGCTGGTGTCGGCGTCGGCCGGCACCGGGCACGCCACCGCCCCGAACAACTGAAGGAACGTTTCTCCAGAAAACAATCGGGCACGCGTGCGTGCCCTTGTTCTGTCACCGTGCCGCGGCAGCCGCCAGCTTCTCCAGCGTCGCGGTGACCGCGGGCACCTGAGCGAGGTCCGGCAGGGTGAGCGCGACGATCTCCCTCCGTACGGCCGGCTCCAGCGCAACGGTGCGCACGCCCCGGGGCCGTACGGACTCGATGGCCAGCTGAGGCAGGACCGCGACCCCGAGCCCCGCGCCCACCAGTCCGGCGACCGCCGGATAGTCGTCGGTCGCGAAGTCGATGCGGGGGGTGAAGCCGGCCGTTTCGCACACCTCGACCAACTGTCCCCGACAGCGCGGACAGCCGGCGATCCAGGGCTCGTCGGCGAGTTCACCGATGGCGACGGACTCCGCGCGGGCCAGCCGGTGCCGTTCCGGCACGAGGCCCACCAGCCGGTCCGACAACAGCGGCCGTACGACGAGGTCGTCCCACTCCTCGGCGCCCGCCGCCCCCTCGTACCGGAAGGCGAGGGCCACATCGCAGTCGCCCTCGCGCAGCATCTCCACGGAGCGCGGCGGCTCCGCCTCCTCCAGGGACACGCGCGTGCCCGGGTGGGCGTCCCGCAGAGCGGCGAGGGCCGTCGGGACGAGCGTGGAGCTACCGCTGGGGAAGGAGACGAGCCGGACCCGGCCCGCGCGCAGCCCGGCGATCGCCGCGACCTCCTCCTCGGCCGCGGTGAGTCCGGCGATGATCCCGGCGGCGTGCCGTACCAGCGCCTCGCCCGCCTGCGTCAGGCGCATCTCACGGCCGCTGCGGATGAGCAGGGGCGTTCCGACGGAGGCCTCCAGGGCCTTCATCTGCTGGCTGACGGCGGGCTGGGTGCAGCCCAGCTCGCGGGCCGCCGCGGAGAAGGAACCGGTGGCGGCCACGGCGCGCAGCACGCGGAGATGGCGGGCTTCAATCACACCACAAGAATAAGCGGTCCTTTGGTGCGGCGCCGAATACTGCATCGACGCTTTGACTCGTATCGCTTACCGTGCGACGCATGAAGCTTCTGTCGGTGAACGTGGGACAGCCCAAGACCGTTCCGTACACGGAACACCGCGACGGTGTGACCGGTATCGACAAGCGGCCCGTCGACGGGCCGGTGCGGGTGGCGGCGCCCGGACCGAAGGGGATCGGCGCGAGCGGCCTGGACGGCGACGCCGTGTGCGAGACGCGGCACCACGGCGGAGACGACCAGGCGGTGTACGCCGTGGCCCGCGAGGATCTCGACGCGTGGGAGCGCACGCTGGGGCGCGCGCTGGCGAACGGCTCGTTCGGCGAGAACCTCACCACGGAGGGCATCGACGTGTCCGGCGCCCTGATCGGCGAGCGCTGGGCCGTCGGGCCCGACGTGGTCCTGGAGATCACCTCGGGGCGCATCCCCTGCCGCACCTTCCAGGGCCACATGGGTGAGAAGGGCTGGGTGAAGCGGTTCACGGAGCGAGGTGCGCCGGGGGCGTATCTGCGGGTGATCCGGCCCGGTGAGATACGTGCGGGCGACGCCGTACGGATCATTCACCGCCCGGATCACGAGGTGACGGTGGCGTTGCAGTTCCGGGCGGTGACGACCGAGCGGACGCTGCTGCCGCGACTGGAGGAGGCCGGTGAGGCCCTGCACCCGGAGGCGGCGGCCGCGGCACGGCGGTACCTGGAGAAGTACGGGACGCAGCAGTCGATCTGACGCACCCTCACCCCCACAGGTCGCAGGAGGCCGGGCGGTGCCGCCTCCCGGCCGGCCACTGTCACTGAGCGGGCGGAGCGCGCGGCACCCGACGGCAGCACTGAGCGGACGACTCCGCTCCGGGTAACTACTCTTGCGCCATGACAACGGCTCTGATTACGGGATCGACGGCTGGGATCGGTGCCGCGTTCGCGCGGCGGCTGGCGGCCGACGGACATGACCTGGTGCTGGTGGCCCGCGACACCGGCCGGCTGCGCGAACAGGCCACCGAGTTGCACGACCGCCACGGCATCGAGGCGGAGGTGCTGACCGCCGACCTGGCGGAGGACAAGGGCATCGAGGCGGTGGCCGAGCGTCTCGGCGACCGCAGGAACCCCGTCGACCTGCTGATCAACAACGCCGGCTTCGGCCATAAGGGCCGCTACCTCGAGGTCCCCGTGTCCGACGAGCTGACGATGCTCAAGGTGCACTGCGAGGCGGTGCTCCGGCTGACATCGGCGGCGGTGGAGGCGATGAAGGAGCGCGGGCGCGGAGGTGTCGTCAACGTCGCCTCGACCGCCGCGTTCGTGCCGCGCGGGACGTACGGGGCGTCGAAGGCGTGGGTCGTGCAGTTCACCCAGGGCGCGGCCGTGGACCTCGCCGGCCACGGTGTCCGCCTGATGGCGCTGTGCCCCGGCTTCGTACGCACCGAGTTCCACGAGCGGGCGGGGATGGGCACGGACAACATCCCGAACTGGATGTGGCTGGACGCGGACAAGGTCGCCTCGGCGGCGCTGGCGGACCTGGCCCGGGGCAAGTCGCTGTCGATCCCCGACCCCCGGTACAAGGCCCTGATGGGGGCGGCGAAGCTGGTGCCGCGCGGGCTGCTGGGCGGGATCTCGTCGCGGACCGGGCGGAAGTACGGACCGCGGTAGCCCGGCGCGGGCACGGCCACAGCGGGACGAAGCCCGCTCCCCGGAGGAAAATGGGTCGTGACAGGACCGAACCCGGACCCAGGGGGCACCGGAGGCGAGTGTCATGACCTTCGTACAGCTCATCGACTGCAGGACGAGCCGGTTCGAGGAGATGGACCGGCTCATGGACCAGTGGGTCGAGCAGACCAAGGGGAAGCGGACGGCGACCCACGCGGTGGTCGGCAAGGACCGCTCGGACGCGTCGCACGTCGTCGAGATCGTGGAGTTCCCCTCGTACGAGGAGGCGATGCGGAACTCGCAGCTCCCGGAGACCGACCGGATCTTCCGCGAGATGGTGGCACTCTGTGACGAAATGCCCACGTTCACGGACCTGAACGTGGTGCGCGACGCGCAGCTGAACACGGACTCCGCGCGGCGCTTCTTCGAGGTGCTGACCACGGCGGACGACCTGTCCCCGATGACCGGACTGGTCGAGGAGCACTACCACGACCACGATCCGGCCAACGAGCAGGACGTCATCGGCCTCGATCACCTCCGGCGCGAGATGGACGTGTGGCGCGGCGGCTTCGACTTCTCCTTCCGTATCGAGGACCAGATGGCCGAGGGGGACCGGGTGTGCACCCGGTGGAGCTGGAAGGGCACCCACAAGGCCGACTTCCTCGGTATCCCGGCAACGGGGAAGGACGTCTCCATGACGGGCACGACGATCTTCCGCTTCGGCGGCAACGGCAAGATCGTCGAGGGCTGGTGGCAGTACGACCGGCTGGGGCTGATGGCACAACTGGGGGCGCTGGAGCCGACGGAGCTGTAGCGGCCCGAGCGGTGCTGGTCCGCGGCGGGGAGTGGCAGCAGGCTGCCGCTCCGGCGGTCCTCGTCGTCCCCGGCCCGCGTCAAGCGCAGCCCGAAAGCCGTCTCCGTGAGAGCCTCTGGCACGCCACACCGACAGCGCAGCGGCGACCATGCCGCTGTCGTGTGCGACTGATAGGACCGATTCGACAGGGTGCCGACGGGTGGTCAGGGTCGACGGTGATGTCCAGGCCGGACGAGTAGCCCGACCCGTCCTCCGCGTCGGACCGACGCTGCGATCCGGCCTCCGGCCAGACGCACAAGGCGCGCCACCGGTACTGGTCCTGCTCGGCACGCTCGGCCGAGAGGACGACCGCGCATGCGCAGCCGGTGTGACGTACGTCCGGTTTCGTGCAGCCCCGCCGCAGTCCGCCCCGTAAGGCACGCATCTTCTTGCGTGATGGTGCATCAGGGAGCGGGCGTGAGCCCGGGTTGTGCCGGTGCGGACTGCGTCGGCGACGGGGCACCCGGGGGCGGCTGGAGTTCCTGCTGGGCCCAGGCTCCCGCGACCACCGTGGCGAACGCGGTGGCGGCGGCGACGAGGACGGTGCCGAGGGGCACGGTGACGGAGGACAGCCGGCGGAAGTTGCGCACCTGGGACCATTTCAGGGCGGCGGCCTGGGCAAGCCGCCATTCCCAGACCAGCCCCAGCACCATGCAGGGGACCAGGATCTGACCGGCCAGGACACCGCAGGTCACCGCTGTGTCGTTCCACGACGGGTTCACCGTGTACGCGACGTCCGCGGTGAGGGGGGTCACGACCAACAACTCGGCGGGCAGCACCACCGCCATGAGCATCGCCGCCTTGGCGATCGGGGTGCTGCCCCGCAGCAGCGCGTAGAAGTAGCCGAAGACGAAGCCGTACAGCGCCCAGTGGGCGAACCTCAGCAGCTTGGAGATCTCACCGAGGGCGAACGGCGTGGAAGCGTCGCGGCCCACCGCCTCCGTGAACAGAAGCTGGTAGGTGGCCCACGGCAGGGCGAGCAGCTGCATGAGCAGCGCGCCGCGCAGGCCCTCCTTCCCCGGCGGAGCTCCGGCGCTCGTCCCCAGCGCGAACCGTTTCGCGCGGGCCAGCCGCGTCGCCGGGTCTCCGCACCGACCGGGCACGTCCAGTTTCCTCCAGCGGTCGTCGAAGTCCGTCACGGGCATGTCCTCGGCGAGCGTCGAGCGTGCCGTTCGCTGGAAGTCGGCCCGGGTGTCCCACAGGAGCTGGGTGCGCACCCAGCGGTTCATGAAGGGTGCGTGCGCCCGCTTCTCGACCCGCCGGAACTTGGCGGCGGTCACGCCCGATCCGACGGGGATCAGCAGCCACGAGCCGAGAGCCGCCCACAGCACGGCGAGCGCCACGCCCCAGATGATCAGGGTGCGCAGGCTCGGGTACCCCAGGGCCATGAGCACGGCACAGACCAGGAGCACACGACCGACCGGCTCGATGGCGCGGCCCCGGTCCCTGAGTCCACCGCGCCGCAGCAGGTACACGAGCTGGAGGGCCACTCCGCAGAACGCCATCACGCAGAGCGGAAGCCCCACGTACCCCGTGAAGGGGGAGGACGGGAAGCCCTGATCGCCGAAGATCCGCTCGGCCACGGCGGACGCCAGGAACGGGCCCGTCAACAGGGTCCAGAGAAAGATGCCGCTCAGCGCCCGGTCCAGTGGCCGCACAGTGTGTCCCAGTACCGGTCCCAGCAGGGACGTGAGCCACACGACGGGCGGCCAGGTGCAGGCCAGTACGGCAACCGTCTCATGGACCGTCCACGGCACGTCGCCGTCGTCCAGCACCGGGGAGTGACCGGCCCAGTGGACCAGGCCCGTGAGCCACAGCAGCGTGCCCGCCGTGGCGGCCCAGCGCCGCCCGACGCGTCCCCCGCCATGACGCAGGACGAGCGCCACGGTGATTGCCAGGGCACCCGTGACCGCCGGCAGAATCCACCCCGTGAGGTTCGGTGTCGTCCCGCTGGCCATCATGGCGGGCAGGAGCAGCAGGGGCGTCGCACCGCTCGCGGCGAGCATGCGGCCGGAAGGCGGCCCGCCCGTGGCCAGACGATGGCTGAACCACCATCCGGCCACAGGCAGGACATACCACAGCCACAGGCCCAGCACGGCACTCGGCTCCCAGTCCCCCACGAAGGCGATGTCCGGGGTGTCGTCCGACGGAATCGTCGCCGGATGGAACAGCACGGGCTCCGGGACGCCGAACGCGAGGAGGCAGGCGATCACCGCGAGCACCATGGCGGCCGTCCACCACCTCCCTCGCACGGCAGGGCCGACGAGCCGTGCGACCAGCAGTGCCGCGACAACACCGATTCCGCAGGCGGCGACCCCGAAGGCCGTGACCCGCTCGAGCCGCAGCGGCCACCACCGCAGTGTGAACGGCTCGGTCGTCTCCAGGGTCCTGCTCAGCCGGACCGAGCGGGTGACCGCCGGCTCTTCCTGCGAGGCGCCCGTCACCTTCCACGTGACCGTGTCGGGTGACTGTGACTCCACCGGTCCGCGGATTCCCGTGAAGGACCAGCGCGGAGCCTTCACTTCGACCGTCCAGTCCCCGGGGAGGCCTGCGGGCTGGCCCTCCAAGGCTCTCGCCATGTCGATGTCGATGAGCCGGGTCACCAGGCCGGGGACGACCGACTCGTATGTGGCGGTACCCGTCTCCACCCGTACGGGGCTCCGGGGCGACTCCTGCCGTACCCTCGTCGTCGGGTCGCCCAGGCGGGCATCCGTCAGTTCGCTCGGGCTCGGGAAGTAGCCGCCGCAGAATGCCGTCCCCTCCTTCCGTACCGCGGCCAGGGCTTCACTGTCGGGGGCAAGGGTGTACGTGCAGCGCTCGCGGATCACCACTTCGTCACGCGACGCGTTCCACGCGACCTCGATGGCGAGTTTTCCGGCGCGTTCCCGGTTCTCCCCACCACCATCCGCCGGTGCGGCACCGGTCAGGCAGAGCAGGGACAGCAGCACACCCGCGCACGCGCCCAGCGCCCTCGTCCATGCCATCCCATGCCCCCCGTGCGCGGCAGAGAGCACCCGTCGACGTCTCCCCACCGGACGCCGGCCCCGAGACTCTGCGGCTCCCTGATGATGGCCCCGTGCGCCCTCCCCCGGAGCCCTTTCGGCGGGAATCTCCCCTTGACGGGGATCGGGGTGGTTCGTGCGCGAGGGCTGGGGGGTGGGCCGTGAGGGCCCGTGGGTGAGCTGAAGGATCTCCAGGCGCAGGCCCGCGTGCTCGAGGACGATCTCCGGGCGTGGACCGAGAGCCGAAGTTCCGCCGGACGCGTTGCGCGGTGAGTACGACAAGGCCGTCGCGGCGGAGCGCGAACTGTCCGAGGCGGATCTCGTCAACTGGCGTCCCGAGAAGAAGGCAGGCGGGCGACGCAAGAAGAGCGAGTGAGCAGGGCAGTGCCCTTCGGGCATGAGTGAGGGGCGGTGGGGAGTGCAAAAGCCTCCCCACCGCCCCTCGTTCGTCTCAGACGCCTGCGGCCATCCGCACGAACGCCGTCCACTGGGCAAGGGGGACACTGAGGGACGTTATGTCCGGTCGCTTGGAGTCCCGGATCATCACGGCCGAACCGGCATCGGCGATCTCAACACAGTCACCGCCGCTTCCAGAGCTGTAGCTGCTCTTGAACCAGCTCAGCCTGTCAGCGGCAGGCTCGGG
This sequence comes from Streptomyces malachitofuscus, assembly GCF_055571035.1. NCBI lineage: Bacteria > Bacillati > Actinomycetota > Actinomycetes > Kitasatosporales > Streptomycetaceae > Streptomyces > Streptomyces malachitofuscus. The sequence goes on along the minus strand of NZ_JBVIGA010000031.1, from coordinate 58,226 downwards.
GCTGCTTGCCTTCATTGCTCTCCCAACAGCTTCGTGATGAAGGTCAGCGACTCCCGAGGAGTGAGCGCCTGCGCTCGGAGAACGCCGTACGTTGCTTCCAAGGGACTGACCTTCTTGGGCGCGGTGTACAGGATGCTCGCCTCCTGCACCTCCATGTAGCCCATCCTGCTCTGGTCCTTGAGGTGGATCAACGTGAAAGCCCCACCCAGACCGGCATGTTCGTCCCGGTCCGTCGGCATGACCTGCATCTCGACGTTGCGCTCCTGCCCGTACAACAGCAGTTGTTCCAGCTGTCCACGCAGCACCTCTCGACCACCAACCGGGCGGCGAAGTGCCTGCTCCTCAATGACGAAGCTCAGGAGAGGTGCAGGCCGCCGGGAGAAGAGCTTCTGCCTTTCCAACCGGGCCGCCACACGCTGCTCGATGACCTCGGGGTCCAGCAGTGGCCGCCACATGGTGAAGACCGCCCGTGCGTACTCCTCTGTCTGGAGAAGCCCCTTGACGACGTGGTTGTCGTACGCGTGCAGCTCGACCGCCTCGGCCTCCATCTCCGCGTACCGCCGGAAGAACCCCGGATACCGAGCCTTCGCCACCTCCCCCTTCATGGCCACCAGCAACCCCCGACCGCCCACCTCCCGGTCCACCGCGTCCACCAGCTCCGGCCGTGGAATCCGCCGCCCCTGCTCCACCGCCGCGATCTGCGCCTCGCCGTACCCGACCCGCTCGCCCAACTGCGCCTGCGTCAGCCCCGCGGCCTCCCGCAGCAGCTTCATCTGCCGTCCGAAGCAGCGCAGGAACTCCCCGGTGGAATCGGCGCCCGCGCCGCCCTCCACGCCCGCACCCGAGTCCGCTCCCGACTCCATCGCACCCGCCCCCTCAGCACACCCGTCCAACGGTCACCCGTGCTCGCACCGTAGGCCGGACGCACCGCCACCTTGCCCGCCATCGCCCAAGTTCCGGCTTACGGGTGAACCCCCGGCCTACCATTCCGGCAAGGAACCGGCACCGGAATGCCGAAGGGATGCCCGTGGCACAACTTGTCCGGCAGCAGCGTGTGAACGCGGATGTGGGGTATCACGCCTTCGCGCTTCAGGAGTCCGACGACGGTGAACTGCCGATGCCGTTTCCGGACGACTATGAGTCCGGCGTGTTCCTGAACGGATTTCCCGGGCGCCTCGATTTCTACAGCGGTGGCCACACCCACACCGCCACGCTGATCGTGGAGGTGTGGGACGGGCCGCCCCCCGAGCAGGACCCCTCGGCCTGGGACGAACAGGGCGAGGCCGAGTTCGAGTCGACCAGCGGAAAGGTGGCAGTCTGGTCGGGGAGCGTGGGGCGTACGGAAACCTTCGCGCTGGGCTCTCCGGGTGCGTGGCCCGTGCGGGCGCACTGCGTCGGCCGTGCCGAGGCCGCCGCCCTGTCGGAGGGTGAGGGCACGGGGCACGACGTGGAGAGGTATCTCCTGCAGTTCTGGCCTGCCAAGCCGTGACCGCGGTTCGGACGGGGCGGCCGGATGCCGTCCCGCCCGCCCCCGCCGCCGGGTTCAGGAACGGATCTTCACGAGGAACCCGTCGTCCATCCCGTCGATGATGCGACTCTTTGCATAGAGGCTGCGCAGGATATTGCCGCCCGCCAGGTTCTCAGCCGCGGGGATCGGCTTCACGGAGAAGGTGAACTTCTTCGCTTCCGAGTCGTGGTCCGCCTCCGCGGCACCCTCGTAGGTGGTGGCGAAGGGGTACTCGTCGCACTCGAGCTTGCCGCCCTGGGTGTAGTTGGCGCCCCAGTAGCGCTTGCACTGCTTGACCGCCGCCCTATCGGACGGTCAGAAGCTCCAGCTGTAGAGACGACCACCCGTACTCACCGCCGACGCCGCGAGCCGGGCGACTCTCTGCAGGACCGACAGCAGATCATCGTCGGTCATGTCGTCCCCGTCGTCAGATCTGAGCCTCGTGGTCCAGCGGGCTGCCAGCTCCTCCAGCTCGGTGGAACCGGCGTCGGCCAGCGCCCGGGTCAACCGCTGCGGCAGAGCGAACACCTCAACGCCGTCGTTCAAGGGGGGAGTGACCCACTCCGGCCACGACCACCCAAGGAGTTGCTCAAGCGGCGGGATGTCGGCCGAGGGCTGCGCGAAGTACATGTCCCACTCGGCGATGGCACTGTCCGGCTCGATGAAACGGCAGGACACGGACTCGAAGGCCCGACCAGGCCCCCGCAGGCACGTCGCAGCGGCAGTCTCGTCGTCAGGAGCGAGGAAGAACACTATGTCGTGGGCCATCCCGCCAGGATGGCGCCCGCCGTCCAGCGCGGTGACCGGAATCGCGACCAGGTGACGCCTGTCTCGCGCCTCACGACGGCCTGGAGCGAAGACGCCACGCGTCCGGCATGGTCAGAGGCGCCTGGCAGGATGCCCGCCATGGCATCGAGAGACGACAGCGACGAGGCGTACGTGATCGGTCTGTGCGACGGCATTCTCGGCGAAGTGGCCCTGACGCAGCACCGGTTCGACTGGCTGCTGGGCGACCCGGGTGCCGGGGGCCGGCGGGTCAGGCTGCCGGTCGACGCCTACTGGCCCGGCCACCGACTCGTGGTCGAGTACCGGGAACTCCAGCACGACCAGCCGGTGCCGCACTTCGACAAGCCGGACCGGCTCACCGTGAGCGGTGTCCACCGGGGCGAGCAGCGGGCCCTGTACGACGCCCGCCGCGACACCGAGATCCCGGCTCACGGGCTGCGGCTGGTCGTGGTCCGGCCCGCCGACCTCGACGCGGACGGGCGCGGGCGGCTGCGGCGCAACGAGGAGGCCGACCTGGGGGCGCTGCGAGCGCTCCTGGCCCGGGAGAGCGACGAGGACCGGGTCACCGACGCCTTCCGTGCCTGGTTGCTCGACCAAGGGTGGACGCCGGTCGAGCCCACGGACCGCTGGACCGACCTCGAAGCCGTGCGCGGCGAGGAGCGGCTGATCTGCGAGGCCAAGGGCCGCACCCAGGAGAAGGGCATCGACGCGGACATCGCCTACGGGCAGCTGCTGCGCCGCATGGCCGGCCAGGACGCCCGCATACGGTACGCCCTCGTCGTGCCGTCCTCGTCCGTGAAAGCCGTCCAGCGAGTTCCGGCGCACGTCCGCGCGCTGCTGCGGATCGACGTGTACGAGGTGACGGACGACAACGGAGTGCGTCCGCTGCCCGCGTGAACACCCGCGCCCCGACAGGCTCGACACCGTCACCCTCCGCCCCGACAGACGGCCGCCGTGGGGGCGTCACTGCTCGTGGGCGGGGGTGCGGGCCCGGGATCTTCGGGGCATGACCACTTCCCCCCGCCAGGAGCGGCGGTCCACGCTGCCGCTCCCGCTCGCCGATCAGACGGTGTTCTCGTTCCGCTTCACCGCCTCCCCGCGCGGTGCCCGGCTCGCCCGCCGGCTCGCCTCCTGCCAGATGGACGCCTGGGGCTGGCGCTACGGCACCCCGGCGCACGACTCCGTGGAGCTGATCGTCGCCGAGCTGGCGAACAACGCCGTGACCCACGGACGCGTGCCTGGCCGGGACGCCGAACTGTTGCTGACGGCCGACCGCGACGACGGGCTCGTACGGGTGGAGGTGAGCGACACCCGCGGGGAGCGCGGACCGCGCGTGGGCGGCGGCGATCCCGGGGCGGAAGGGGGCCGGGCCCTGCTGCTGGTGGCCGCCCTCGCCGACACCTGGGGAGTCGGAGGACGGACCGGCGGGCCCGGCAAGACGGTGTGGGCCGTGGTCGGCGTCCCGAAGGGCACCACACCCCTCGACGTCCTGCCTGCGGCCCCGTCGGGGGACTCCCACGGGACATGTGCCGCTGACGACGCCGATCCGGCCGGAGCGGAGACCGGGCGGACCGCCTGGCAGGACGGATGCTCACACGGCTCGAGGTCGACGGATTCAAGAACCTGCCGGGACTGACGGTCGGACTGGGCCCGTTCACCTGTATCGCGGAGGAGAACGGCACGGGCAAGTCCACCCGCGCGGCTCGCGGAGGCCACCCTCGCCGCACGGCTGGGGGACGCCGAGGGGGCACGGGCCGCCCTGGCGGAGCCGGTGCGCTTGCTGCTGCGCCAGGACGGTTGACGCACCGCCCTCGCGCCCGTCCCTGTCTCTGCCTCCGAGGCTCGCCAAGTCTCGACCTGCGCGTTACCCCGAATGGGTCTATATATGACATACAGCGTCAGAAGGGGCAGACGATGCGAAGATTCACTGTGGTGGCCGCCTGTGCGGCAGTGACCCTGGTGGGTGGGACGGCCGTCGGCGGTTGTGCCGTCGAGGACGACAGTTCCACCCCGGCCCCGGACAAGGGCACCCCCACTGCTGAGCGGCAAGGAGCCGACGAGCAGGGCGAGGAGCCGCAGGGCGGGCGGGTGGAGGACGGCGACGAGCGCGACGATCTCGTCAGTTTCCAGATCGACGACCGCTCGCAAGCGGGGTTCGACGACATCTGGGTCACCTGGACCATCACGAACCGGAGTTCGGAGAAGTCGGACTACACCTGGGAGTGGGAAGCCGTCGGCCCGGACGGTGAACGGCTCTACAACTCCACCGAGTTCGTCACCGACGTACAGCCGGGGCAGACGGCGACGGGTGAGTCCCCCACCACGCTCAAGACCCCGGGCGTGAAGATCAACATCACGGAGTTCGAGCGCAGCAAGGCCTGGTGAGCGGGCAGCTAGTCGCCGCCACCTCCTCCGCCGCCCCCGTCGCCGCCGCCTCCCCCGTCGCCGCCGCCTCCCCCGTCGCCGCCGCCGCTGCCGCCTCCGCCGCTGCCGCCTCCGCCGCCGCCGTCTCCGCCGTCGCTGCCCCAGCCGTCGCCACCGCCGGGCTCGTTGTCGTCGCGGCCCCTGCCGAGGTTGCTGAACCACGGGCGGTCCCACATGACGTCGTCCGTGTCGTCGTACTCGCGGGTGGGGCGGAACCTGGCCGTGCCCGTGGTGTCGCCGAGGCCGAAGGAGACCGCGGCCGCGTGGGCCATCACGGCGTCCAGGGGGTCGGGGCTCTCGTGGCGCACGTCGGCCAGCGGCAGGAGCACGGCGCCGGGGGCGGGGACCGAACCCCGCGGGGGACGGGTGAGGAGGGCGATCCGGGTGCCGTCGCGCAGGAGCGACGAGCTCACCGCGTTCTCGCGGCGCAGGGTCCAGCTCCGGTCGGGCAGGCGGATCTCGACCTTGCTCTTCGACTTGCGGAACTTCTTCCGCAGCTCCAGCCGCGCGGGCAGGTCACCGACGGTCAGGCTCAGTCCGCCGGCCGGGTCGGCGGAGTCGGGGCGGTAGCCGTGGGGCGCCCTCAGCCGTACGGCCGGAGCGTGCGGACCCCAGACGTCCACGCGGACCGAGCGCCGGTCCACGGCGACGGTCACGGTGCCGGCGGGGCCCGGTGCGTACCGTCGTGCGATCCACAGCGGTACGCCCTCCGCGTGCGCCCGCGCGGCGAGGGCGGCCACCTGGCCCGGGCCGCCGCACCTGCGGACCGCCAGTTCGCCCAGCGCGTGGGCGAAGGCCGCGGCCTGACGCGTCTTCAGGGGAGTGGTGGTGCCGGTGACACGGGTGACCGGGACGAGGCCGCGCTCCTGCGGCAGGGATGCCAGCGGACGTTCGCTGCCACCGCCGCCGAGCCAGCTCCCCCGCAGGAACGCCTCCGCCATGGCGCCGAGGTTCAGCTCCTCCAAGGGAGTCGTCCTGCCGCCCCTGCGCAGGCCGCCCTCGGCCAGTTCCACGGTCCGCGCCAACGGGTTGCGGGACCGTTCCCCGTAGAGCACCTGGTTCATCGCCCTCCCCCTCCCCTGCCGCCGCTCCGGTCGCTGTGTGCAGAGACTGTCCCGGGGCTCCTTCGGTTCCATGATCGGAAGGTCATGGGTACGGCGAAGGCCCGGCGCCCCCGTTCCGGGGTGCCGGGCCTTCACTCGGGTTCACTCGGGTTCTGGCGACCTTACGGCGTCGTCAGTGGGCGTGGCCGTGGCCACCGGCGGCGGCCGGCTCCTCCTCTTCCTTCTTCTCGACGACCAGGGTCTCGGTCGTGAGGAGCAGGGAGGCGATGGAGGCGGCGTTCTCCAGGGCGGAACGGGTCACCTTGACCGGGTCGATGACGCCGGCCTTGACCAGGTCGCCGTACTCGCCGGTGGCGGCGTTGTAGCCGCTGCCCTTCTCGAGCTCGGCGACCTTGGAGACGATGACGTAGCCCTCGAGGCCGGCGTTCTCGGCGATCCAGCGCAGCGGCTCGACGGCGGCCTTGCGGACCACGGCGACACCGGTGGCCTCGTCGCCGGTCTTGTCGAGGTTGCCCTCGAGGACCTTGACGGCGTGGACCAGCGCGGAGCCACCACCGGAGACGATGCCCTCCTCGACCGCGGCGCGGGTCGCGGAGATGGCGTCCTCCAGACGGTGCTTCTTCTCCTTCAGCTCCACCTCGGTGGCGGCGCCGACCTTGATCACGCACACGCCGCCGGCCAGCTTCGCGAGACGCTCCTGGAGCTTCTCGCGGTCCCAGTCGGAGTCGGTGGTCTCGATCTCGGCCTTGATCTGGCCGACGCGACCCTCGACGTCCTCCTTCTTGCCGCCGCCGTCGACGACCGTGGTGTCGTCCTTGGTGACGGTCACGCGACGGGCGGAGCCCAGCACGTCCAGACCGACCTGGTCGAGCTTGAGGCCGACCTCCTCGGAGACGACCGTGGCGCCGGTGAGGACGGCCATGTCCTGCAGCATCGCCTTGCGGCGGTCACCGAAGCCCGGAGCCTTGACGGCGACCGCGTTGAAGGTACCGCGGATCTTGTTGACGACCAGGGTCGACAGCGCCTCGCCCTCGACGTCCTCGGCGATGATCAGCAGCGGCTTGGAGGCGTTGGCCTGGATGACCTTCTCCAGCAGCGGCAGCAGCTCCGCGATGGAGGAGATCTTGCCCTGCGTGATGAGGATGTACGGGTCGTCGAGGACGGCCTCCATGCGCTCCTGGTCCGTCACGAAGTACGGCGACAGGTAGCCCTTGTCGAAGGCCATGCCCTCGGTGAAGTCCAGCTCCAGACCGAAGGTGTTGGACTCCTCGACGGTGATGACACCGTCCTTGCCGACCTTGTCCATGGCCTCGGCGATGAGCTCGCCGACCTGCTGGTCCTGGGCGGACAGCGCGGCGACGGCGGCGATGTCGGACTTCTCGTCGATCGGGCGGGCCGAGGCGAGCAGGTCCTCGGAGACCGCGGCGACGGCGGCGTCGATGCCCTTCTTCAGGGCGGCCGGGGAGGCGCCGGCGGCGACGTTCTTCAGGCCCTCGCGGACCAGCGCCTGGGCCAGCACGGTGGCGGTGGTGGTGCCGTCACCCGCGATGTCGTTGGTCTTGGTCGCCACCTCCTTCACCAGCTGCGCGCCGAGGTTCTCGTACGGGTCCTCGATCTCCACCTCGCGGGCGATCGTGACACCGTCGTTGGTGATGGTGGGGGCGCCGAACTTCTTGTCGATGACGACGTTGCGGCCCTTCGGACCGATCGTCACCTTCACCGTGTCGGCAAGCTTGTTGACGCCGCGCTCGAGGGCGCGACGGGCGTCCTCGTCGAACTTCAGGATCTTCGCCATGGCAGCGGGAGCCCTCTCGGAAATCTAGGTGAAATCACCGCGCCCCCGGTCACCCGGCTCCTTGTCGGATGCTGGGGCCAGGGGCGCGGTGTCGAGCAAAAGTGCTTGCTTCGAGGTCGGGTTCTCCGGGGGGTTGTCCCCGGGGTTCCCTTACTTCTCGACGATCGCGAGGACGTCGCGGGCCGAGAGGACGAGGTACTCCTCGCCGTTGTACTTGACCTCGGTGCCGCCGTACTTGCTGTACAGAACGACGTCGCCGACCTTCACGTCGAGCTCGACGCGCTTGCCGTCCTCGATGCGGCCCGGACCGATGGCCAGGACGACGCCCTCCTGGGGCTTCTCCTTGGCGGTGTCCGGAATGACCAGGCCCGAAGCCGTGGTCTGCTCGGCGTCGAGCGGCTGGACCACGATGCGGTCCTCGAGCGGCTTGATGGCAACCTTGGAGCTGGCGGTCGTCACGATCCGACCTCCCCCTTCGGAGATCTCACGGGGTTAACTGTCTGAGGTGGCGACCAGGTGGATCCGTCGTCGCGGGTGCCGGACCTGCCCGTCGCGTGTTTGGCACTCTCCAGGGGGGAGTGCCAGACCTGAGACTATGACTGCGGTTAGCACTCGGTCAAGCGGAGTGCCAATTGCCGTGCGGCGCGTCGGGGGTGGGGGCGTCTTTCGGCACGGGATCGTGCAGCTGGCGGTGTTGCAGTAACCGTCACCGGGGGCTGCCGCCCCCGGGCCCCGCTTCGGCCCTGAACGGGCCTCGTCCTCAAGCGCCGGACGGGCTGGAAGGTGAGCGGTGCTCGCCAGGAAGCGTCGATGAGGCGGCTTCACCCACGTAGTCCTCCAGGCGCCCCACCCTCAACCCCCGTTCCCGCAACTCCCCCAGCAGTCGTACCGTCCGTTCCGCCAGTGACAGCGTCGGCGCCTCGCCCGACGGTACGGAGACGATGTCGCCGGGGTTCAGGCGGTGGGGGCCGCGGGTGTAGGTGAGGTGGCCGTCGGGTTCCAGGACCGCCCGCCACAGGACCACCGCGGCGATGCCGCAGTCGGCGGCGGCGCGCAGGGTCGTGGTGTCGTACGTGCCGTAGGGCGGGCGGAAGAGGCGGGGGCGGATGCCGAAGCGGGACGTGAGCTTGCGCTGCTGACCGCAGATCTCGGCGCGCTGTCCGGCGTAGGGCAGACCGCGCAGGGCGGCGTGGTCGAGGGTGTGGTTCTGCAGGCTCGCGCCGACCGCGCGCAGGCGGGCGAAGTGGGCGTAGCCGGGGCCCATCACGCTGTCCGTGAGGAACATGCTGACGGGGAGCCGGCGCTCGCGCACCAGGTCGATGAAGCGGGGGTCGCGTTCGGCGCCGTCGTCGTAGGTGAGGAAGACGACCTTGTCGTCGGTCGGGATGCGGTCGATCACGGGCGGGAGGTCGCGACGGGCGCTGCCCGTCGCCCCGGCCGGTGCGGACCTCCGGCCGGTGCCGTCCGGTGCGGACGCCCCGCCCGCTGCGTCCGGCGACGCGCATCCGGTGGTCAGGGCCAGCAGGGCGGTGCCCGCCAGAAGGGCGGCCGCCGGGGCCCTGCTCCGGCTCACAGGTAGTCCTCCAGTCGCGCCACCGCGTATCCCTCGGCGGTGACCTTGTCCAGGAAGCGGCGGACCATGTCCGGCATCGTTCCCTTCCAGTCCTCGCGGCCGCGGAAGTGGGAGAGGACGATGTCGCCGGGGTGCAGCGAGCGGTCCCACTCGCGGTACTCCCAGTGGTCGACGAAGACCTCCTCGTTCCAGAGGGGGACGTGGGTGATCCCGCAGGCCTTCGCGGCGCGCAGGGTGTTCTTGTCGTAGTTGCCGTAGGGCGGGCGGAAGAGGGCGGGGCGCTTGCCGTAGCGCTTCTCGATGACCTTCTGCATGCCGCAGATCTCGCGCTTCTGGCGGGCGTGGGACAGGGCCGGGAGGTAGGGGTGGTGCAGGGTGTGGTTGTGCAGGCCGACGCCCCTGTCCTGCATCTTCTTGAAGTAGCCGTAGTCCTCCTTGACGAGGTAGTCGCTGAGGAAGGCGGTGTAGGGGATGTTCAGCTCGCTCATCATCCGCAGGAACGCCGGGTCCTTCTCCTCGCCGTCGTCGATGGTGAGGAAGAGGATCTTCTGCTTCGTGGGGACGGTGGTGAAGACCGGCGGGAGTCCCAGCCGGCGGTGGCCGTCGACCTCGAAGCCGTCCCGGGTGGTGATCCTCGGCTTCTTCTCCGGGGGCGACGGGGCGGTCAGGGGCACCCGTTTCAGGCCCCAGCGCTTCGCGGCGGCGACCCTCGCGGCGTGCGCGGCGCGCAGCTTGGTGGCGTAGGAGTCGAGCGCGCGGGCCGGTGGCGCCTGGAGGGGCTGTTGGCCGCCCGCGGGTTCGACGTCGGCGCCGTCCTGTCCGCAGCCCGAGGCGATGGTGGCGAGAGCAAGGACGGCGAGGCCGATCCGAGCACCACGCGACGGCAGCTTTTTATCGTTTTGTCCTACTGCTCGCATGGGGCCGGATCCTCGCAGCCGGACGGTCCGAACCCGGCCCGACACCGCGGCCGGAGGCGTACGGTCCACCGACTGGCCCACAATGACCCGGTGAACGACCTCGCCCCCCTCCTCACCCCCGAAGGCCGCGCCCTCCTCGACGAGGTGCGCGACACCGACCCGGCGCACGAACTCGCCGTCGCGACCCGGCTGCGCCGCGAGCACCCCGCCGAACTGGTGTCGGCGGCGCTCGGCCAGGCGCGGCTGCGGCAGCGTGCGGTGGCGAAGTTCGGTGAGCGGGACGCGGCACGGATGTTCTTCACGCCCAACGGGGTCGAACAGTCGACCAGGGCGAGCGTCGCGGCGTACCGGGCGGAACGGTTCAGGGAGCTCGGTGTGACCTCCGTGGCCGATCTGTGCTGCGGGATCGGCGGGGACGCCATCGCGCTGGCCCGCGCCGGGATCCGGGTCCTGGCGGTGGACCGTGATCCGCTCACGGCGGCGGCGGCCCGGGCGAACGCCGACGCGCTGGGGCTCGCGGAGCTGATCGAGGTGCGTGAGGCGGACGTCACGGAGGTGGACACGGCCGGGTACGACGCCGTGTTCGTCGACCCGGCCCGACGGGGCGGGCGGGGCCGCATCTTCGACCCCGAGGCGTACTCGCCCCCGCTGTCCTGGGCGGTCGAGGCCGCCCGTACGGCGCCCCGCGCCGCCGCGCTCAAGGTGGCGCCGGGCATCCCGCACGAGGCCGTCCCCGGCGACGCGGAGGCCGAGTGGATCTCGGACGGCGGGGACGTGAAGGAGGCGGTGCTGTGGTTCGGCACCGGCCGGGAGAACCCGGTCCGCGCGACGCTGCTCCCGGGCCCGCACACCCTCGCGTCCCGCGGACTGCCCGACCCCGCCGTCCGCCCGCCCGGCCGGTACCTGTACGAGCCGGACGGCGCCGTGATCCGGTCCCATCTGGTCGCGGAGGCCGCCGCGGAACTCGACGGCGGGCTCATCGACGCGACCATCGCCTACATCACCGCGGACGAGCACCGCCCGACGCCGTACGCCGGCGCCTACGAGATCACCGACCGGCTCCCCTTCAACGTCAAGAAGCTGAAGGCGCTGCTGCGGGAGCGCGGCATCGGCACGCTGACCGTGAAGAAGCGCGGCTCGGCGGTCGAGCCGGAGGAGCTGCGCCGCAAGGTGCTGCCCAAGCCGGCGGGTTCCGGGTCCGTCACGGTCTTCCTGACCCGCGTCGCCGGCGCGCCGACGATGCTGCTGGGACACCCCGTGCGCTGACCGGGCCCGCCGGGCACCCGCCACGCTCATCAGGCCCGCCGGCCACCCCCACCGCACCGAGCAGGCCCGCCGGCCACTTCATCGCACTGACCCGCCACGCCCAACACGCCCGCCAGGCACCCCCGCCGCACCGATCAGGCGCCCTCCTCCGCCGCCCGGCGCAGCAGCAGGTCCCGTTCGGGTGCGTTGTGGGTCAGTGACGCCGCCCGTTCGAACTCCGCCCGTGCCTCCTCCCGGCGGCCGAGACGGGCCAGCAGGTCGCCGCGGACACTGGGCAGCAGGTGGTAGTCCCGGAGTGCCGGTACGTCGGTCAGGGCGTCGACGAGGGGCAGTGCGGCGGCGGGGCCCTCGGCCATGGAGACGGCGACCGCGCGGTTGAGTTCGACCACCGGGGAGGGGGCCCGGGCGGCGAGGAGGGCGTACAGGGTGGCGATGCGGGGCCAGTCGGTCTCCTCGTAGCGGTACGCGTGCGCGTGGCAGGCGGCGATGGCCGCCTGGAGCGCGTACGGGCCCGGGGCGCCGGCGGCGGTGGCCTCGGCGCGGGAGAGGGCGGTGACGCCGCGGGCGATGAGCATGCGGTTCCAGCGGGCGCGGTTCTGGTCCTTGAGGAGGACCGGTTCGCCGTCCGGGCCGGTGCGGGCGGCGGCGCGGGAGGACTGGAACTCCAGCAGTGCGGTGAGCCCGTGGACCTCGGGTTCCTTCGGCATCAGCGCGGACAGGACGCGGGCCAGCCGCAGCGCGTCCTCGCACAGCGCCGGGCGCAGCCAGTCGTCGCCGGCCGTGGCCGCGTACCCCTCGTTGAAGATCAGATAGATGACGTCCAGGACCGAGCCGAGGCGGGCCTCCCGGTCGGGTCCGTACGGCACCTCGAAGGCGACGTTCTTCTTGGCCAGGGTGCGTTTGGCGCGCACGATCCGCTGGGCCACCGTCGGTTCGGGCACGAGGAAGGCCCGGGCGATCTCCGCCGTGGTCAGGCCGCCGAGCAGCCGCAGGGTGAGGGCGGTGCGGGCCTCGGCGGACAGCACCGGGTGGCAGGCGGTGAAGACGAGACGCAGCAGGTCGTCGTCGATGTCGGCCGGGTCGGCAGGCTCCTCCGGCGGGGCCGTCACCATCGACTGGTCCCGGCCGATCTCGGCCAGCTTGCGGGCGTAGGTCTCGCGGCGGCGGACGAGGTCGACGGCGCGGTTGCGGGCGGTGGTGGTGAGCCAGGCGCCCGGGTTGTCGGGGACGCCGTCCGCCGGCCACCGCTCCAGCGCGGCGACCAGCGCGTCCTGCGCGAGTTCCTCGGCGATTCCGACGTCCCGGACGATCCGGGTGACGGCGGCGACGACGCGCGGGAACTCCATGCGGAACACGGTCTCGACGGTCGGGGCCGGGTCGTGGGGGCCGGCGGTGGGCTGTGGTGTCACAGCCCACCATCAGACACCCGTACGGCGACCGGGCCAAGGAGGATCTTCGGCGCGCGGGCCGGTCAGGCCTCCACGACCTCCCGGACCTCGCAGGTCACCGTCCAGTGCGGCTCGTGCACCTTCAGGAAGCGCTTGGTCCACTCGATCGCCTCGGCCTTGTCCTTGGCCTGCAGCATCGCGTAGCCGCCGATGACCTCCTTGGACTCGGTGAAGGGTCCGTCGGTCACCGACAGCCGGCCGCCCTCGTAGTGCACCCGGGTGCCCTGGGCGGTCGGGGTGAGTCCGGCGGTGTCCAGCAGGACCCCGGCCTTGGTCATCTCCTCGATCAGCTCGCCCATCCGCTGCATCAGCTCGGGGCTGGGTCCGCCTTCGGGGGCGTTGTTCTCGTCGATCCGGATCATGGAGAGATAGCGCGGCATGGTGACTCCTCGTGTGGTGCGGACCGGGTCGTTCCCGGTCTCTCACCCCTGCGTCGAACGAGCAGCCCAGGAATCGACACCCCCGCCGAAATTCTCTCGCGCCCACCGCGTCACTTCAGCGAGGCCCAGAGCTCCCGCGCCTCCGGTTCGTCGGCCACGACGCGGTTGGGGTCCCAGGGCGCGGGCCGCACCGGCATGGTCACGGTCGTCACAGCGGCGGACGTCAGACCCTTCAGGCTCTGTCCGAAGCGGGTCAGCTCGCCGAGCGAGTCCAGGCCGGTGTCGGTGGTGAGGCTGCCGGTGACGGCGTCGGCGACCTCGTACAGCTCGGCGGGACCGGTCAGCAGGTCCTGCTCCGCGATCTGTTCCAGCAGCGCCTTCACCAGCTGCTGCTGGAGCTCGATGCGGCCGAGGTCGCTGCCGTCGCCGATGTCGTAGCGGGTGCGGGCCAGCGCGAGCGCCTCGGTGCCGTCGAGGTGGTGGGTGCCGGCCGCCAGTGTGAGGTGGCTGCGGTCGTCGTCGATGTCCTCCTCCGTGGTGACGGTGACGCCGCCGAGCGCGTCGACCAGCCGGGCGAAGCCGGAGAAGTCGATCTCGATGTAGTGGTCCATCCGGACGTCCGTGAACGACTCGACGGTCTTCACCGCGCACACCGGACCGCCCACCTCGTAGGCGCTGTTGAACATCGCACCGGAGACCGGCCGCGTCGAACCCCCGTCGGGCAGCGGGCAGGCGGGCCGGTCGACGAGGGTGTCGCGCGGGATGCTGACCACGGTGGCGGCGGTCCGGCCGGGGTCCAGGTGGACGACCATGGCGGTGTCGGAGCGGGCGCCGCCGCTCTCACCTCCGCCGAGCGCCTGGTTCTCCTCGCCGCTGCGCGAGTCCGAGCCGAGCACCAGGATGTTCAGGGACCCGGTCGGCAGGGGCTCGGCGGTGGCCGACGGGTCCGGTGACGGGGCGGTCATGGGCTTGGCGGGGCGGTCGTCCCCCAGGGCGTTGTTGATGTCGACGCCGCGGATGTTGTCGTTGAGCTGCCAGTACGCCCAGCCGGCCGCTCCGGCGCCGAGGACGAGCAGGCCCGCCAGCGCGAGGCCGGTGATCTTCAGCACCCGCGTCCGCCGGCCGGTCCGTATGCCGGGGGTGTCGTCCCCTTCGCCGCCGGTCCCGCCGTCCCCTGCCCCGTCGCTCCCCTGATGTCCCGTCACAAGCAGGAACATAAGTCCGAATTATGACGAGCAACGACCACGGGACAGTTTTCTTGTGAAATTCTAAGACTTCAACCACCTGGGCACGGGCCGAAACTTTCGCCGCGCTCAGGCCTCGGCCGGCGCGGCCGTGCTGCTCCTGACCACCAGACTCGTCGCCAGCTCGACCCGGGTCGCGGCCGGGGTGTCGTCGCCCTTGCCGAGGTCGAGGACCAGCTTGGCCGCCGCCTCCGCCATCTCCGTCAGCGGCTGCCGTACGGTCGTCAGCGGCGGACCCACCCAGCGGGCCACCGGCAGGTCGTCGAACCCGACCACGCTCAGGTCCTCCGGGATCCGCAGCCCCAGCTCGCGCGCCGCCTCGTACAGCCCGAGCGCCTGGAGGTCGTTGCCGGCGAACACCGCGGTGGGCCGGTCCTCACGACGCAGCAGGGCGAGGCCCTGCCGGTAGCCGGCCTCGTGGTGGAAGTCGCCGGTCGCGATCAGCTCGGGGTCCACCGGGAGCCCGGCGGTCTCCAGGGCGGCCCGGTAGCCGTCGATACGGGCGCGGCTGCACATCATCCGGGAGGGTCCGCTGATCGCGCCGATCCGCGTGTGGCCCAGCTCGACCAGATGCCGGGTGGCGGCGAGTCCGCCCTGCCAGTTGGTCGCGCCGATGGAGGGCACGTCGGTGCCCGGGTCACCGGCCGGGTCCATGACGACGAACGGGATGGAACGGCTGGTCAGCAGGGCCCGACCGGACTCGTCGAGGCCGGACAGCACGAGGATCACGCCGTGCGGGCGGCGCGCGGCGACCTGGTCGGCCCAGGTGCGCCCCGGGGTGAGCCGCCCCGCGCTCTCGGAGAGCACGACGCTCAGTCCCGCGTCCCGGGCGACGTTCTCCACCCCCCGGATGACCTCCATCGCCCAGGCGCTCTCCAGTTCGTGGAAGACCAGGTCGATCAGGGGCGAGCGGGTGGCCTCGGCGCGGCGGCGCCGGTAGCCGTGGGCGCGCAGCAGTTCCTCGACCCGGCTGCGGGTGCCGGGGGCGACATCGGCACGACCGTTGAGGACCTTCGAAACAGTCGGTGCGGAGACGCCGGCCTCGCGCGCGATCTCGGCGAGCGTCGCGGTCTGCGTGCTGCGCGCTCGTGTCCGGGTTTCAGCGGGCTGCGGGGAAGTCATGGCGGCGATCGTATCCCTGCCGGACCTCCTGACGAAGACCTCAGCGCCTGCCGATTTCCCGGAACATTCGTTATGAACAACGAAACATTCGCCGTCTGCCCGTGGGATTGCGTGCCCCCAGGCGGCAGGAGCCGCCCGGTTTCAGCCGCTCCCCAGCGACTCGAACCGCCACCGGTGCACCGGACGGGTGATCAGCTCCTCGCCCGGCTCCGGAAGTTCGGGCAGGTCCGCGTCGTAGGGGGCGTCCCACCAGGTGATCACCAGAACGCGGTCCTGCGGGGCGCGGAAGGTCTCGCGGCGCAGGGGGCGGCGGGCGAGCTCCCGCGCCTGCTCCTCGGTCCAGGCCACCAGGTCCGCGCCCCGGCCGGGGACCGCGCGGGCCTCCCACATCAGTGCGACCGTCATGCGTACAGGTTCTCCTCGCCGACCTCATGGACGTGGTCGTGTCCGGGGACGTGGGGGTCCGTGACCGGCAGGGAGGAGTCGGCCGACAGGTCCCAGTCGGAGGCCGGGCGGCGCCGGGCGACCATTTCGGCACCCAGCGCGGCGACCATCGCCCCGTTGTCCGTGCACAGCTTCGGGCGGGGCACCCGCAGCCGGATGCCCGCCGCGTCGCAGCGCTCCTGGGCCAGCGCCCGCAGCCGGGAGTTGGCGGCGACCCCGCCGCCGATCATCAGATGGTCGACCCCCTCGTCCTTGCAGGCCCGCACGGCCTTGCGGGTGAGGACGTCCACGACCGCCTCCTGGAAGGACGCCGACACGTCGCGCACCGGCACCTCCTCGCCCGCCGCCCGCTTGGCCTCGATCCAGCGGGCCACGGCCGTCTTCAGGCCGGAGAAGGAGAAGTCGTACGCCGGGTCGCGGGGGCCGGTCAGTCCGCGCGGGAAGGCGATCGCGTCCGGGTCGCCCTCGCGGGCGTAGCGGTCGATCACCGGGCCGCCGGGGAAGCCGAGGTTCAGCACCCGGGCGATCTTGTCGAAGGCCTCGCCGGCCGCGTCGTCGATGGTCGCGCCGAGGGGGCGGACGTCGGAGGTGATGTCCGTGGAGAGCAGCAGGGAGGAGTGGCCGCCGGAGACCAGCAGGGCCATCGTCGGCTCGGGCAGGGCCCCGTGCTCCAGCTGGTCGACGCAGATGTGGGAGGCGAGGTGGTTCACGCCGTACAGGGGCTTGCCGAGGGCGTAGGCGTACGCCTTGGCCGCGGAGACGCCGACCAGCAGCGCCCCGGCGAGTCCGGGGCCGGCGGTGACGGCGATGCCGTCGAGGTCGCGGGCGCTGACGCCCGCCTCCTTCAGCGCGCGGTCGATGGTGGGGACCATCGCCTCCAGGTGGGCGCGGCTCGCCACCTCGGGGACGACGCCCCCGAAGCGGGCGTGCTCGTCGACGCTGGAGGCGACGGCGTCCGCCAGCAGGGTGGTCCCGCGCACGATGCCGACACCGGTCTCGTCGCAGGAGGTCTCGATCCCCAGTACCAGAGGTTCGTCAGCCATGGATGTCGGTTCCTTGTACGCCGTTGCCGTCGACGGGGTGCGCCGGGTTCACAGAGGTGGACGGGTCGGTCAGCCGCATCACCAGGGCGTCCACGTTTCCCGGCTGGTAGTAGCCGCGCCTGACCCCGATGACCTCGAAGCCGAAGCGCTCGTAGAGCTTCTGGGCCCGGACGTTGTCGATCCGGCACTCCAGCATCACCTCCGCGCACTCGAACGCGGTCGCCGCCCGTAGCAGTTCGGTCAGCAGGCGCGAGCCGAGGCCGGTGCCCCAGTGGTCCCGGGTGACGGCGATGGTCTGGATGTCGGCACCGGCGGTGGAGCCGTCGTCGGACTCCGCACCGGAGGTGGTGAGCCCGGCGTAGCCGACGATCCGGTCGCCCTCCTGGGCGACGACGTAGCGCCGGGTGGCCCCGGGCCCGCGCGCATGGGCCAGCTCGGACCAGAACATCCCGCGCGACCAGGCGTCCTCGGGGAACAGGTCCCGCTCCAGCTCCAGCACGGAGTCGATGTCCCACCAGCGCATCTCGCGCAGCACGGCAGTGTCGGTTCCCGTCACTTGGGGGTGACCACCTTGTAGTTCTTGGGGACCTGGGCGTCGGGCCGGCGCAGATACAGCGGCCGGGGCGCGGGCAGTTCCGCACCGGCGGCGAGCCGCTGCGCGGCCAGCCGGGCCAGGGCGGCGGCGGACACGTGCTGGGGCTCGTGCGCCTGGGGGAAGGTGTCCGGGTACAGCAGCGCGCCGGCGCCGACCGCGGGCAGGCCCGCGACCTGCCCGGCGATGTCGGCGGGCCGGTCCACGGCGGGCTCGGTGAGACGGGTGCGGGAGTCGGCGTAACGCGCCCAGTAGACCTCTTTGCGGCGGGCGTCGGTCGCCACGACGAAGGGGCCCTCCAGGTCGGCCGCGTAGGCGAGACCGTCCAGCGTGCACAGACCGTGCACGGGGACACCGAGCGCGAGCCCGAAGGTGTCCGCGGTCATCAGACCGACCCGCAGCCCGGTGTAGGGGCCGGGCCCGATGCCGACGACGATGCCGGTGACGGCGTCCAGCCGCAGGCCGGCCTCGGCGAGGACCCGGTCGATCGCCGGGAGGAGCAGTTCGCCGTGCCGGCGGGCGTCCACCTGGCTCGACGAGGCGATGACGTCGTCTCCGTCGTGCAGCGCGACGGTGACGGCTGGGGTGGCGGTATCCAGAGCGAGCAAGAGCACGCAAACAGCCTACGGCTCCCGCGCCCCGGCCACGGCCGCACCGGCCGGACGGTCACGGACTGCTACCGTCCGTCCACGTATGTACATAACGGAGCAGAGCGGGACAGAGGTGACGGCGGTGGCAGGCACCAGCTCGATGATCGTGGCGGGGCTGACCGCGGCGGCCCTCGCGACGATCGGCTACCTCGGCCACCAGGCGGCGGTGACCGTCCCGCCCGAGCTGCGCCGCCCGGCGGCCGGGGCCGCGGGAACCGTGCGCAAGGCGTTCCCGGACCAGGAGCGCCCCGCCGCGCTGCCCGCCCGGTCGGGGACGGGCAAGCGGGTCGTGTACTCCCTGGACGCCGACCGGGTCTGGCTGGTGGATGAAGGGGGCGAGGTGCGGCGCTCCTTCGGGGTCAGCCCCAGCACGGTGGACCCGGCGCCGGGCTCCTACCGGGTGACCTCCCGCTCCGGGGAGGTCACCGGATCGGACGGTGTCCCCGTCGAGCACGTCGTGCGGTTCGCCAGTGTCGAAGGCACGGCGATCGGGTTCAGCGCGGCCGTGGACGGCTCCGCACCGGTGCTCGACCCCGGGGAGCGAACGGGCGGCATCCGCGAGACCCGTGCGGACGGTGCGGCGATGTGGACGTTCGCGACGATCGGGCGGACGGTCGTCGTCGTGCCGTGAGACGGGGCTACGCCGCCTCGCGGTGGCCGCGCACCTGCCCGGAGTGCGGGGGCTCGGGGGCGCGGGGCGGCGTGGAGACCGCCGCGGCCGCGGCGCACGCGGCGAGCAGATCGCGCATGGGCACCTGGGGAAGCGACTGCGGCTGCGCCGTGGACTCACGGGAGTTCTGGGGGGCCGGCATGGACGCCTCCTGTGGGCCGGGGGCGGACGTAGTTAGGTAGACCTAACCACGAACTGGATACCATGTGACCACGCCGGAGACCCCGAAGGCAACACTTTGCCGACGTCTTGTCGGAACGTACGCCGCGGCGGTCTCCGGCGACCGGCCCGGCGGCCGGAACCGCCCGTCAGGCCGACAGGGCGCTCAGGCCGGTCCCCGCCCAGCGCTCGCCCAGGCCGGTCACGGTCACCCGCCGCACCTCGTCCGTGGTGTCGCCGACCGCCCGGTGGATGACGATCTGGAGGCGGTCGTCGGTCAGCTCCTCGACCTTGCCCTCGCCCCACTCCACGGCGATCACCGACTCCGGCAGCGAGACGTCGAGGTCCAGGTCCTCCATCTCGTCCAGCCCGCCGGAGAGCCGGTACGCGTCGACGTGGACCAGCGGGGGCCCGTCCCCCAGCGACGGGTGCACGCGGGCGATCACGAACGTCGGCGAGGTGACCGCGCCCCGTACGCCGAGCCCCTCGCCCAGCCCCCGGGTCAGCGTCGTCTTGCCGGCGCCGAGTTCGCCCGAGAGCAGCAGGAGGTCACCCGCCCGCAGCAG
Source organism: Streptomyces malachitofuscus (assembly GCF_055571035.1). Taxonomy (NCBI): domain Bacteria; kingdom Bacillati; phylum Actinomycetota; class Actinomycetes; order Kitasatosporales; family Streptomycetaceae; genus Streptomyces; species Streptomyces malachitofuscus. The sequence goes on along the minus strand of NZ_JBVIGA010000031.1, from coordinate 38,576 downwards.
TTTGGCGAGCCGGCGCCCCAGTTCGCGCATCTGCTCGGGGGAGGTGACGGTCAGCTCGACGGAGGGCGCGGCCGGCCGCGGTTCAGCCGGGTTGTGCGGTGCTGCTTCCATAGCCACCCACGGTAGCCGCAGCGGGCACCGCACCCGCGCGGGCGAGCAGGTCGGCGAGGCGGTCGGTGACCACCTCCGGGTGCTCCAGCATCACCAGGTGCCCGGCGTCCGGCACCAGCACCAGCTCCGCGTCGGGGAGCAGACCGGCGATCTCCTCACTGTGCTCGCTGGGCGTGACCAGGTCCTGCACCCCCGACAGCACCAGCACCGGCAGTCCGGCGAAGTGGGCGAGGGCCTCCGTCTTGTCGTGGTCGTTGAACGCCGGGTAGTACTCGGCGACCACGTCGATCGGCGTGCCCTCGATCATCCGCTCGGCGAACCGGGCGACGGCGGGATCCACGTCACGGGACGCGAACGAGTACCGCTTGATGACCCCGGCGAACAGGTCCGCGGTGGCCCGGCGCCCCTTCTCCACCAGCTCGGCGCGCTGTCCCAACGCCTTCAGCACACCCGGCAGCACCCGCCGCACCGCGTTGACGCCGGCCACCGGCAGGCCGAAGTTGACCTCCCCGAGCCGCCCGGAGGACGTACCGACCAGGGCGACGCCCACGCACCGCTCCCGGATCAGCTCCGGGTACTGGTCGGCGAGGGCCATCACCGTCATGCCGCCCATGGAGTGACCGACCAGCACGACGGGCCCCTCGGGCGCCGCCGCGTCGATGACGGCCTTCAGATCGCGCCCCAGCTGCTCGATGGTGACCGGCTCGCCGCGCTCCGCCTGCGCCGCGCCCCGAGCCGAACGGCCGTGGCTGCGCTGGTCCCAGTACACGGCCCGTACGACGCCCCGCAGCGCGGCCCGCTGGAAGTGCCAGGAGTCCTGGTTGAGGCAGTAGCCGTGACTGAAGACGACGGTGACCGGGGCCGGGGCCTTGCGGCCGAACAGCCGGCGGCGCCGCGCGGGCGTCGCCTCCGGGTCGGGGTCGGCGTCGTCGACCTCGTAGTACAGCTCCGTGCCGTCGTCGGCGTACGCCCTGCCGGGGGTGCCGCGCAGGGAGCCGTACGGTCCGGCGGAGTCCAGGGCGAGCCTGGCCTTCTTCCGCATGCCCCGGCCGACCGTCATCCGCTCTATGGCGACCCCCGCGGCGGCTCCGGTGGCGAGCACGCCTATCGCGACGCCGGCGACACCGGTGGCCCGGCGCCAGCCACTGCGGGACACCTCGGCCGCGGAGGCGGCGGCCCCCGCGATGCTCTCGCTCACGTACCGCTCCCCTCGTGTGCGTCATCGACATGGACGCGCGGAACGCGGGATCCGATCCGGGTGACGATCTCGTACGCGATGGTCCCGGCCGCCTGCGCCCAGTCCTCGGCGGTGGGCTCGCCGCGGTCGCCGGGGCCGAAGAGGACGGCCTCGGCGCCCGGCCCCGGGTCGTCACCACCCAGGTCGACGACGAACTGGTCCATGGCGACCCGCCCCGCGACCGTGCGCCACTTGCCCTCGACGAGGACCGGCCCGGTGGAGGAGGCGTGGCGCGGGATGCCGTCCGCGTAGCCGAGCGGCACCAGGCCGAGGGTGGTCGCGCCGGGGGTGACGTAGTGGTGGCCGTAGCTGACGCCGTGGCCTTCGGGAACACGCTTCACCAGCGCGAGCGAGGCGGCGAGGGTCATCACCGGGCGCAGTCCGAAGTCGGCGGGGGTGCCGATCTCGGGGCTGGGCGAGACGCCGTACATCGCGATGCCGGGACGCACGAGGTCGAAGTGGCTCTCGGGGAGGGTGAGGGTGGCGGGCGAGTTGGCGATGTGACGCACCTCGGGGTCGACGCCCTGCCGCTCCGCGTACGCCACCATCTCCCGGAAGCGGGTCAGCTGGGCGGTGATGGAGGGGTGCCCCGGCTCGTCGGCACAGGCGAAGTGGGACCACAGGCCGGTGATCCGCAGCAGTCCCGCGGCTTCGGCGCGCAGCGCGCCCGCGACCAGCTCCGCCCAGTCGCCGGGCTGGCAGCCGCCGCGGCCGAGCCCGGTGTCGGCCTTGAGCTGCACCCGCGCGGGCCGGCCCGCCAGACGCGCCGCCCGGGTGACCTCGTCCAGCGCCCACAGGCCGCTCAGGGACACGTCGATCCCGGCCTCGACCGCCTCCCGCCAGGGTCCCCCGGGCGTCCACAGCCAGCACATGATCCGTACGTCGTCCGGCAGCCCGGCCCCGGGCGCACGCAGCGCGAGCGCCTCCTGCGGGGTGGCGGTGCCCAGCCAGGCGGCCCCGGCCTCGACGGCCGCCCGGGCGCACGCGACGGCGCCGTGCCCGTACCCGTCGGCCTTGACGACGGCCATGAAGGCGGCACCGGGCGCACGCTCCCGCAGTGCCCGCACATTGGCCCGCACGGCTGCCAGATCGATCTCGGCACGGGCCCGCACTGTCTCGTTCATCGGCCCCAGTCTCTCAGAGCCCTCCACCGCGCCTTCTCGTCCGTCACCACCAGCCCCTCCGGCGCTCCAACCCAGCCCCTCCGGCGTTCGAGGAGCGGGGTCTGGGGCGGAGCCCCAGGTCGGGACGGGAAGGGGCGGCGGGGGCGAAGAAACCGCCGCGCTCACGCACCGCACCCACCGCCGCGCTCACGCACCGCCCCTCACCCCCGCACCACACTCCGCCACGCCCCCACGATCCCCGACGCCACATCCTGCGCCCCCACCGGCGCCCCGTCCGCCCGCAGCCGCCCCGCCAGCCCGTGCAGATACGCCGCCACACTCCCCGCGTCCAGCGCCGACAGCCCCGCAGCCAGCAGCGACCCCCCGAGCCCCGACAGCACATCCCCGCTGCCCGCCGTGGCCAGCCACGACGTCCCCGTCGGATTCACCCGCACGGGCCCCCCGCCGACACCGGCCACCAGGGTCGTGGACCCCTTCAGCAGCACCGTCGCCGAGTACCGCCCCGCCAGCTCCCGCACCGCGGACAGCCGCCCGCCCTCGACCTCCTCCCGCTCCACACCGAGCAGCGCGGCGGCCTCCCCCGCGTGCGGGGTCATCAGCGTCGGCGCACGGCGCGCCCGTACCGCCGCCGCGTCCGCCAGCCGCAGCCCGTCCGCGTCGATCAGCACGGGCACGTCCGCCGCGAGCACCTCCGCGACCGTCGCCGCGTCGTCCCCGGCGCCGGGGCCGACCACCCAGGCCTGCACCCGCCCCGCGTGCTTCGGGCCCCGGTCCGACACGAGGGTCTCGGGAAAGCGCGCGATCACGGCCTGCCCGGCCGGACCGACGTACCGCACGGCCCCCGCACCGCCCCGCAGCGCGCCCGCCACCGCGAGCACCGCGGCACCCGGATAGCGGGCGGATCCGGCGGCGATGCCGACCACACCCCGCCGGTACTTGTCGCTCTCCGCGGCCGGCACCGGCAGCAGCCGGGCCACGTCCGCGTGCTGCAACGCCTCCAGCTCCGGCTCCCGCGGGAGCGCCAGCCCGATGTCGACCAGCCGCACCGACCCGGCGTACTCCCGCGCCGGATCGATCAGCAGCCCCGGTTTGTGCGTCCCGAAGGTCACCGTGAGATCCGCGCGGACCGCCCTGCCCCGTACCTCCCCGCTGTCGGCGTCGACCCCGCTGGGCAGATCGACGGCGACCACGGCCGCCCGCCCCCGTTCGGCGGCCTCGGCGAGCGGCACGGCCGCCGGGCGCAGCCCGCCCTTGCCGCCGATCCCGACGATGCCGTCGACGACGAGATCCGCCCGTTCGACCAGGTCCTCGGCGCCGTCCGAGCCCGTGACCCGGCCCCCGGCCCGGCGCAGCGCCTCGAGCCCGCCTGCGTGGGCCCGCCCCGGCGTGAGCAGCACCGCGCTCACTCCCGCGCCGCGCCGGGCCAGCCGAGCGCCGGCGTACAGGGCGTCGCCGCCGTTGTCCCCGCTGCCGACCAGCAGCACGACCCTGCTGCCGTACACCCGCCCCAGCACATCCGCGCAGGCCGCGGCGAGTCCGGCGGCGGCGCGTTGCATCAGCGCCCCCTCCGGCAGCCGTGCCATCAGTTCCCGCTCCGCCGTCCTGACCGTCTCCACGCTGTACGCAGTCCGCATGGGTCCGAGTCTCCCGTACGGGCGGGGCCGGATCCCGTATCGGCGGAGCCGTCCGCTTGACGCATTGCCATGCCCTTGCCAAACTCTCCGCCCCCCCACCGGATGAATCGATTCAGTCGAATCGGTTCGACGACGGAAGCAGAGGACCCATGGGACGCAGAGCCGCACTCCTCGCAGCAGCGGGCGCCACCGCGCTCCTCACCGCCGCCGGCACGCTGACGGCCCCCGCGACGGCTGCCGCCGCCGCGACCACGACCGCCGCCCCGGCTCCCGCCCGCGCCGCGGCCTGCGGTGACGGCTCGTACCAGGCCGAGGCGGTACGCAACGGCAGCACCTGGACCGCCCGGCGCGGCAGCAGCACGGTCTACACCGGCGGCGACATGCGCGCGGCCGTCCAGGCGGCCATCGGCAGCCTGTCCCCCGGCCGCACCAGCAAGGAACGGGTCGTGGTCCGCGGCTCGGGCTCCCTCTCCGCCGGTTCCCGCATCTCCCTGCCGAGCTACACGGTCCTCGACGTCTGCGGCACCATCGACGTCACCGGCAGCGGCTCCGGCGACCAGGCCCCGGTCTACTCCCGCGGCACCCGGGACATCGAGGTGCAGCACCTCAATGTCACCGGCGCCCCGCTGTACGGCATCTTCCTGCGCAACGTGCAGAACGTGGTCCTCGGCCAGATCGACATGCGCCTGTCGCGCGGCCTCGGCGTCCGCATCGACAACCGCGGCGACACCGGTCAGTGGACGCGCAACGTGCGCATCGACAACGTGTACGTCTCCGGCGCGTCCAGCCATGCCGTGGAGACGTACGGCGTCGACGGGCTGACCATCGGCACGGTGACCGCCCGCAACGTCGGCGAGTCGGGCCTGCTGCTGAACCAGACCGTCAACGCGACGGTCGCCAAGGTGGACGCGGAGAACGCCGGCTCCGGCACCGGGTACGCGGCCTTCCGCATGGCCAACCGCAACGGCCGCATCGGCAGCTCCTACGCCACCAACATCCGCGTCGGCGAGGTCGTCGCGCGCGGCGGCGGACGCGGCGTGTTCTGCGTCTCGGAGAGCGGCGGCGCGACGATCGACAGGATCACGCTCTCCGACACCGGCAACAACGCGATCCTGATCGAGAACTGCTACAACGTCACCCTCGCCGCCCAGAGCGGCACGGTCACCGGCGGCGGCGAGATCCGTCTCGCGGCGCGCTCGGAGTTCCCGAACAACCGGGACATCACCGTCCAGAACCTCACGGTGACCAACTCCTCGATCCGCGAGAGCCCCTGCGGCGAGAACACGACGTTCCGCAACAACCGTCTGGTGAACAGCAGCCAGTCGGTCTGCTGACGGAGACGGGGTGCGGCTCACCGAGCCGCACCCCGTGCGTACGTCCTGCGCGTGCCGTCTCAGGTCGTGCTGAGCATCCCCGCCCGCAGCCGCTTCAGCGTGCGGGAGAGCAGGCGCGACACGTGCATCTGGGAGCAGCCCAGCCGCTCACCGATCTCCGCCTGCGTCAGCTCCTCCACGAACCGCCAGTGGACGATCTTGCGCTCGCGCTCGTCCAGGTCGGCGATCATCGGGGCGAGCGCGTGGAAGTCCTCGACCAGTCCCAGCGCGGCGTCCTCGGTGCCGATGAAGTCCGCGAGCACGCTCTCGCCGTCCGGCTCGCTGCCGATGGCGGCGTCCAGCGAGGCGGAGTTGTAGCCGTTGGAGGCGATGCGGGCCTCGTTGACCTCTTCCTCGGTCAGGCTCATCAGCTGCGCGAGCTCGGCGGTCGTGGGCGTACGGCCCAGCCGGCTGCGCAGTTCCTCGGTGGCGCGGGCGAGCTGCACCCGGGCCTCCTGAAGCCGGCGCGGCACATGCACGGACCACGAGGTGTCCCGGAAGAACCGCTTGATCTCGCCGACGATGTAGGGGATGGCGAAGGAGGTGAACTCCACCTCGCGGGAGAGCTCGAACCGGTCGATCGCCTTGATCAGCCCGATCATGCCGACCTGGACGATGTCCTCCATCTCCTCCGGCCCGCGGCTGCGGAACCGGCCCGCCGCGTAGCGGACGAGGGACATGTTCATCTCGATCAGCGTGTTGCGCGCGTACTGGTACTCGTGCGTGCCCTCTTCCAGCTCGGTCAGACGGCGGAAGAACTGCTTGGACAGCTCTCGTGCGTCCTGCGGCGCGACCTGGCCGGGTTCGGCGACCTCCGGCAGCTCGGTCACGCTCTGAGCTCGGTCGGTCCGCGCCATCGTCGACGTCACAGTCACCCCTCCTCGTGGATCGGCCCCGCTCCGGGCACCGGCTACTCGCGTTTACCCCCGTCCGGCCGATACACGCACAGAAAATTACCGACGGCGGTTCCGTACCAAGCGTACGAGGGTGAAGACGATGGTGAGCACGGCGGCCACGACGAGAAACACATCACCCCATACCGGCACATCCACCCCGACCCCGGGGAAGGCGGACACCGGTCTCACCCTTCCGCGACGACGACCGCCGAGGCCACCCCGGCGTCGTGACTGAGCGACACGTGCCAGGACCGTACGCCCAGTTCCGCGGCGCGGGCGGCGACCGTCCCCTTGACCCGCAGGCGCGGCTGCCCGCTGTCCTCGCACCACACCTCGGCGTCGGTCCAGTACAGCCCCGCGGGCGCCCCGAGCGCCTTGGCCAGCGCCTCCTTGGCGGCGAACCGCGCGGCGAGGGAGGCGACACCGCGCCGCTCACCGCTGGGCAGCAGCAGTTCGCTGTCCAGGAAGAGCCGCCGGGCCAGTCCGGGCGTCCGCTGCAAGGACGCCGCGAAACGCTCGACCTCGGCCACGTCGATCCCGACTCCGATGATGCTCATGGGCAAACCCTACGGCGCCCCGCCGGACCGGCCCCGCGAAACCCCTACAGGGTGTCGCCGAGCCCGACGCATTTGCGCTGCTGCGCAATGGGCTCCACGGAACCGTTCAGCTCGACGAGGATGCCGCCGACGTCCTGTCGCGGGCCGTCGTAGGTGACCTCCACCGCCGGGGAGCGCCCGTAGGTGGTGAGCACGCTCACCCCGTCCGCCTTCAGCCGGCCCTCGTCCAGCACCCAGTCGACGCCGTCGGCCGTCACACAGAGGTTCACGTTGGGCTGGAGTTCGGCGACCCCGCAGCGGAGCACCAGCGAGCGGTCGCCCCAGGAGGCGACACCGTCCCCGAGGGCCCAGTCCCGCGACCGGCCGCCGGCCTTCTCGGGCAGCCGGTCCACGACGTCGGAACACTCCGTCTCCCCGCCCCGCGGCGCGGAGTCGATCCGGTGGGAGTCCACCACCAGGAAGGCGGACACCAGAGCCGCCGCGGCAAGCCCGGCCACCGCCACCCGCATCGGGGTGAACGCCCTGCGCAGACTCCGCCGACGCGGTTCCCGCGTCTCTTCCCGTTCCGCCTGTTCCACGGCCCCATCCTTCACCACCGTGTCCCGCGGCCGCACACCCGCCCCCGCCCGGGCCCCGGCGTGACCGCCGCCTACTCCACCGTCACCGACTTGGCCAGGTTGCGCGGCTGGTCCACCTCGTTGCCCCGGGCGGTCGCCAGCTCGCACGCGAACACCTGCAACGGCACCGTCGCCACCAGCGGCTGGAGCAGCGTCGGGGTCACCGGGATCCGGACCAGGTGATCCGCGTACGGCACCACCGCCTCGTCGCCCTCCTCCGCGATGACGATCGTCCGCGCACCGCGCGCCCGGATCTCCTGGATGTTGGAGACGATCTTGTCGTGGAGGACGGACCGGCCCCTCGGCGACGGGACGACCACCACCACCGGCAGATCGTCCTCGACCAGCGCGATCGGCCCGTGCTTCAGCTCGCCCGCCGCGAAGCCCTCCGCGTGCATGTAGGCGAGCTCCTTCAGCTTCAGCGCCCCTTCCAGCGCCACCGGGTAGCCCACGTGCCGGCCCAGGAACAGCACGGTGTTCTTCCCCGCCAGCGACCGGGCCAGTTCCCGCACCGGTTCCATGGTCTCCAGCACCCGGTCCACCGCACCGGCGATGGACGACAGGTCCCGCACCACCGCGCGGATCTCGTCGGCCCACTTGGTGCCCCGCACCTGGCCCAGGTACAGGGCGACCAGATAGCAGGCAACCAGCTGGGTCAGGAACGCCTTGGTCGAGGCGACCGCGACCTCCGGCCCGGCGTGCGTGTACAGCACCGCGTCCGACTCGCGCGGGATCGTGGAGCCGTTGGTGTTGCAGATCGCCAGGACGTGCGCGCCCTGCTCGCGGGCGTGCCGCAGCGCCATCAGCGTGTCCATGGTCTCGCCGGACTGCGAGATGGCGATGACCAGGGTCTGCTGGTCGAGGATCGGGTCCCGGTAGCGGAACTCGCTCGCCAGCTCCACCTCGCACGGGATCCGCGTCCAGTGCTCGATGGCGTACTTGGCGATCAGCCCGGCGTGGAAGGCCGTACCGCAGGCGACGATGACGACCTTGTCGGCCTCGCGCAGCACCCCCGCCGGAATCCGGACCTCGTCCAGCGTCAGCGAACCCGACCCGTCGATGCGGCCCAGCAGGGTGTCGGCGACCGCCTTCGGCTGCTCGGCGATCTCCTTGAGCATGAAGGAGGCGTAGCCGTCCTTCTCGGCGGCGGAGGCGTCCCAGTCGACGTGGTACTCGCGGACGTCGGCCGCGGCGCCGTCGAAGCCGGTGACGGTGACCGCGTCCCGGCGCAGCTCGACCACCTGGTCCTGGCCCAGCTCGATCGCCTCACGGGTGTGCGCGATGAAGGCGGCGACGTCGGAGGCGAGGAACGCCTCCCCGTCGCCCACGCCCACCACCAGCGGCGAGTTGCGGCGCGCGCCGACGACCACGTCCGGCTCGTCGGCGTGCACGGCGACCAGGGTGAAGGCGCCCTCCAGCCGCCGGCACACCAGCCGCATCGCCTCGGCGAGGTCGGCGCAGGCGGAGAACTCCTCGGCCAGCAGATGGGCGACGACCTCGGTGTCCGTCTCGGAGCGCAGCTCGTGACCGCGCTCGGCCAGTTCCTCACGCAGGGCGGCGAAGTTCTCGATGATGCCGTTGTGGACGACGGCGACCCGGCCCGCGGTGTCGATGTGAGGATGGGCGTTGGCATCGGTCGGACCGCCGTGCGTGGCCCAGCGGGTGTGTCCGATCGCGGTCGTCCCGGCCGGCAGCGGCCGGTCGGCCAGCTCCTTCTCCAGATTGACCAGCTTCCCGGCCTTCTTCGCCGTGGCCAGTCCCCCGTCGGCCTGTACGGCGACGCCCGCCGAGTCGTAGCCCCGGTACTCCAGTCGCTTCAGTCCGGCCGTCACGACGTCCAGCGCCGACTGCGGCCCCACGTATCCCACGATTCCGCACATGCCCGGCAGCCTACGGTCCGTCAGCAGCCGGAAAGGGCCGCTGCGTGCCCGAAATCGGAAATTCCCACCGGTGCACGAGGCACCGGTGGGAAGGGAACGCGGGGAGCGTCAGCCGAGCTTGCTCAGCTGGGCGGCGACGACGTCCGCCGGGACGTCGAAGTCCTCGCCGGTGGCCATGGCGGCCAGGTTCACGGCGCTGAAGGAGGCCAGGGTGGAGCCCTTGCGCACCACGACGATCTTGTTCGGCGCCTTGACGCCCTCGTCGGCGGCCACGGTCAGGGTGATCGCGGTGCCCTCGTCGCCACCCTCGGGCGCGGCGGTGGTGGCGACCTCGACGACCTCGGCCTCCTCACCGACGACGGTGGCCTTGAAGCCGCCCGCGCACTTCTCGGCGGCGGTCGCCAGACCCTTCATCGCCTGCGCGGCGCCCTCGCCCTCGTAGGAGGCGAGGTTGATCAGCATCTTGTCCACGTCGAGGGAGGCCAGCAGGGCGTCCTCCGGCTTCGTGCCGGCAGAGGGCTTCACGGGCTCACCCGTCCAGGAGCGCTTCACGGTCGCGGCGGGCTCGCCCTGGGCCACGCCGGCCTGCGCGTGGGCCAGCGGGAGACAGGCGGCATCGTCCGACGTCACCTGGTCCTTGGCGATGTCGTCCGTCGCCGGGAGCTTGGTGGCGACCTTGCCGCTCTTGACGTCCGCCTGGGCGAGCGCGGCCTTCTCCAGCTCGGCGGCGGTGGCTGCCTTGCCCACCGGCGCGGCGGAGGCGGTCGAGTCGGCCTTGCCCTTGCCCTCGTCGGCCTTGTTCTCCTCGGAGCCACCGCAGGCGGTGACGAGCAGGGCGAGCGCGGCGGCGGAGGCGGCGAGCGCGGTACGGCGGACGGCGGTGGTTCTCACGTGGGAGCTCTTTCTCGAAGGCGCGGAGGGATCCGCAGCGCACTGCGCGCACTGTAAACGGATCCCACACACAGCCACCGCACAGTTGATCATCGAATGATCACCCGGTATGCGACCGTGACAACCGCGTGATCATGGACGACTACGGGCGACCGCCGTACGTGACGCAGCCCACCTGTCGCCCCGTTCGAACTCCGTTAACAATGGACTGTGATCTCTCCGGTCTCCTCGATGCCCCGGAGCGCCCACCGGCAGCGGCCGGAGGCGACTCCCTACGTCGACCTCACCCGCGCCGAGTGGAGCGCGCTGCGCGACAAGACCCCGCTGCCGCTGTCGGCGGCCGAGGTCGAACGGCTGCGCGGCCTCGGCGACGTCATCGACCTCGACGAGGTGCGGGACATCTACCTGCCGCTCTCCCGGCTGCTCAACCTCTACGTCGGCGCCACCGACGGCCTGCGGGGCGCGCTGAACACCTTCCTCGGCGAACAGGGCTCCCAGTCGGGCACGCCCTTCGTCATAGGGGTCGCGGGTTCCGTGGCCGTCGGCAAGTCCACGGTGGCCCGGCTGCTGCGCGCCCTGCTGTCCCGCTGGCCGGAGCACCCGCGCGTGGAGCTGGTCACCACGGACGGGTTCCTGCTGCCGACCAAGGAGCTCCAGGAACGCGGTCTGATGTCGCGCAAGGGATTCCCCGAGTCCTACGACCGCCGGGCGCTCACCCGTTTCGTCGCCGACATCAAGGCGGGCAAGGCCGAGGTCACGGCCCCCGTCTACTCCCACCTCATCTACGACATCGTCCCCGGCGAGAAGCTCACCGTGCGCCGCCCGGACATCCTGATCGTCGAAGGGCTCAACGTCCTCCAGCCGGCTCTGCCCGGCCAGGACGGCCGGACCCGCGTGGGGCTCGCCGACTACTTCGACTTCAGCGTCTACGTCGACGCCCGCACGGAGGACATCGAGCGCTGGTACCTGCACCGCTTCAAGCGGCTGCGTGAGACCGCGTTCCAGGACCCCTCCTCGTACTTCCGCAAGTACACCCAGGTGTCCGAGGAGGAGGCGCTCGACTACGCGCGCACGATGTGGCGCACCATCAACAAGCCGAACCTGGTGGAGAACATCGCGCCCACGCGGGGCCGGGCCACTCTGGTCCTGCGCAAGGGCCCCGACCACAAGGTCCAGCGCCTCAGCTTGCGCAAGCTGTAGGCGGCGGTGCGGGCGGGTTTGCGGTGCCGGTGCTTGCAGGTACCCGGCGTGGGTGTGGGCCGGGGGTGTCTGCGCAGCCCGGCGTCGGCGGGGTGCCGTCGCGCCCACCCGTGCCGCCCTGCGGCACGACTGCCCGCGGAAGCGGCGGAGAGCCGCCGGTCTGCGGGAGGGGACGGGACGGGGGTGTTCGCCCGCAGTGGCTGGCGCGTCCGCGCCCCGCACCCCCACCAGAAAACCCCATCGCGCCAGTCCGAGGACGGACACCCCCGTCCCGGCCCCGCACCACCCACCCACCGTCGGCGCTACGCGCACCCCCACCTGAGGGAAAGCGGCGCCGCAGGCATACGACCCCGCCCCGCGGCCGGCCGCTAACCCAGCGCCGACTTCACCGCATCCGCCAGACGCCCCGCCACCGAGCGGGCCTGGTCGATGTCCGCCGCCTCGACCATGACGCGGACCAGCGGCTCCGTCCCCGAGGGCCGCAGGAGCACCCGCCCCGTCTCCCCCAGCTCGCGCTCCGCCTCACCGACCGCCGCCGACAGTTCCGCCGACGTCTTCACCCGGGACTTGTCCACGTCCGGCACGTTGATGAGCACCTGCGGGAGCCGCTCCATCACCGAGGCCAGGTCCCGCAGCGTACGCCCGGTCCCGGCGACCCGCGCCGCCAGCAGCAGACCGGTCAGCGTGCCGTCACCCGTCGTCGCGTGGTCGAGGATGATGACGTGCCCGGACTGCTCGCCGCCGAGGGCGTAGTCCTTGTCCTTCATCTCCTCCAGCACATACCGGTCGCCGACCGCGGTCTGCACCAGCCGGATCCCCTCCCGCTCCATGGCGAGCTTGAAACCGAGGTTGGACATCACCGTCGCGACCACGGTGTCGGACCGCAGCGCGGACCGCTCCCGCATCGCCAGCGCCAGCACCGCGAGGATCTGGTCGCCGTCGACCTCCTCACCGGTGTGGTCCACGGCCAGGCACCGGTCGGCGTCACCGTCGTGCGCGATACCCAGCGCCGCCCCGTGCTCGACGACCGCGGCCTTCAGCTGGTCGAGGTGCGTCGAGCCGCACCCGTCGTTGATGTTCAGCCCGTCCGGCTCCGCACCGATGGTGACGACCTCGGCCCCGGCCCGCGTGAACGCCTCGGGCGAGACCTTCGCGGCGGCACCGTGTGCCTCGTCGAGGACGATCCGCAGACCGTCCAACCGGTTCGGGAGCACGTCGACGAGGTGGGCGACGTACCTGTCCAGCCCTTCCTCGTAGTCCCGCACGCGGCCGACGCCCGCGCCGGTCGGGCGGTCCCAGGGGGCCCCGGTGCGGTGCTCCTCGTACACGGACTCGATGCGGTCCTCCAGCTCGTCGGCGAGCTTGTGACCGCCGCGGGCGAAGAACTTGATGCCGTTGTCCGGCATGGCGTTGTGGCTGGCGGAGAGCATCACACCGAGGTCGGCGCCGAGCGCGCCGGTGAGGTGGGCCACCGCCGGCGTCGGCAGTACACCGACGCGCAGGACGTCCACGCCCGCGCTCGCGAGGCCCGCGACGACGGCGGCCTCGAGGAACTCCCCGGAGGCGCGCGGATCACGCCCGACCACCGCGGTGGGCCGGTGCCCTTCGAACGTGCCCGCCTCGGCCAGCACGTGCGCCGCGGCGACGGACAGGCCGAGCGCCATCTCCGCCGTCAGGTCCGCGTTGGCGACACCGCGCACGCCGTCCGTGCCGAAGAGTCGTCCCACTTGTCCTCCTGAGGATGCGTCAGTATCGACAGCCGAGCCAGAGCCCCGTCACGAGGGTCCTGCCGAGGCGTTGGACCCGGCCGTACGGCCGACGGTTGTGCCACTGACGAAGCTTGTGATGTGTTCGACGGTCGTCATACGAATGCGGCTCCGCGGCTCCGGACCCACACCGTTCCCGAGCCCGCCCGCCCGCACGCCGCAGCGGCGGCAGCGGGCGCGGGCACGGGCGCGGCGACACCCGACCATTCGATCACATTAGCGTTTGAGCGCCTTGTGCCGTTATACGCCCACGGCAGTGAATAAACGAACGCCCCGGCAGCACTGTGGCGTGCCGCCGGGGCGTTCGGAGTACGCGCGAGCGCCCTGTGCTTAGCGCTTGCTGTACTGCGGGGCCTTGCGGGCCTTCTTCAGACCGGCCTTCTTGCGCTCGACCGCACGGTCGTCGCGCTTGAGGAAGCCGGCCTTCTTCAGCGGGCCGCGGTTGTTGTCGACGTCCGCCTCGTTCAGCGCACGGGCGACACCCAGACGGAGCGCACCGGCCTGACCGGAGACACCGCCACCCGCGATGCGGGCGATGACGTCGTAACGGCCCTCGAGCTCGAGCACCTTGAAGGGCTCGTTGACTTCCTGCTGGTGCACCTTGTTCGGGAAGTAGTCCTCGAGGGTGCGACCGTTGATCTTCCACTTGCCGGAGCCCGGGACGATCCGGACGCGGGCGATGGCGTTCTTGCGGCGGCCCAGGCCGGCGGCCGGCTGGGGCTCACCGAAGCGGGAGGCCATGGACTCCGAGGTGTACTCGCCCTCGACGGGGGCCTCGGACTCGGTGGTGTAGCTGTCGATGTCAAGCTCTTCGAGCGGCTGCTCGGCAGTGGTCTCGGCCACGATTCTCCTCAGATTCTCTTCAGTCTTAGGGGTGGCCGGACTTACTGCGCGACCTGGGTGATCTCGAACGGCACCGGCTGCTGGGCAGCGTGCGGGTGCTGGTCGCCCGAGTAGACCTTCAGCTTCGAGAGCATCTGACGGCCCAGGGTGTTCTTGGGGAGCATGCCCTTGACGGCCTTCTCGATGGCCTTCTCGGGGTTCTTCTCGAGCAGCTCGTCGTAGCGGACGGAGCGCAGACCGCCCGGGTAACCCGAGTGGCGGTACGCCATCTTCTGGGTCCGCTTGTTGCCGGAGAGGTGCACCTTGTCGGCGTTGATGATGATGACGAAGTCACCGGTGTCGACGTGGGGCGCGTAGATGGGCTTGTGCTTGCCGCGCAGGATGGAGGCCGCAGTGGAGGCCAGACGACCCAGGACGACGTCCTGAGCGTCGATGACGTGCCACTGGCGCGTCACATCGCCGGGCTTGGGGCTGTACGTACGCACGGTTCGTAGCCTTCGCTTCTTCAGTGAATGGTCCTGACAAGGTCACCGAAGACGATCACGACAGCCTTGACCGCACCACGGTGACGCAAACCGCGTGCTGGTCGCTGGTCATCGGTCCGGTGGACCGGTGTAAGGGCCCCTCACGTGAGAATGAGCAAGCCACTACACACAACGAACATGCAGAATACCCATGCTCGACCGGACGGGTCAAAACGAGCCCCGCCCTCGTCGGCCTACACCGGCCTTACGGCCGAACGCCGCCCCCTCGGCTCCTCCGGGGGCGCCTCCGCAGCCCCGCCCGCCCCTCGCGCCCCCTCCGCCGCGCGGACACAGTGGTACGCGACCGTCACCGCCAGCACACCCAGTGTGAGGGCGTCCCGGAACGCCCGCCGCTTCCCCGACTCCAGCCACGGCCAGGTGATCCCCGGCAGCTGCGGCACCAGGGCCAGCCAGAACCAGGGCCGCCGGGCCACCGCACCGGCGTACGGCAGGCCGGCGAGCAGCAGCGGAAGGACGACCAGGAGGTAGTGGTTGTAGGAGGGCCGCGAGACGAGGAACGCCGACAGCATCAGCCCCGCCGAGGTCTCCGCCAGCCGCAGCGCCACCGGCCCCGGTCCCCGCCAGCGCCGGTACGCGCACACCACACCCGCCGCCCCCGCCACCAGGGCGAGCGCCGTGGCCGGGCCCTGGGGCACCCCGAGCCGGGGCAGCACGGCCGCCGGCGAGGCCTCGTAGAGCCGCAGGAACGCGTCGTCGCCGGTGAACAGGAAGGGCAGGGTGCGGGTGAGGAAGCCCGTGGGGTCGGGCAGGAACAGCGCGGCGACCACCGAGGTGACCACCGGCACCAGGACCACCAGGGCCAGCGCCGCCCACCGCCGCGCGAAAAGGAACAGCAGCGCCATCGGCAGGAGCAGCGGCTTCAGCGCCACCGCCACCCCGATGACCGCACCCGCCGCGACCCACCGGCCCCGGCTCGCCAGCAGCAGGCACAGCGGCAGTGCCAGCACCGCCGTCACCGTCCAGTTCCCCAGCCGCACCAGCTGTCCGAACGGTGCGAAGCCCGCCGCGAGGGCCAGCAGCCCGAGGGCGGCGAGCCTGCTGCGCAGCGGCACACGGTGCAGCAGCAGCGCACAGGCCCAGCCCAGGGCGAGGGCGACGGTCACCGCCACCGGCACCAGCACGTCGAGCACGGACCGCGGCAGCAGAGCCTGCGGGACGGCGGCCATGACGGCGCTCGGAAAATAGAGGAAGCGCCGATCGTCGTACGGCGATTCCCCGTCCATCCAGGTCCGCGCGGCGTCCACGACGATCCCGTTGTCCATGCCTCCGTCCGAGGTCACCAGCACCGTATGAACCGTCAGCGCCCCGAGCACGGCCACGAGTCCGGCCCACACGGAGCCGCCCGCAGGTCGCACCAACCACCCGGAGATGTCGCTTTTGCCCGTCACCATGCGCGCAACGCTAGGGCCTGCCCGCCCGGTTGAGGCGGACCAGCACACCCCTTGCCCCGTCTAAGATGCGGCCCATGAGCTTTGGGCAGGGGGGACCTCCACAGCAGTGGGATCCCTGGACACCGAATTCCCAGCAGCCGTGGAGCGGCGGCAGTGCCGGCCAGTCACCCGACTGGGCGGCGCTCGCCGACGCGTCGGAGGCCCGCGCCAAGCGGCGCCGGCTGCTCTTCATAGGCGGCGGCGCACTCGCCACCGTCGCGATAGGCACGGCGGTGGCGGTCGCCGTCGTCTCGGCCAACGGCAGCAACCAGGCCTCCCCGGGCACCTCCTCACAGCTTCCCGGGGCCTCCGACCTACCGAGCCCCACGGGCACGGTCCCCTCGTTCGCCCCGACGAGCGCCCCGCCGCCGCTGGACCCGAAGGACTTCATCGCCAGCGCGAAGAAGGACAAGGCCCCGCTGAGCCCCGACATCCTCTTCCCGGGCACACAGCTGACCATGGGCGAGACGGTGTACAAGAAGGGCCCGACGGCCGACACCAAGAACTGCGCCTCGGCCGCGAAGGCCACGCTCCCCAAGGTCCTCACCGCCAACGACTGCACCCGCCTCATCCGGGTCACCTACACCAAGGACAAGGTGGCCGTGACGGTCGGCGTGGCCGTCTTCGACACCGAGGCCCAGGCGACCGAGGCCAAGCAGCAGGCCGACAAGAAGAGCATCATCAAGTCGCTGTCGGGCGGCGGCGTCAAGGACTTCTGCGTCGGCGCGGTGTGCCGCTCGACGACCAACTCCTACGGCCGTTACGCCTACTTCACCCTCGCCGGCTTCACGGACGGCAAGGACGTGACGACGAAGGACAAGGCCGTCTTCTCCACCGGCGACGACCTCCAGGAGTTCACGTTCCGTCAGATCCGCCGCAGAGGCGAGGCCCAGGCATCGGCGGCGGCGAACGAGTAGCGCCGCCGCCGGGACGGAGTCAGCAGCAGCCGGCCGCCGGCAGGGACCGCTTGTTGCGGGCCTCCCTGCTGCGGGCGGCCAGCAGCTCGTCGGCCGGGTAGCCGACCTCCTCCAGGGTCAGACCGTGCGGGCGTACGACATGGACGGCGGAGTCCCGTACGCCCGCCGCGAGGACCTTCCCGGGCCAGTCCGGCGGACGGTGGCCGTCGCCGACGAACAGCAGCGCGCCGATCAGCGAGCGCACCATGTTGTGGCAGAAGGCGTCCGCGCGGACGGTCGCGGTGATGATCCCGTCCGCGCCCCGCTCCAGGCTCAGCTCCTGGAGCGTACGGATGGTCGTCGCGCCCTCGCGCCGCTTGCAGTACGCGGCGAAGTCGTGCTCCCCCAGCAGCCCGCGCGCGGCCTCGTTCATGGCGTCGACGTCGAGCGGCCAGTCGTGCCACAGCACATGGCCGCGCAGCAGCGGGTCCACTCCCCCGGGGTTGTCGGTGACCCGGTAGGCGTAGCGCCGCCAGACCGCGGAGAACCGCGCGTCGAACCCGGCGGGCGCCTCCCTCAGCGCCCACACCCGCACGTCCCTCGGCAGCCGTCCGGCGAGCCGCTTCAGCAGCTTCGGGTGGTGCTCGGCCCACACCTCCCGCGGCAGATCGACGTGCGCGACCTGGCCCCGGGCATGGACACCGGCGTCGGTCCGCCCCGCCACGGTCAGCTCGTACACCGTCCCGCCGGACCGCGTCACGGTCCGCAGCGCGTCCTCGATCTCCCCCTGCACGGTCCGCCGGCCACCGGCCTGCTTGGCCCAGCCGGAGAACTCGGTCCCGTCGTAGGACAGGTCCAGACGCACCCGTACGAACCCTGGCTGCACTTCGTCACTCACACGGAGATCCTCTCACCCGCACGGACACACGAAAGCGGGCCCGCCCCTCGAAAGGGACGGGCCCGCTCAGGCAGAGCCTCAGGCGTCCTTGGACTCGTCGTCCTTGGTCTCCTCGGCCGGGGCCTCGACGGCCTCGTCCTTCTTGAGGGCGTCTTCCTTGACCGCACGCTTCGTCGCGGCCTCGGCCTCGCCGACCGCCGACTGCTGCACGGTCAGCGCCTCGACCAGCTCGATGACGGCCATGGGCGCGTTGTCGCCACGGCGGTTACCGATCTTGGTGATGCGGGTGTAGCCACCGGGACGGTTCTCGTACCGCGGGCCGATCTCGGTGAAGAGCGTGTGGACGATGCTCTTGTCCGTGATGACCTGGAGCACCTGACGGCGGTTGTGAAGGTCGCCCTTCTTCGCCTTGGTGACCAGACGCTCGGCGTACGGACGCAGCTTGCGCGCCTTCGCCTCGGTGGTGGTGATGCGGCCGTGCTCGAAAAGCGCCTTCGCGAGGTTCGCGAGCATCAGCTTCTCGTGCGCGGCGCTGCCGCCCAGACGGGCACCCTTGGTGGGCCTCGGCATGATGAATCTCCTGTGTGTCTGCCCCGGCCGTATCAGGTACCGGGGTCAGTATCCGAGCAGGCGGTCGCCTGTCGGAGATCCGGGGCGCCTTGTCAAGCGCCCCGGAGGGTCCGCGCCCCGTAGGGGCGCGGGGAACTGCGCGACCAGCCGCAACCGGCCCGCAGCCGCAGAACCGGCCTCCTCGCGGAGCGCTCAGTACTGCTCGGTCTCCACGAAGCCGGCATCCGCGTCGTCGTCCGCGCCGAACGCGTCCGCCGCAGCGGTCGGGTCGAACCCGGGAGGCGAGTCCTTGAGCGCCAGGCCCATGCCGGCCAGCTTCGCCTTGACCTCGTCGATGGACTTCGCACCGAAGTTGCGGATGTCCAGCAGGTCCGCCTCGCTGCGCGCCACGAGCTCACCCACGGAGTGGATGCCCTCACGCTTGAGGCAGTTGTACGACCGGACGGTGAGCTCCAGCTCCTCGATCGGCAGCGCCAGATCGGCGGCGAGGGCGGCGTCCGTCGGGGACGGACCCATGTCGATGCCCTCGGCGTCGATGTTGAGCTCACGCGCCAGACCGAACAGCTCGACCAGGGTCTTTCCGGCCGACGCCATGGCGTCACGCGGGCGCATGGCCTGCTTGGTCTCGACGTCGACGATCAGCTTGTCGAAGTCGGTGCGCTGCTCGACACGGGTCGCCTCGACCTTGTAGGTGACCTTGAGGACCGGCGAGTAGATCGAGTCGACCGGAATACGACCGATCTCCTGGCCGACCTGCTTGTTCTGCACAGCCGAAACGTAACCGCGGCCACGCTCGACCGTCAGCTCCATCTCCAGCTTGCCCTTGCCGTTGAGCGTGGCGAGGACGAGGTCGGGGTTGTGCACCTCGACACCGGCCGGGGGCGCGATGTCGGCGGCGGTGACCAGACCCGGGCCCTGCTTGCGCAGGTACATCACGACCGGCTCGTCGTGCTCCGAGGAGACGACCAGCTGCTTGATGTTGAGGATCAGGTCGGTGACGTCCTCCTTGACGCCCGGCACGGTGGTGAACTCGTGCAGGACGCCGTCGATGCGGATGCTGGTGACAGCAGCGCCGGGGATCGACGACAGGAGGGTGCGGCGGAGGGAGTTGCCGAGGGTGTAGCCGAAGCCCGGCTCCAGCGGCTCGATCACGAACCGGGAGCGGAATTCGTCGACGACCTCTTCGGTCAACGAGGGACGCTGAGCGATCAGCATGTGTGGATCAGATCCTTCTTTCGTGGACGCCCGCTATTTGACGTCCGACGGAAACCGCACCCGGTGAAAAGTGCGGGTACTGCAAGGGTACGGGCGATACGGCCCTGGTGAGCCGTACCGCCCGGAACCCGAAGCCGAATGAAGCGGCCGTGCGTCAGACGCGGCGGCGCTTCGGCGGGCGGCAGCCGTGCTGCGACCATGCGGGGGACGACCCCCGCACCCCCAGCAGGGAGCCGACCGACCGAGCCGTTACGTCAGACGCGACGGCGCTTCGGCGGGCGGCAGCCGTTGTGCGGGGTCGGGGTGACGTCCTGGATGGAGCCGACCTCGAGGCCCGTGGCCTGCAGGGAACGGATCGCGGTCTCACGACCGGAGCCCGGGCCCTTGACGAACACGTCGACCTTGCGCATGCCGTGCTCCTGGGCGCGGCGGGCAGCCGACTCGGCGGCCATCTGCGCGGCGAACGGCGTGGACTTCCGGGAACCCTTGAAGCCGACGTGGCCGGCGGAGGCCCAGGAGATCACGTTGCCGGACGGGTCCGTGATCGAGACGATCGTGTTGTTGAACGTGCTCTTGATGTGCGCGTGGCCGTGAGCGACGTTCTTCTTTTCCTTGCGGCGCACCTTCTTGGCAGCGCCCTGACGTCCCTTGGGGGGCATCTCTTAACTCCTACGGGAGGTGGTCGGTCCTACAGCGAAGACCGTGGACAGGCGTCCGCTGCGGACTACTTCTTGCCCGGCTTCTTCTTGCCGGCAATGGCGCGACGCGGGCCCTTGCGGGTACGCGCGTTGGTGCTGGTGCGCTGACCGCGGACGGGCAGACCGCGACGGTGACGCAGACCCTGGTAGGTGCCGATCTCGACCTTGCGGCGGATGTCGGCCTGGATCTCGCGACGGAGGTCACCCTCGGTCTTGATGTTGTTGTCGACGTACTCGCGGATCGCGACGAGCTGCTCCTCGGAGAGGTCGCGAACGCGGGTGTTCGGGTCGACGCCGGTGGCGGCCAGCGTCTGCTGCGAAAGGGTCCGGCCGATGCCGAACACGTAGGTGAGGGCGATCTCCACGCGCTTTTCGCGCGGGATGTCAACACCGGAAACGCGTGCCATTCAATGGCTCCAGTTGATTGTCGGAGGTCTTCCACAGGGCCGGATCCCAGCCGCCGTACCAGGTACGAACTGGGTCCCCGGCCTCCGAGCCGGGGGTGTCGAGCCGTACACGGCTCGGGACCTGCGTATGAACGTGTGCTGCTCGCGTCGCGCGAAGTTCTGCGGAAGGCGCAGAGGGGTGGATCAGTGCTGCGGTCAGCCCTGGCGCTGCTTGTGGCGCGGGTTGTCGCAGATGACCATGACCCGGCCGTGACGGCGGATCACCCTGCACTTGTCGCAGATCTTCTTGACGCTCGGCTTGACCTTCATGGGATGTGAGGTTCTCCGGGTCAGTGCCATCACCCCGGCGGACCGGGGCGCGGGCAAGATCTACTTGTACCGGTAGACGATCCGGCCACGCGTCAGGTCGTACGGAGACAGCTCCACCACGACCCGGTCGTCAGGGAGGATGCGGATGTAGTGCATACGCATCTTGCCGCTGATGTGTGCCAGGACCTGGTGGCCGTTCTGGAGCTCGACCTTGAACATGGCGTTCGGAAGAGACTCGACGACAGTGCCCTCGATCTCGATGGCACCTTGCTTCTTGGCCACGCTTCGCCCTTCGAATCGACTACCTTGATCGACTCCGGCGTGCACCGTGTGAGCACATGCAGACATGCGGGTGCACCAGAGCCGACGAGTCAGTCTACGTCAGCGCACCCGGAAACACGAATCGGGAAAGCCTGCCCCACCGAGCTGATCCTTAACCGAGCGGATCCGGGGCGGCCGTGATCCCCATCTCCGCCAGCTTGGCCTTGCCGCCGTCGGGAGCCGTCAGGACCAGCGGTCCCTGCTCGGTGAGGGCGACGGAGTGCTCCCAGTGCGACGACCAGGTGCCGTCCGTGGTGATCACGGTCCAGTCGTCGGAGAGGACCTCCGTCTTCGGGGTGCCCAGCGAGACCATGGGCTCGATGGCGAGGCAGAAGCCGGGGACCAGCCGGGGGCCCTTGCCCCGCTTGCGCTCGACGTAGTTCAGCAGATGCGGGTCCATGTGCATCTCGGTGCCGATGCCGTGGCCGCCGTAGTCCTCGATGATCCCGTACTTGCCGCCGCCCGGCTTGGGCTGGCGGCGGATGTACGTCTCGATCGCCCGGGAGACGTCGACGAGCCGGTTGCCCTGCTTCATGGCCGCGATGCCGGCCCACATCGACTCCTCGGTCACCCGGGACAGCTCGATCAGCTCCGGGGAGTGGCCGGAGCCGACGAACGCCGTGTAGGCGGCGTCACCGTGCCAGCCGTCGATGATCGCGCCGCAGTCGATGGAGATGACGTCACCGTCCTTGAGGACGACGTCGTCGGAGGGGATGCCGTGGACCACGACCTCGTTCACGGAGGTGCAGATGGTCGCCGGGAAACCGCCGTAGCCGAGGAAGTTCGGCTTGGCGTTGTGCTCGGCGAGCACCTTGCGGGCGACCTGGTCCAGATCCTTCGTCGTGGCCCCGGGCACGGCGGCCTCACGCGTGGCCGCGTGGATGGCGGCGACGACCAGCCCCGCCTCACGCATCTTGGCGATCTGCTCAGGGCTCTTGATCTGCACCATGGGGACGACGGCCTTTCTGGGACCAGAGGGAAGGACGAACGTGTCCAACGATACGGGCACGCTCCACGGCCGACCGCGCCGCCGTCCCCCGCTGCCGACCGCGAGCGCCGGGCTGTGCGATCCGCCCGCCCCGACAGTCCACAGCCGCGGCCCTCCTGCGAAGGACCGCGGCTGCAATCGAAGAACAAGAACTACTGACCGCGCTTCAGCGCCTCCAGCGCCCGTCCGGTGACCTCGTCGACCGGACCCATCGCGGAGATGGTCACGACCAGCCCCTGGGCCCGGTAGTAGTCGATGATCGGCTCGGTCTGCGTGTGGTAGACCTCCAGCCGCGTCCGCACCGTCTCCTCGGAGTCGTCGTCGCGCTGGTACAGCTCACCACCACAGGTGTCGCACACGCCCTCCTGCTTCGGTGGGCTGTACGTCACGTGGAACACGTGCGCCGAGTCCTTGCGGCAGACCCGCCGGCCGGCGATCCGCTTGACGACCTCGTCCTCGGGGGCTTCCAGGTCGAGTACGGCGTCCAGCTTGATGCCCTCGGTCTGCAGCAGCTCGTCCAGCGCCTCGGCCTGCGACACGTTGCGCGGGAAGCCGTCCAGCAGGAAGCCGCCCTCGGCGTCGGGCTGCTCCATGCGGTCCTTGGCCATGGCGATGGTGACCTCGTCGGGGACGAGATTGCCCGCGTCCATGTAGGACTTCGCGAGCTTCCCGAGCTCGGTCTGCCGGCTGATGTTGGCGCGGAACAGGTCACCTGTGGAGATGTGCGGGATGCGCAGTTTCTCGGCAAGGCGGGTGGCCTGCGTACCTTTTCCAGCACCCGGCGGCCCGACGAGGACGATTCGCATCAGCGGAGGAACCCTTCGTAATTGCGCTGCTGGAGCTGGCTCTCGATCTGCCTCACCGTTTCGAGACCCACACCCACGATGATCAGGATGCTGGTCCCGCCGAACGGGAAGTTCTGGTTTGCCCCGAAACCAGCCAACGCCATTGTCGGCACGAGAGAGATCAGGCCCAAGTACAGCGAACCCGGCCAGGTGATCCGGTTGAGTACGAAGCTCAGGTACTCAGCGGTCGGTCGGCCAGCCCGGATGCCCGGGATGAAGCCACCATACTTCTTCATGTTGTCGGCGACTTCCTCGGGGTTGAAGGAGATCGCGACGTAGAAGAAGGCGAAGAAGACGATGAGCAGGAAGTACAGGATGATGTGCGGCGTCGCTCCCGGGTCCGCCAGGTTCTTCTCGACCCAGGTCTTCCAGCCGGCGTTGCCGCTCGAGAACTGGGCGACCAGCGCCGGGATGTAGAGCAGCGACGCGGCGAAGATGACGGGGATCACACCCGCCTGGTTCACCTTGAGCGGGATGTACGTCGACGTACCACCGTAGGACCGGCGGCCGACCATGCGCTTGGCGTACTGCACGGGGATCCGGCGCTGGGCCTGCTCGACGAAGACGACCAGACCGACCATGACGAAGCCCACGAGCATGACGGTGCCGAACTCGATCCAGCCGTCCGCGAGGCTGCCCTGCTCCTTGATGGCCCACAGGGCGGAGGGGAAGGTCGCGGCGATCGAGATGAACATCAGGATCGACATGCCGTTGCCGATGCCGCGGTCGGTGATGAGCTCACCGAGCCACATGACCGCGGCCGTACCGGCGGTCATGGTGATGACCATGGTGATGGTGACGAAGATCGACTGGTCCGGGACGATCTCGCTCGCGACCGGGCAGCCCTGGAACAGCGCGCCGCTGCGGGCGGTGGCCACCAGGCCGGTGCCCTGCAGGATGGCGAGCGCGACGGTGAGGTAACGGGTGTACTGCGTGATCTTCGCCGTACCGGCCTGCCCCTCCTTCTTGAGGGCTTCCAGGCGCGGGATCACCACCGTCAGCAGCTGCAGAATGATGGCCGCGGTGATGTACGGCATGATGCCCAGCGCGAAGATCGTGATCTGGAGCAGCGCGCCGCCGCTGAACATGTTGACCAGACCGAACAGACCCGAATTGGCTTCGGCGTTGTCGATACAGGTCTGGACGTTGCGGTAGTCGACGCCCGGAATGGGAACGTTGGTACCGACGCGGTACACCACGATGATGCCGAGCGTGAAGAGCAGCTTCTTGCGCAGGTCGGGCGTCTTGAACGCCCGGGCGAACGCGGTGAGCACGGTGCCTCCTGCGACCCCCCGCGCAACTGCGTCAAGGGTGACGGTCTTGAGATTCCGACTAAGGACGAATACGTAACGGTCAACTGCCGCCCTGAGTGCCCGCTTGGGGCCCTCGAGGTCAATGGGCAGCGCAGGCCACCTTACCGGCGACCATGCCGCCCTAGGAACGACCAACCGGGGATACCCCAAATGTGGGGTATCCCCGGTCGGGATCGCTCTACGTCATCGAGACACCTGAAGTGATCAGACGAGCTCGGTGACGGTACCGCCGGCGGCGGTGATCTTCTCCTTGGCGGAGCCGGAGACGGCGTCGACCGTCACCTGCAGCGCCACGGAGATCTCGCCCTGGCCCAGGACCTTGACGAGGCTGTTCTTGCGCACGGCGCCCTTGGCGACCAGGTCCTCGACCGTGACCTCCCCGCCCTCGGGGTAGAGGGAGGCGAGCTTGTCCAGGTTGACGACCTGGAACTCGGTCTTGAACGGGTTCTTGAAGCCCTTCAGCTTCGGGAGACGCATGTGGAGCGGCATCTGGCCACCCTCGAAGCGCTCCGGAACCTGGTAGCGGGCCTTGGTGCCCTTGGTACCACGACCGGCCGTCTTACCCTTCGACGCCTCACCACGACCGACACGGGTCTTGGCGGTCTTGGCGCCGGGGGCGGGACGGAGGTTGTGGATCTTGAGCGGGTTCTGCTCCGCCATGATCAGTCGACCTCCTCGACCGTCACGAGGTGGCGGACGGTGTGCACCATGCCGCGGAACTCGGGACGGTCCTCCTTGACGACCTGCGTGTTGATGCCCTTGAGACCAAGGGAGCGCAGGGTGTCACGGTGGTTCTGCTTGCTGCCGATGTAGGACTTGACCTGCGTGATCTTGAGCTGCGCCATGACCTACGCACCCGCCCCGGCACGCGCACGGAGAAGAGCCGCGGGAGCGACGTCCTCGAGGGGCAGACCACGGCGGGCCGCGATCTCCTCGGGACGCTGCAGGCCCTTGAGGGCCTCCACGGTCGCGTGCACGATGTTGATCTGGTTGTCGGAGCCGAGCGACTTCGACAGCACGTCGTGGATACCGGCGCACTCGAGCACGGCGCGCACCGGACCACCGGCGATCACGCCGGTACCCGGGGACGCGGGCTTGAGCAGCACGACGCCGGCAGCCTTCTCACCCTGGATGGGGTGCGGGATGGTGCCCTGGATGCGGGGGACCTTGAAGAAGTGCTTCTTGGCCTCCTCAACGCCCTTGGCGATGGCGGCCGGCACCTCCTTGGCCTTGCCGTATCCGACACCCACGGTGCCGTCACCGTCGCCCACCACGACCAGCGCGGTGAAGCTGAAGCGACGACCACCCTTCACAACCTTGGCGACACGGTTGATCGCGACGACGCGCTCAACGTATGCGGTCTTCTCGGCGGCAGCTGCGCCGCCGTCACGGCCCTTCCGGTCCCGCCGCTCGCCGCCACCGGCACCGCCACCGCGGCGCTGGGGTCCAGCCATTGGAATTACCTCTCTCTGTTTCCGCTAGCTACGGAACCGGCTCAGAACTTCAGTCCGGCTTCGCGGGCGGCGTCCGCCAGGGCAGCGATGCGCCCGGCGTACTGGTTGCCACCACGGTCGAACACGACGGCCTCGACACCGGCGGCCTTGGCGCGCTCGGCGACCAGGGCGCCGACCTGCTTGGCCTGCGCGGACTTGTCGCCCTCGCCACCGCGGACGGACGCGTCCAGGGTGGACGCCGACGCCAGGGTGTGACCCTTCAGGTCGTCGATCACCTGCGCCACGATGTGGCGGTTGGAACGAGTCACGACCAGGCGAGGACGCTCGGCGGTGCCGGCGACCTTCTTGCGGATCCGGATGTGACGACGCTTGATAGCAGCACGCTTGTAGGCGTCGCCCTTGAGGATCTTCTGCCCGTATGCCATGGCTTACTTACCCGCCTTTCCGACCTTGCGGCGGATGACTTCGCCCTCGTACT
Source organism: Streptomyces malachitofuscus (assembly GCF_055571035.1). NCBI lineage: Bacteria > Bacillati > Actinomycetota > Actinomycetes > Kitasatosporales > Streptomycetaceae > Streptomyces > Streptomyces malachitofuscus. Next base: position 12,080 of record NZ_JBVIGA010000031.1, on the reverse strand, counting down.
TGACACCCTTGGCCTTGTACGGGTCGGGCTTGCGCAGCTTGCGGATGTTGGCCGCAACCTCGCCGACCTTCTGCTTGTCGATGCCCTCGACCGAGAAACGGGTGGGGGCCTCCACCTTGAAGGTGATGCCCTCGGGGGCCTCGACCGTGATCGGGTGGCTGTAACCGAGGGAGAACTCCAGGTTCGAACCCTTGGCGACAACGCGGTAACCGACACCGCTGATCTCGAGCTTCTTCACGTAACCCTGGGTCACGCCGGTGATCATGTTCGCCACCAGCGTGCGGGACAGGCCGTGCAGGGCCTTGTTCTGACGCTCGTCGTTGGGGCGGGTGACGTTCAGCACGCCGTCCTCACCCTTGGCGATCTCGATCGGCGCCACGACGGTGTGGGTCAGCGTGCCCTTGGGGCCCTTGACCGAGACCGTACGGCCGTCGATGGTGACGTCCACGCCGGCGGGAACCGCGATGGGGAGCTTGCCGATGCGCGACATAGCTGTTTCCTCCGTTCCCTTCCGCTACCAGACGTAGGCGAGGACTTCCCCACCCACGCCCTTCTTGCCGGCCTGCTTGTCGGTGAGGAGCCCGTGCGACGTGGAGATGATCGCCACGCCGAGGCCGCCCAGCACCTTCGGCAGGTTGGTGGACTTCGCGTACACCCGGAGACCGGGCTTGGAGATCCGCTTGATGCCCGCGATGGAGCGCTCACGGTTGGGGCCGAACTTCAGCTCCAGGACGAGGTTCTTGCCGACCTCGGCGTCCTCGACCTTCCAGCCCGTGATGAAGCCCTCCTGCTGGAGGATCTCCGCGATGTGCGACTTGATCTTCGAGTGCGGCATCGCCACGGAGTCGTGGTACGCCGAGTTCGCGTTCCGCAGACGCGTAAGCATGTCTGCGATCGGATCAGTCATGGTCATGAATTGGCCTTCGGCCTCTCTCGCCGGGGTTTCCTGGTGCGCCATCCCTCTCCCCGATCCGAGACGGGACGGGTGCGGCGCGGTGGACCTACGGCGTAGTAAGCAAACATTGGCGGGCAGCTGCCCGCGTGGCGTACGGGCACGGCAGGTGCCCAACCCCACAAGCCTAAGCCATGCGGAGTGGGCCTCCTGCCGGTCCCCTTGCTTACCGAGAGCCCTGGGAGTCCGGAATTACCGGGACTACCAGGAGCTCTTGGTCACGCCCGGCAGCTCGCCACGGTGAGCCATCTCACGAAGGCACACGCGGCACAGGCCGAACTTGCGGTACACGGAGTGCGGACGACCGCAGCGCTGGCAGCGGGTGTAGCCGCGCACTCCGAACTTGGGCTTGCGAGCAGCCTTCGCGATGAGAGCCTTCTTCGCCATCTCGCTCACGCCTCCTTGAACGGGAAGCCGAGGTGACGGAGAAGGGCGCGGCCCTCTTCGTCGTTGGTCGCCGTGGTGACCACGGTGATGTCCATACCCCGGACACGGTCGATCTTGTCCTGGTCGATCTCGTGGAACATGACCTGCTCCGTGAGACCGAAGGTGTAGTTGCCACGGCCGTCGAACTGCTTGGGGGACAGACCGCGGAAGTCGCGGATGCGCGGCAGCGCGAGCGACAGGGTGCGGTCCAGGAACTCCCACATGCGGTCGCCACGGAGCGTGACGTGGGCACCGATCGGCTGGCCCTCACGCAGCTTGAACTGCGCGATGGACTTGCGGGCCTTGGTCACGGCCGGCTTCTGACCGGTGATCGTGGTGAGGTCGCGGATGGCGCCCTCGATCAGCTTGGAGTCGCGGGCGGCGTCGCCCACACCCATGTTGACCACGATCTTGACGAGGCCGGGCACCTGCATGACGTTCTCGTAGGAGAACTGCTCGCGCAGCTTGCCCGCGATCTCCTCGCGGTACTTCGTCTTCAGACGCGGAGTGGTGGTGGTCGTCATCAGATGTCCTCACCCGTCCGCTTGGCAACGCGGATCTTGTTGCCTTCGTCGTCGAAGCGGTAACCGACGCGCGTGACGACCTTGTTGCCGTCCTTCTCCACGACCAGCTGGACGTTGGAGACGTGGATCGGGGCCTCGGTGGTCACGATGCCGCCGGCCTGCGAACCGCGAGCGGTCGGACCGGCCTTGGTGTGCTTCTTGACCCGGTTGACACCCTCGACCAGGACGCGCTCGTCGCGCGGGTAAGCGGCAATGACCTTGCCCTGCTTGCCCTTGTCCTTGCCGGTGATGACCTGGACCAGGTCGCCCTTCTTGATCTTCATGCTCACAGCACCTCCGGCGCGAGGGAGATGATCTTCATGAACTTCTTCTCGCGCAGCTCACGGCCCACGGGGCCGAAGATACGGGTGCCGCGAGGGTCGCCGTCGTTCTTCAGAATGACGGCGGCGTTCTCGTCGAAGCGGATGTACGAGCCGTCCGGACGGCGGCGCTCCTTGACGGTGCGAACGATGACCGCCTTGACGACGTCACCCTTCTTCACGTTGCCACCGGGGATCGCGTCCTTGACGGTGGCGACGATGACGTCACCGATGCCCGCGTAGCGGCGACCGGAGCCACCGAGCACACGGATGCAAAGGATCTCCTTCGCACCAGTGTTGTCGGCGACACGCAGTCGCGACTCCTGCTGGATCACGTCTATCTCCTGTTTGTCTGCCGGTTCCCCGGGGGCCGATCACATCGGCCCCCGGAGCCTGGCGGAACTGTCCTGCGGGGGATGCCCCGCAGGAACGTACTGTGTGGAATTCCCTTGCGGGAATTACCTACTTGGCCTTCTCGAGGATCTCGACGATGCGCCAGTGCTTCGTGGCGGACAGCGGCCGGGTCTCCATCAGGAGGACGCGGTCACCGACGCCGGCAGCGTTCTGCTCGTCGTGGGCCTTGAGCTTGCTCGTGCTGCGGATGACCTTGCCGTACAGCGCGTGCTTCTTGCGGTCCTCGACGGCGACGACGACGGTCTTGTCCATCTTGTCGCTGACGACGATGCCCTCACGCGTCTTGCGGAAGCCACGGGCCTCAGTGTTCGTCTCAGTCACGTTGTTCTCGCTCATCAGGCGTTCTCCACCGTTTCGATGCCCAGCTCACGCTCGCGCATCAGGGTGTAGATCCGCGCGATGTCCTTGCGGACCGCCTTCAGACGGCCATGGTTCTCGAGCTGTCCGGTCGCCGCCTGGAAGCGGAGGTTGAACAGCTCTTCCTTGGCCTCGCGAAGCTTCGCAAGAAGCTCCTCGTTGCCCAGCTCGCGCAGCTCGGACGCCTTGGTACCGGCCGACATCACGCTTCACCTGCCTCGCGCTTGACGATCTTGCACTTCATCGGCAGCTTGTGAGCCGCACGGGTCAGGGCCTCGCGCGCGATCTTCTCGTTGGGGTACGACAGCTCGAACATCACGCGTCCGGGCTTGACGTTGGCCACCCACCACTCCGGGGAACCCTTACCGGAACCCATGCGGGTCTCGGCCGGCTTCTTGGTGAGGGGGCGGTCCGGGTAAATGTTGATCCAGACCTTGCCGCCACGCTTGATGTGACGGGTCATCGCGATACGAGCCGCCTCGATCTGGCGGTTCGTCACGTACGCCGGGGTCAGCGCCTGGATACCGTACTCGCCGAACGCAACCTGCGTGCCACCCTTCGACATGCCGTTGCGCTTGGGGTGGTGCTGCTTGCGGTGCTTGACCCTACGGGGGATCAGCATGTCGGTCAGGCCTCCGTTCCGGTGCTCTCAGCCGGAGCGGCAGCCGGAGCGTCGGCCTTGGGGGCCTCGGCAGCGGGAGCCTGCTGCGGCTTGCGACCGCGACCGCCACGCTCGCCACCGCGGCCACCACGGGCCGGGCGGTCAGCGCCACCACGGGCCGGGCGGTTGCCGGCGCGGGCAGCGGCGTTCTCGGCGCGGACCTCGGCGATGTTCTTGACGTCGCCCTTGTAGATCCAGACCTTCACGCCGATGCGGCCGAAGGTCGTCTTGGCCTCGAAGAAGCCGTAGTCCACGTTCGCGCGGAGCGTGTGCAGGGGCACACGGCCCTCGCGGTAGAACTCCGAGCGGGACATCTCGGCGCCGCCGAGGCGGCCACCGCACTGGATCTTGATGCCCTTGGCGCCCGCCTTCATCGCCGACTGCATGCTCTTGCGCATGGCGCGGCGGAAGGAGACGCGGGAGGAGAGCTGCTCGGCGACGGCCTGGGCGACCAGCTGAGCGTCCGTCTCGGGGTTCTTGACCTCGAGGATGTTCAGCTGGACCTGCTTGCCGGTGAGCTTCTCGAGGTCGCCGCGGATGCGGTCGGCCTCGGCGCCACGGCGGCCGATGACGATGCCCGGACGAGCGGTGTGGATGTCCACACGCACGCGGTCACGGGTGCGCTCGATCTCGACCTTGGAGATGCCGGCGCGCTCCATGCCGGACGTCATCATCCGACGGATGGCGACGTCTTCCTTGACGTAGTCCTTGTACAGCTTGTCGGCGTACCAACGCGACTTGAAGTCGGTCGTGACACCGAGCCGGAACCCGTGCGGGTTTACCTTCTGGCCCATTACCGGGTTCCTTCCTTGCTGCTGACGACCACGGTGATGTGGCTGGTCCGCTTGCGGATCCGGTAGGCACGGCCCTGGGCGCGCGGACGGAACCGCTTCAGGGTCGGGCCCTCGTCGACGTAGGCCTCGGAAATGAAGAGGCTGTCGACATCGGTGTGGTCGTAGTTGTGCGCGGCGTTGGCGATGGCGCTGTCCAGCACCTTGCCGACCGGCACGCTCGCGGCCTGCGGGGCGAAACGCAGGACCGCCTGAGCCTCCGTGGCGTCCATGCCACGGATGAGGTCCACCACGCGGCGGGCCTTCATGGGCGTGACGCGGATGTACCGCGCCTGGGCCCTGGCTTCCATGGTTGTCCCTTCAGTGTCTGTCATGGTCGATTGCACCCCGCCGACTAGCGGCGCTTCGACTTCCGGTCGTCCTTGACGTGGCCCCGGAAGGTGCGGGTCGGCGAGAACTCGCCGAGCTTGTGGCCGACCATCGACTCGGTGACAAACACCGGGATGTGGGTCTTGCCGTTGTGCACCGCGATCGTGTGGCCGAGCATCGCCGGGACGATCATCGAGCGGCGGGACCAGGTCTTGATGACGTTCTTGGTACCGGCTTCGTTCTGGACGTCCACCTTCTTCATCAGGTGGTCGTCGACGAAGGGTCCCTTCTTCAAGCTACGAGGCATCTCAACCCGTCCTTAGCGCTTCTTGTTCGTCTTGCGGCGGCGGACGATGTACTTGTTCGACGCCTTCTTGGGCGAACGAGTACGGCCTTCCTTCTTGCCCCACGGGGACACAGGGTGGCGGCCACCGGAGGTACGGCCCTCACCACCACCGTGCGGGTGGTCAACCGGGTTCATGACGACACCACGGACGGTCGGGCGGACGCCCAGCCACCGCTTGCGGCCTGCCTTGCCCCAGTTGATGTTGCTCTGCTCGGCGTTGCCGACCTCGCCCACAGTGGCGCGGCAGCGGACGTCGACCAGGCGGATCTCGCCGGACGGCATGCGCAGGTGGGCCATCTGGCCCTCCTTCGCGAGCAGCTGCACCGAGGCGCCGGCGGAGCGGGCGAACTTGGCGCCGCCGCCGGGACGCAGCTCGATGGCGTGCAGCGTCGTACCGACCGGGATGTTGCGCAGGGCAAGGTTGTTGCCCGGCTTGATGTCGGCCCCGGGACCGTTCTCGACGCGGTCGCCCTGGTTCAGGCCACGCGGCGCGAGGATGTAGCGCTTCTCGCCGTCCGCGTAGTGCAGGAGCGCGATGCGCGCGGTGCGGTTGGGGTCGTACTCGATGTGCGCGACCTTCGCCGGCACGCCGTCCTTGTCGTGACGACGGAAGTCGATCACTCGGTAGGCGCGCTTGTGGCCACCGCCCTGGTGGCGGACGGTCACACGACCGGAATTGTTACGGCCGCCCTTGCTGTGCAGGGGACGGACCAGCGACTTCTCCGGCGTGGACCGCGTGACCTCGACGAAGTCGGCGACGCTGGAGCCACGACGGCCCGGAGTCGTCGGCTTGTACTTGCGGATACCCATTTCTCAGTCCTCGTCCGATATCGAACGATCCTGACCGCTTACGCGGTCGGACCGCCGAAGATGTCGATACGGTCGCCCTCGGCGAGGGTCACGATCGCGCGCTTGGTCGCCGCACGCTGGCCGAAGCCGGTGCGGGTCCGCTTGCGCTTGCCGATGCGGTTGATCGTGTTGACCCCGGTGACCTTGACCTCGAAGACCGCCTGGACGGCCTGCTTGATCTGGGTCTTGTTCGCGCTCGGGTCAACGAGGAACGTGTACTTGTTCTCGTCGATCAGCGCGTAGCTCTTCTCCGACACGACCGGCTTCAGCAGGACGTCACGGGGGTCCGTGTACGCCTTGCTCACCGGGGTGACGACGGTGTTCTTGCCTTCGGCCTCATGGCGGCGCGCCTTGGCGACGCGACGGGCCTTGGCCGCCTTGGCGGCCTTCGAGGCGATCGAGGGGTGACGGGCAGCCATCAGACCTCGCTCCCTTCGTTGTCGTTGGCCTTGTTCGGGCCGGCGACGAAGGACTCGAAAGCGGCCTTGGTGAAGACCACGTCGTCCGAGACGAGAACGTCGTACGTGTTCAGCTGGCCCGGCTCCAGGATGTGGACCTGGGGCAGGTTGCGGGCGGACAGCCACGCGGCCTCGTCGGCGCGGTCGACGACCAGGAGCAGGTTCTTGCGCTCCGAGATCTTGCCGAACAGCGTCTTGGCGGCCTTCGTGGAAGGCGTCTCACCCTCGATCACGCCGGTGACGACGTGAATGCGGTTGTGGCGGGCCCGGTCGGTGAGGGCGTGGCGCAGGGCCGCGGCCTTCATCTTCTTGGGGGTCCGCTGCGAGTAGTCACGCGGCTGCGGGCCGTGGACGACGCCACCGCCGGCGAACTGCGGAGCGCGGGTCGAGCCCTGACGGGCGCGGCCGGTGCCCTTCTGGCGGTACGGCTTGCGCCCACCACCACGGACTTCACCGCGGGTCTTGGTCTTGTGGGTGCCCTGGCGGGCAGCGGCCAGCTGCGCGACGACGACCTGGTGGATCAGCGGGATGCTGACCTTCTCGACGTCGAAGATCTCCGCGGGGAGCTCGACGGTACCGGCCTTGTCGCCCGCCGGCGAAAGGATGTCAACAGTGCTCATCGGTTACCTCAGGCCCCCTTGGCCGCGGTGCGGACCAGGACGAGGCCGCCGTTCGGACCGGGAACCGCGCCCTTGATGAGCAGCAGACCCTTCTCCGCGTCAACGGCGTGGACGGTCAGGTTCTGGGTGGTGACCCGCTCGTTGCCCATGCGGCCCGCCATACGGAGGCCCTTGAACACACGGCCCGGGGTGGCGCAGCCACCGATGGAACCGGGCGAGCGGTGCTTGCGCTGGGTACCGTGTCCGGCGCCGAGGCCACGGAAGTTGTGGCGCTTCATGACACCGGCGAAGCCCTTGCCCTTGCTCTTGCCGGTCACGTCGACCTTCACGCCGGCCTCGAACACCTCGGCGGTGACTTCCTGGCCCAGCGTGTACTCGGAGGCGTCCGACGTGCGGATCTCGACGAGGTGACGACGGGGGGTGACGTCGGCCTTGGCGAAGTGACCCTTGAGGGGCTTGTTCACCTTGCGCGGGTCGATCTCGCCGAAGGCGATCTGGACCGACTCGTAGCCGTCGACGTCGTTCGTACGGACCTGGGTGACGACGTTGGGGCCGGCCTTGACGACGGTGACCGGAACAACACGGTTGTTCTCGTCCCACACCTGCGTCATGCCGAGCTTCTCGCCCAGGATGCCCTTGATCTGCTTAGCCATCTCTTCAGATCACCGGCCTCAGAGCTTGATCTCGATGTCGACACCGGCCGGGAGGTCGAGTCGCATCAGAGAGTCAACGGTCTTGGGGGTCGGGTCGAGGATGTCGATCAGGCGCTTGTGCGTGCGCATCTCGAAGTGCTCGCGCGAGTCCTTGTACTTGTGCGGCGACTTGATGACGCAGTACACGTTCTTCTCAGTGGGCAGCGGCACCGGGCCCGCGACCGACGCACCAGTGCGAGTCACCGTCTCGACGATCTTCTTCGCCGAGGAGTCGATGACCTCGTGGTCGTAGGCCTTGAGCCGGATGCGGATCTTCTGTCCCGCCATGGCTACTTCGTAGTCCTGTCTCTCTTTACGCTCTGGACCCGGCAGGGATCCCTTTGACTCCGACCCACGCGGTCGGGCGTGTCGCACTCCCGCTGACACAGATGTCCCTTGTTCGAACATCCCTGCGGGATTGACACGGCCCTACCAGAACCGTGGACCGGGGGCGAAAGGCCCACCGGGTGCCTGGCCGGCGCCGCACGTACGCTTCCCGGAAGATTCCCGTACGTCCGCCCCTGCACCTTTCGGTGCAATGCGTGGGACGACGAGTACTGTGGGACTCGCTTCCGGTCCTCCCGGCGGGAGGCGCGCAGCATCAACGCTCGACCGAGCAACTCCGACAGTCTGCCATAACGGGCGGGGGCCTGGCCAATCGGGCGGAAGACATTACCCCGCGAGTGACCTGGATCAAACAGGGCGGCGCCGGTCAGCCCGGTTTGGCGACCGTGAGGATCACCGCCGCGTCCTCCAGGGCCTCCAGGCCGTGGCGGGCCGGGGGGATGGCGATGAGGTCGCCGGTACGGCCCTCCCAGTCGGTGTCGCCGCTGGTGAGGCGGACGCGGCCGCGCAGGACCAGCAGGGTGGCCTCGCCGGGGCTGTCGTGTTCGGCGAGGCCCGTACCGGCGGTCAGCGCGAGCAGCGTCTGGCGCAGGGTGTGCTCGTGACCGCCGTAGACGGTGGTGGCGCTGCGGCCGTTGGGCGCGGCGGCGGCGCGTTCCAGGTGTTCGCGGGCCAGTGCGTCGAGGGAGAGCTTCTGCATGCCCTCAACCCTTCCCGGCGGGGCCGTGGGGTCACCAGGGCCATGTGGGGCACATCGTGTCGTCCGACCCGTCCGGCCGTGGGGCGGTACGGTGCTCTCCTTGCTCCGTGATACTGGCGCGGTGCCGCCGACACCGCCGCCGCCCCTGCCGGGGCCCGTCACGCCCGATCCGCCGGAGCCGATCGCGCGCCCGCTGCTCACCCAGTCCTGGCTGGACCTGACGTTCGTGCACTGGGCGGTGGACCCGGCCGACGTGGCCGGTCTGCTGCCGCCGGGCACCGTGCCCGACACGCTGGACGGGGTCACGTACGTAGGTCTCGTGGCGTTCCGCATGCACCGCGTGGGGTGGCTGCGCCTGCCGGGGATTCCGTATCTCGGGGACTTCCCGGAGACCAACGTCCGCCTCTACTCCGTGGACGCGCACGGGCGGCGCGGGGTCGTCTTCCTCTCCCTGGACGCCTCCCGGCTGATCCCGGTGGCGGTCGGGCGCCTGGGGTTCGGGATGCCGTACGTCTGGTCCCGGATGAGCGTCGACCACCTCGGCGGTGGCACCGTCCGGTACACCGGCTCCCGGCGGTGGCCCGGGCCGCGCGGCGCCGGCGGGCGGCTCACCGTGCGCCGTGGCGAGCCGATCGGGGAGCCGACCGAGCTGGAGCACTTCCTCACCGCGCGCTGGGGCATGCACGGTGTCTTCTTCGGGCGGTCGCTGTACCTGCCCAACGCGCATCCGCGCTGGCCGCTGCACCGGGCGGAGCTGGTGGAGTGCGAGGAGGACCTGGTCACCGCGGCCGGTCTGCCGCGGCCGGCCGGGAGGCCGGTGAGCGTGCTGTACTCACCGGGCGTCCCGGCCCGCTTCGGACGGCCGGCCCGTCCGGGCGGGATTCCCACGCCGTGACGGCGTGCTGCGGCAGGCCCGCGCGGGGCGGACGCGGCTGCGTCAGATGACGCCCTGCGCGAGCATCGCGTCCGCCACCCGCTCGAAACCGGCGATGTTCGCGCCGGTCACGTAGTCGCCGGGAGCGCCGTAGCGCTCGGCGGTCTCGGCGCAGGTGGTGTGGATGTCGGTCATGATGCGCGCCAGCTCGTGCTCGACCTGGTCGGCCTTCCACGAGGTGCGCGAGGCGTTCTGCGTCATCTCCAGCGCGCTGACCGCGACGCCGCCCGCGTTGGCGGCCTTGCCGGGACCGAAGGCGACGCCGGCCTGCTGGAGCAGGTCGACGGCCTCGGGCGTGGTCGGCATGTTCGCGCCCTCGGAGACCGCCTTGACGCCGTTGCGGATCAGGGCGGCGGCGTCGTCCGCGTTCAGCTCGTTCTGCGTGGCCGACGGCAGGGCGACGTCCGCGGGGACCTCCCACACCCGCCCGCCGGGCACGAACCGCGCGGAGGCGCCCCGGCGCTCGGCGTACGTGCTCACGCGGCCGCGCTCGACCTCCTTGATCTGGCGCAGCAGCTCCAGGTCGATGCCCTTCTCGTCGACGACGTAGCCGCCGGAGTCGGAGCAGGTCACGGGGTTGGCGCCGAGGGCGGCCAGCTTCTGGATGGTGTAGATCGCCACGTTGCCGGAGCCGGAGACGACCGCGGTCTGCCCCTCCAGGTCCTCGCCGCGGGCCCGCAGCATGGCCTCGGCGAACAGCACGTTGCCGTATCCGGTCGCCTCCGGGCGGATCAGCGAGCCGCCCCAGCCGGCGCTCTTGCCGGTCAGCACGCCGCCCTCCCAGCGGTTGGTGATCCGCCGGTACTGGCCGAACAGGTAGCCGATCTCGCGGGCGCCGACACCGATGTCGCCGGCCGGGATGTCGGTGTACTCACCGATGTGCCGGTACAGCTCGGTCATGAAGGACTGGCAGAAGCGCATGACCTCGGCGTCGCTGCGGCCCTGCGGGTCGAAGTCGCTGCCGCCCTTGCCGCCGCCGATGCCGAGCCCGGTCAGCGCGTTCTTGAAGATCTGCTCGAAGCCGAGGAACTTGATGATCCCGAGGTTCACCGAGGGGTGGAACCGCAGGCCCCCCTTGTACGGGCCGAGGGCGCTGTTGAACTCGATCCGGAAGCCCCGGTTGACGTGGACCCGGCCGTTGTCGTCCGTCCACGGCACCCGGAACATGATCTGCCGCTCCGGCTCCACGAGCCGCTCCACGAGTCCGGGCACCGCGTACTCGGGCCGGGCCGCGAGCACCGGGGCGAGCGTCTCCAGCACCTCGCGCGCGGCCTGGTGGAACTCGGGCTCCGCGGGGTTGCGGCGCTCGACCTCGGCGCGCAGCTGGTCGAGGGAGGTCTTGGGGTCGGGGCGTGAGGTCACGGAGTCCCTTTCTGGCACGGCTGACACCGGTGGCAGCACCGGTGATGAGCGCTCGGCGCCGTTGCCGCGCGCGGGACAGCGGCCGCCCCGGTTGTATACGACAGGACGGCCGACCCTCCCAGTGTTACTCCTGTGTTAACGGGATACCAAGGGCCGGGCGCGATTGTCCGCTATCTGGACAGCGCGCACGGAGTGCGGATGAGCCCCCGGGTTGCGTCCCCCTTCAGGCATACCTGCACACATCCTCCACACCACCCCTGAGGCTCTCGTGGCGGCGCGGGCAGGCACCGTACGGGGCGTCGCCGATCCGGCGGAACGGGAGAACAGGGGCATCACGACGGGTGGGGCAGCTGTGCGGCCGGTAACCGATGACACTGACGACACGGCGGCCGACGACAGTCCCGACCTCGTCCGTCCCACCGACGGCGCGGCGCCCGTGGCTCCCGGCCAACTGGTGACCGTACGCAATCACCCCTGGGTGGTGACGGAGGTGACCCGTTCCGCCCTGACCACCGACGACCCCACCCGCAGCGCCGGGGCCTCGTCCTGAGCCATACGCCAGTGCGCCCCGCTCCCTGTGGCAACCAGGCGCGGGGCGTGTACCGCTGAAGGGTCAGCGCTCCGACGCATACATCACGAAGCTCGCCCACACATCTCGCGGAAGCAAGAGCCGAGGGCCTGCCACATTCTTGGAGTCGCGGACGTGGATGGTGCGGGGCGCTATCGCGATCTCAACGCAAGAGTCGCCCTCGGGACCATCGCTGTAACTGCTCTTGAACCATGCCAGTTCGGAGGCATCACCGGCAGCAGTCTCGCGGATCATTCTTCCATACCTTTCTTCGTGGGTTACTCGCGGTCATTCGTAGGATCGGGAGACCCGGGGGCATCGGGTGTGGCTGTCATATTTCTGCCGCTGTAGTG
>NZ_JBVIGA010000030.1:0-106466 GCF_055571035.1 Streptomyces malachitofuscus | reverse complement strand
GTTCGCCATGATCCGTGACCGGCAGAGCTATCAACCCCCAACTCCCATCACCCCTGCGGCTTGACAACAACATGAGGAGGTGTCACCGGGTCCGAGGGGTGCCGTCCGAGACGCTGATCAGAGGTCCGACCACCGCCCGGCCGGGCGCAATGCCCGGCCGTTCGCGGGCGGCAGGTCTGCATAACGTGGATGCGCGCGAACGGCCCCGACCGCCGAGGCCGGCACGCATCGACGCATGTGGGGGCACGATGGTCGACATCGACGCGGTGGGCGTCTTCCTGGGCCTGGACGTCGGCAAGCAGACGCATCACGGCCACGGCCTGACCCCGGCCGGGAAGACGGTCTTCGACAAGCCGCTGCCGAACAGCGAACCGAAGCTGCGGGCGGTCCTCGACAAGCTCACGGCCAAGTTCGGCACGGTTCTGCTGGTCGTGGACCAGCCCGCCTCCATCGGCGCCCTCCCGCTGACCGTCGCCCGGGACGCCGGCTGCCAGGTCGCCTACCTGCCCGGACTGGCGATGCGCAGGATCGCCGACCTCTACCCCGGCGAGGCCAAGACCGACGCGAAGGACGCCGCCGTCATCGCGGACGCCGCCCGCACCATGCCCCACACCCTGCGCACCCTCGACCTTGCCGACGAGGTCACCGCCGAGCTGACCATGCTGGTCGGCTTCGACCAAGACCTCGCCGGCGAGGCCAACCGCACCTCCAACCGCATCCGCGGCCTGCTCACCCAGTTCCACCCCAGCCTCGAGCGGGTCCTGGGCCCGCGCCTGGACCACCCGGCGGTCACCTGGCTCCTGGAGCGCTACGGATCCCCGCAAGCCCTGCGCAAGGCGGGCCGCCGCAGGCTGGTCGAAGTCGTCCGCCCAAGGGCCCCGCGCATGGCCGAGCGGCTCATCGACGACATCTTCACCGCGCTCGACGAACAAACCGTCGTCGTCCCGGGCACCGGCACCCTCGACGTGATCGTCCCTTCGCTGGCGAAGTCGCTGGCCGCCGTCCACGAACAACGCCGGGCCCTGAAAGCCCGGATCGGGGCACTGCTGGAGGCCCACCCTCTTTCCCCGGTCCTGACCTCGATGCCCGGCATCGGCGTCAGGACCGCCGCAGTCCTCCTGACCACCGTCGGCGACGGCAGCTCCTTCCCGAGCGCCGCCCACCTGGCCTCCTACGCCGGCCTCGCCCCGGCAACCCGCCAGTCCGGCACCTCGATCCACGGCGAACACGCCCCCAGAGGCGGCAACCGGCAGCTGAAACGGGCGATGTTCCTCTCCGCGTTCGCAGCACTCCATGATCCCGCCTCCCGGACCTACTACGACCGCTGCCGAGCCCGCGGAAAGACCCACACCCAGGCCCTCCGCCGCCTCGCCCGCCACCGCATCAGCGTCCTGTTCGCCATGCTCCGCGACGGAACCTTCTACCAGCCGAGAAGCCCCCGACCCGCTTGACGAAAGACATAGAGGCACGTTATCTGCGCGCCTGGCAGCGGCACAGCCGGGCCATGCACGCCTACACCGCACGCCCGTACGCCGGGGACGTGCTGTTCTTCTCCCACCAGGAGGAGATCCCGGAATTCCCGGCCGGCCAGGCGACGAACTGGCGGCGGCTGGTCCACGGCGACTTCCGGAAGGTCCCGGTGCCCGGCAACCACCTCAGCATGAACGGGATGCCGCACGTCGCCACGATCGGCGTCCATCTTGCACAGGGAGACAACGGTGAGTGACCTGACCAGCGGCACGCCGCGCACCACGCCCGCCGGCCCGACCTGGTACGACATCCTCAACCCCGATGCCCCGGGAACCCCGGTGATCACCGTCCACGGTGGCCCCGGCACTCCCCACGACTATCTGCGGCCCCTCGCCGACGCGTTGCCGGGCCATCCCGTCGTGGTCTACGACCAGTCCGGCTGCGGCCGCTCCGCGCAGCGGCCCGCCGACGGGCCGCCCTGGCGGCTGGAGCACTTCGTCGACGAACTCGATGCCCTCGTCGACACTCTGGGCTTCGAGCGCTTCCACCTCCTCGGACACTCCTTCGGCACGATGATCACCTGTGACTTCGCCTTGCGTGGCACCCACCGCCCCGACTGGCTGATTCTCGTCTCGCCCGTGCTGAACGTCCGCAAGTACGAGGAGGACATGAGGCAGCTGCTGTTCCGGCTGCCTCCGGCCACCGCCCAGGCCATCAGCGACGCCCTCCGCACCGGCCGGTACGACACCGCCGCCTACCACGAGGCGTCCATCGAGTTCGCCGAGCGGCACATGTGCCGCACCGACTGGCCTGACGAACTGATGGACGCCACCCTCGGCACCTCCGCGCAGATCCGCGACGCCCTGTGGGGCCCCACCGAGTTCCGTGTGACCGGCAGTCTGCGCTCCTACACGCGCAGCGACCGGCTGACTGAACTGGACGTGCCCACCCTCTTCGTGTGCGGGGAGCACGATTTCGTCCCGCCCCGGGCCTGCCAGGCGTACGCCCGGGTTGTGCCCCGCGGGCAGACCGCGGTCGTCCCGGACGCCTCCCACATGCCCCATCTGGAGCAACCCAAGTCGTTCGCGAGGGAGTTGTTGACCCGGATCGGCGGACCGGCGTGAGAAAAAAGAGTTGTTACCACCGGCAATCCTGCGCCTACGATGAGGGACGGCAACCTCGTCCAAGGGATCGTTTCAGAAGGGGTCACGTTGCAGTCGGCGTCACGTGCCACGGGTGGCGAGCGGGCGGGCCGCAGGCCGCGCAACGCGCAGGCCACCTGGTGGCCGCTGATTCGAAGACTCACCACGCACCGCTGAGCCTTGCCGAGAGCACTGCTGCTCCGGCACGGCGCGGTTCTACGTGCCCACTTCACCTCACCCGGCCGGTCTCCGGCATACCCCCGGTCCGTCGCGCCCTCGCGCGGACCCGGGGCCGTCCCGTGGCCTGGCCCCTTTCCCTCCCGAGGCCATGAACAAAAACAGATTCCTGCCCACACTGCTGGTCGTGGCGCTGATCGGCACCATCATCGAGCTGGACATGTCCGTGCCCAGCTTCCCCGACATCGCCCGGGCGCTGGACGCGTCCGAGTCGTCGGTCCAGCTGACCGTCACCTACAACTTCCTCGGCTACTGCCTGGGTGCCCTCGCCTACGGGCCGCTGTCCGACCGGTTCGGCCGGCGCGGTGTCATGCTGGCCGGCAACACCGTCATGCTGGCCGGTGCCCTGGGCTGCGCGGTGGCGCCCAGCATCGAGTTCCTGCTGGTGTCCCGGTTCGTGCAGGGCATCGGCGCCAGCACCTCCGTGGTACTCGTCTTCGTGATCATCGCGGACGTCTACGAGGGCAAGCAGCTGCTGAAGATGTTCGGTCTGACCAACGCCGCCATGTCCACCTTCATGACAGCGGCCCCGGCGCTCGGCGGACTGGTCAACCGCACCCTCGGCTGGCGCGGCAACTACGCGGTGGTCTTCGGCGTCACCCTGGTATCGCTGCTGCTGATGGCGCTGTTCCTGCCCGAGACCAGGACCGATCGGGTCAAGGTGAGCGCCCGGCAGGTGGCCGGCGACTACCGGCGGCTGCTGGGCAGAGGGGAGTTCATCGCCGCGTCGCTCGTCCCCAGCCTGCTGTTCGCCGCCTACATGGTCTTCATCGCCGCCAGTTCCTTCCTCTACACGGACACCTACGGCCTGTCCACGCTGGCGTTCGCGGGCAACCTGCTGGTGATCGTCGCGTCGTTCGCGGTCACCAGTCTATTTGCCACCAAGATCATGGACCTCCTCGGTGGTCCCGGGCGCACCGTGGCGTGCGCCATCGCCGCCACGCTGGCCGGAGTGGCCCTGTTCCTCGCCTTCGGTGACGGCCCGGTGTCCACCACCGTGTCCCTCGCCGTCTTCTGCGTCGGCTTCGCCGCCGTCTACCCCATCGTCTTCGGCCGTTCCCTCCAAGTGTTCCCCGAGCTCCAGGGAGCGGCGTCCTCGCTGAACATGAGCGGCCGGGCGCTGCTGGTGACCGTGTTCACCGGTGCGGCCAGCAGCCTGTTCACCGGCGACGCCGTCGTCACGGCCGGAGTGATGGCAGTGGCTACCGTCGTGGCCGCATCGCTGGCCTTCCTCAGGCCCCGCACCCCCGCCGGCGAGCAGACCCCGCCCCGCTCTGACGCGATGACCGGGACCGGCTGAGCCGGCCCCGCTCCGACTTTCCTTAACCCCTCGCGGGTGCGGGCGGCACCCCCAGCCGCCCGCACCCGCCCCGACCCGTCGTCACAGGGCACGTCGGCCGACGCGCCGTCGTGCCCGGGAAGAGGCACGTCATGTCCACCCTTCACCAGGAGGGGGCACCGACGAAAGTGCCCTGGTAGCACCGACGAAACGGGCTCATCGTGATCACGATGAGCCCGTTTCGTTTTGTCTGCGCAGGTCGGCTGAGTGTGACGGTTCTTACACGCATGGCTGCCCGGCGGCTGGTAGGCCGCCGGGCAGTCGGGTTCTGCGGTTGTAGATCTTCAGTGGTTCACCGGGGTGTGTGCAGTCTCACTCTTCGGACCGGGGCTCTTCCGGCTTGGTGTCGTAGCCCTTGGGTGTCCAGGTGCCCAGGGGCTTGGTCCTGCGGCGGCGGGTGGGGCGGCGCCGGGGGCGGTCGCCGTTGACGGCGATGGCGTCGGCCCAGGCGGTGAGTTTGCGCTTGTTGGCGTGGGCGAGCTGGAAGGCCAGGAGGATCGTCTGGGCGGCGATGCCACGGATGCGGCGGCTACCAGGGTTCTCGAGGCGTTCGCGGAGGGTGTCCTTGGCGTAGCCGTTCATGCCCTCGATGCTGTTGCGCAGGCGGAAGTAGACGCGCTGCCAGGTCTCGGAGCCGTATTGGAAGGGCTGCCAGAGGTTGGCCCCGGTTTCGGGCGGGATGGTGATGGTGCGCTGTTTGCAGCAGGCGGTGGGGCCTGCTGGGCCGGGCTTGGGGTCGACCAGGGGGAGGTGGATGCCGCGGCCTAGGGTGTACGCCTTGAGGGGGCACTGGGTGCGGTTGGCTTCGGCGGGGCACATCATGCGGCGGTGTCCCTCGGCGTCGGGGCGCTGCTTGGGCATGAAGAGGTAGGCGGCGCGGGCGCGGATGCGGTTGATCCAGGTCTGCTTGTCGATCTTCTCGGCGATCAGGTCCTTGGTGGCGTCCTTGAGTGATTTGGGCATGGAGGGGCAGTACCAGTTGCCCTCGACGAGCTGGGCGCCGGCGAAGCCTGCCTGCACGCCGAGCTGGTCCTTGGCGTAGTCGTAGACAGGCTCGTAGCCCATGGCACGGATGGGGAGCTGAAAGTTCTCGGGCTTCTGGTCGTTGTAGGCACGGTCGCCGGCCAGGTAGCCGCGAGGGAGGCTGTCGTCGATCTGCTGGAGCGCTTCGACGGCTACCTGGCCGGGGCGGTGGCTGGGCTTGTCGATGGAGAAGGCGAGAATCAGAGCCGGAATCACGTCGGGGTCGGCGGAGCCGTCGGGCAGGGGTGCGCCGTGGTGGCGGGGGTCGCGGGCTACGACGAGGGAGGCGTCGTAGCCGTAGAGGCGCTTCTTGATCCGTTCGATCTTCTTCTGGATCTTGACGTTCTTCTTCTGCCTGGCCTTGTCGGCGGTGGTGACGTGGTCCAGGGCGAGGGGGTCCTCGTGCTTGGCCTTGCGGACGTACCAGGCGGCGTCGGGGTCGGTGGAGGTGACGGGGCTTTCGGGGGCGAGTCCCTTGGCGTAGGTGCCGATCACGGTGGCGTCGACGGCGACCGAGCCGTCCCAGTGGGCTTTGAGGAGTGGACGGACCTCGCGCAGGGACATGCCGAGGATCATGTTGGCCAGCTTGAGCATGAGGGTGCGTTTGCGGGCGGATTCGTCCGGGTCGGCCTCGGCCAGGATGCGGTCGGCTTCGGCGCGGTCGAGGCGGTGGTTCTTGGGGAGCGGGGACGGGTCGATGGCGCGGACGACGCGGTGGAAGCGGCGGCGGACGGTGCCGTAGCCGGCTTCGAAGCCCTTGTCGTGGTTGGGGTAGCGGCGGAGCCCGAGGTGCGCGCGCATCGTGTCGGACAGCGAGAAGTAGAGCAGGTCGGTGACGGCGGTCAGGGTCACGATGCCGCGGTGGAGGGCGGAGGCCAGACTCATGCCGAACAGCAGGGTCCTGACCGGGAGTTGGCTGGGGCGTCCGGTGGTGTTGGCGACGAGCGGATCGATCTCCTCGACCAGTCCGGAGGCGTCGATGTCGTCGAGGATGCTCGCGGCCACGTCATCGGGAACCAGAAGGCGGCGGGAGCGCATGCGGGCGAAGTGGAGACGGCGGTCGAGTTTGCTGGTCATGTCTCACAGCTCCTTCAGTGCTTGGGCGGCCTGTTCGGGCGAGAGGTTGCGGACGTGCGGCAGGATCCGGTCGATGGAGCGCAGGGTCGTCAGGCCGGCAGCCGCCATGAGCGTGGGCAGGTGCATGCGGGCCTCGACGGCGTCGACGAGCCAGGTGGCGCGGGCCCGGCCCATGACCAGGGGTGGGCAGCCGGGTGGAGTCTTCGTGCGGGCGAGAAAGTTGGTGACTGTGTTGGTGCCGCGGGCGTAGCTGTTTGGGCGGAAGAGGTAGCGGGCCTGGCCGGGCGTGGAGATCCGGGCGGTGGCTTCGAGGAGGACCGGGGCCCAGGTGGTGCGGCACAGGACGGTGCGGGCGCGCGGGCCGCGAACGCCGACGGCGACCGCGCCGTTGGATGCTTCGCGTACGTCATGGACGCGCAGCGGGATGATCTCGGGTGAGTCCAGGGCGCAGCCGAAGCCGAGGGCGAGCAGGGTCAGCAGGCCGTAGCGCAGTTCGTCGGTGGGCTGAGCGCGGGCGGTGGCGTACAGCTGGGCCTGCTCGGCCCTGGTGTAGGGGCGGGAGGCGTCCGAGCCGGAGTACGCGGCCGGGTTGCCGGTGATCAGGTCGGGGCCGAGCAGGGCGCGGCGGAGCCTGCCGAGGCGGCCGCGGCGGTTGGAGCGGGCCGCCTCGCCCACGTGCGCGTAGCCGGTGGCCAGGTACCACTCGACCGCCTCCGGCGTGAGCAGGTGCTCGGCCTTGGTGGGGCGCCCGCAGGCGTCGGCGTGCGCGGCGGCATACGCCAGGGCGCCGAGCCAGTCGCGGGCCTCCTTGGGCGTGGCGGGCTTCGCCTTGCTCACGGCGCGGCGGCAGTCGGGGCCGATGCGTTCCCAGACAGGGGTGGCCAGCTTGGGCCGGTACTGCTCGATCGCGTCCATCGTGACTCTCCGCCAGGAAAGAACCCCGGGAGGGGTGCTTTTCCAATAGCAGGACGCCGATGCGACGGACGCTGTCATGCCTGGAGGTCCGTATGGGCGACACTCTTCGACGTGCCCCAGGGAGACAAGCGAAGCCTCAAGCCCTTCAAGTACGTGGTCGAGGGCGTCTGGCCGCACGCTGTGCTCGATGACCACCACGGGGCCCGGGTGGCACAGGAGGTGGCGGCCCGGCTGCGCCGTGCGATCGACGCCCGCGGCTGGTCGATCGCCGAGGTGTCCCGGCGTACCGGGGTGTCGCGGATGACGATCGTGCAGGTGCTGGACGGTGTGGTGTGGTGTGACCTGCTGACGATCGCGAACCTGGAGAAGGCGCTGGGGGTGGACCTGTGGCCCGGCCGCGAGCCGGGCAATCCTCCACGGTGAATTCGCATGGGCATTCGGACTCCTCGAACGGCCTGCGGGAAGCAAGCAGGGGAATTTGGCCGAATGCCGGACACGCCCGGGTGGTGCCGGGTAGTGTCGGAAACGGCCTTAGCGGGCCCGGCCGTCACCGCACCCTGGGGCCAACCAGGGAAAACTGCGGTGGCGGTCTCTTATGTGCGGCGGTGCTTTGTGGGTTTCGTGTTGTGGGCGGTCGGGGTCAGGCGAATTTCCAGTTCAGTCGCGGCCGGTAGTAGACGTGCGGGTCGTCTTCCCGTGTGACGCGTTCCAGGGCGCCGGAAATCGTCAGGGCCCGCAGGCAGTTGCGCAGGCTCTTGCGTTCCCGGGGGTCGCGGGGAATGCCGAGCGCTCTGGCCAGATCCTCGCTGCCCCACGGCTCTTCAGGGCGTTGGGCGATGACGTTGAGGATCTCCTGCTGCTTTGTGCTGCGGATGACGATCTCGGCGGGGGGCTGTGCCGCGTCCGCCGGCGGCGGGGCGGTGGGTTCATCGGAAGGGGTGGGCTCCGCGTCTGCCGGGGAGGTCGTCGCACTGTCCTGCGGGCTCGGGACGATACGCAGCTCCACCGGAGGGGCGGGGGGCGCGGCACTGAGAATGCCGTGCTCCCGGGCACGTTCGTGCATGGCCCGCAGACGTGCCTGCAGCCCGACCAGGCTTACTGCCTCCTCGCGGTGCGCGATCAGCAGCTCGCACTTCTTGATCTCTTCGCGCGCAGCCGCGTTGTGTCTTTCGGCAGCCGCTTTGTGACTTTTGATGGCTGTCTTGGATTCCTCGATCAGGGCGTCGTACTGACGGACCACATGCTCTGCTTCGTCCCCGAAGTCGGCCGGGGGACTCGGGAAAGTCTCCTGGTACGTCATGCGCACCACGGTAGAGCGGAGCCGTGCTGGCTGTCTGGCTTTTGGGTGACCAGGTGGCTGCCTTATTGGCTGCGGACCTTTTATCGCGGCTTTTTCTCGGCCGTGTGTTCGCAATACGGTATTCCGTGTGACCAGATGGGGGATTCCGGAGGCTGCAACGGGACTCGTATCTGGTCTCTTCTCCTCAGACAGTCCAGATCGGCTGGCTGTGTTCGGCTTCGTCTGGCTTGCCGGGGAGGGGCAGCTCGGACAGCAGTGAAGCCGTCAGCTGCTCGGTGCCCTCGCGAATGGCCCGGACGGCTGCGGTGCGTAGTAGGAACGCCAGTTGGCCCACATTGCCGCCGGTGCGCTCGTACAGGAAGCCGGCTTGGGCGGTGAGGGTGCCTGGTTCGTGTGCCTGTAGGCGCAGTGCAGCCTCGGCCTCGCTGATCATCCGGGCCCAGTCCTCGCCCATGGGCAGTGCGGAGAGGTGGAGGGGCACCAGCCGGCGGTGCGGAGCGTGTGTCACCTCGGCGGCGAGCACAGTGGGGTCGCCGATGCCGGCGAAGGCGAAGGTCGCCGGGATGCGGTCGCACAGGTAGTCCAGGACCTCGGCCACGGCTGCGCCGGACCTGCCTGGACTGCGCAGGTGCTGGACCTCGTCGACCAGGACCAGCCTGGTCCGGGCGGTCTCCATCGCCTCGCTCACCCGGACCACGAGATCGGCTGTCGTAGGAGATCCCCGCAACGCAACACCGAGACGGCGGGCCAGTTCAGCCAGGAACAGACGTGGTGAGGTGGCGGGCGCCAGCCGGACGTAGACCACTGGGACGGTCTCGCCGCCCGGCTCCTGAGCGGTGCAGCGGCGGGCCGCTTCCCACAGGGCGGTGCTCTTCCCGGTGCCAGTCTGCCCTTCCAAAAGCAGCCCATAACGGGCGCCTGACGCGTACCTGTTGACGGTCAGCGCCTCCTCGATCCGCCGAGCAGCAGCTACGACACCTGGTGCGCGCAGGGGAAGCCGGGCGTGATAGGTCATACGGAGCTCCTCCGGTAGCGTCCGTGTGCCCTCTGCCAGCGCCGGGAGCTGGGTGACGGTATCCATCCAGTTCTTGAACTGCACCCAGTCCCTGAACGACTGCCCGTCAGCGGTGACAGGGGCGCGCGCGATCCGGTCACTGACGGCTGGATCCGGTCCGCGCCGACCCGCGTCGGTGTAGCGGTACGTGTGGTCAAGTGGTGCGTGACCCAGGGCGAGTTGAGCAGACGACCGGTTGGCAGGAGGTGCCGCATAGGCTGTGATCCACTCGGTGCGCCCCGTCCGTAGCCACACGTGCCGCAGGTCGTACGGGTCCCACCGCACCTCGAACGGGCGGCGGTCCCCGGTGCGCGACATCGCGTGGCGCAGCGGATCCAGGGCCGGGGCGTCGTAGAGACGCCCACCGAGCCGGATCCCTGAGGAACCCACCACGCGCCGTGTCACATTCAGCAACCCGGTGAGCTGCCGCGGGGAGACGGGCGCCGGTGTCCAGCCCGCCGAAGCGGTCAGCGTCTCATGGCGGGTTCGCGGCGTGTGCGCTCCGCTCATGGGGGCTGTGGGCACTGGGGCGTCCGGCCATACGCGGGCCACCCACGCATCGAGCAGGTCCTGCACCATCTCCGGCGGCCACCCGGCCTCGTGCGCGCCCCGCCCGGCTGCGGACAGCAGATGGTCGGTGAACAGCGACGCGAAGCGCTCCAGCGTGCGCTCCATACTCCCGCGGTCCACCGGCCGCATGCGCTGCGCGTACCGCACGGGGATCCCCAGACGTGCACAGGCATCACGCAGGGCACGCAGGCCGGGCGCGTGCGCGCCGTCGATGACGAGGGTGGCCGGGCGGACGACCAGTGAGGGCGCATGCCGCCGGCCCGCGCCACGGAGTTTCCCGGACAACAGGACACCCCAGTCGGCCTGCACGTCCAGCGGCGCGCACATCCGCGCCAGCAGCGCCGTTTGCAGCGGCGGCCGGGGCTCGGTGTGGACCACGGCGGTCAGGGCGAGCCGGGTCGCCTCGTCGAGAGCGACCAAGAGCCGCAGGCGCTCGTTCCCACCTTCCCCACCGGAGGGCAGCGGCAGCTCGACCGTGTCCAGGTGAACGCGCTCGCCGACCGCCACCACGGTCGCCGGGGCGGCCCTCTCCTCCGCGGCGCGGATCAGGAGTTGGACGGCGAAGCGTCGGACGGCGGTCCGGGACGGCCGGGGCAGCTCGCCCGTCGCGATGGGCGCGGCCAGGCGTATCAGCACCCGCTCGTGCAACTGCCCGGCCGTCAAGGGCTGGCCCGGCTGCTGTGCGGCGACCACTTCCCGCACAACGGCCTGCACCTGGGGATGCAGCACGGGCTCCTCCGCTGCCGCGTGCCGCCCGGCCCGGCCGTCGGTGAGACCGGCCAGTCCCCGCTGCTGGTACCGCTGCCGTTTGCGCCGCACCGTCCGCGCCGAAGCCCCGCCTATCCCCAGCTCGGCCAGCTCCCTGGCCTTGGCTTCCTCCCGCTCGGTCAGGGTGTGGCAGGCGGGGTCGTAAGCGGGACGCGGCTTCGTGCCGGGCGAAGCACCGTACGGTACGCCGGTCAGCACCTCGGTGACATGCCGCCGCCACCACTGCGCGCGCTCCAGCGCCGCCTCCGGCAGGGCCCGCACCGACGGCTCCGGCGCGGGCTCGCCGTCGTGCCCCAGGAACGTGAAGTCCTGCGCCGAGAGCAGCGAGACCACATCGATGTGCTCGGTGGCACCCAGGCCGTCCCGCAGTGCCACGCGCCCGCCGCAGACCCCGGTCACCGTGCACACCTGCCCGTCGAACCGGACCCGGTCACCTGTGCCGAGCCGGTCGGGCCACACCGCGTCCATCCACTCCCTCGGTCCGCGTGTCGGAGCCGGGCCGAGCCGCACCGAGGTGCGCCCGCGCGCGTTCACACCGTGCGCCAGAACACCTCGGCGCCGCTCGCACCGACCTGGTTCCGCCGTCCAGCGGGCTGGATGTCCCAGGCCCTGCACCGGCCTGGGACATCCAGCCCGCCAGACGCGACAACGCTCCCATCCTGCCCTGCACCACCCGGACGGAACACCCCGAATTGCTATTCCAATAACAGGTCGGGAAGGTGATCTACATGACGCCCTCCCTCTCGGCCACGGCTGACTCCGTCGTCCGTCCCGTCCTTATCGACCGGACCGTCCGCCGCTTTCTGCTGCTTCCTGTCAGGCACCAGGACGCCGAGTGCTGGTCGGTGCCCGTCGTGGCGGTGCGTGCGGGCGAGCCCTACCGCCGTGCAGCGGTGCGCTACCTGCGGCAGCAGGCCGGCCTGCCGTGCCTGCGGATCGCAGACCGGTCGTCGGAGTCCTTCCGGATATCGGCGGGCGCCGCCACATCGAGTACGTCGTCCTGGCCGGACCTGCCGCCGGGGATTGGCCGCAGGACGTGCGCGCCCTGTTCGGGGCGGGCGCGCGCTGGTGGAGCACGGCCCAACTGAGAGACATCGACGTGCGGGTGGAGCCCGACACGCTGCCGCTGCTCATGGACGGCTACTGGGAGGGATGGCTGCCCGACGGGGAGGTCTCACTCGAATGAGATGCCTGTACGTATCGCGACGAGGGAGAGCGGAAGTGACGCTGCGCGCCATCGAGATCACCCTGATCCGCGCCGCCGGGACCGTCGAGTTGAAGGCGGCGCAAGAGGCAAGCCGCCTGCCCTTGGCGGCCTCCGAAGACCGCACGCGCCTAGTGGTTCTGGTGTCCGCGAAAAAGCGAACACAAGCCACTGGCGGAGGCTGGAGGATGCACTGCCCATCGACGTGCTCTGCAGTGTGTTCCCCTGGCCCGACGGGCGGTACCTCATGAGTATCCCGGTGGTCGACGCGGTGTGGGAACGGCTCCGAGGTCAGGCCGCCGCGGCTGGGAAGAGTCCGGAAGGCTCCCCGGGCGAGGCCCGTCGCAGAGGCTCTCGTCCGTGAGCGGTCCCATCGCTGGGAACGTTGGACCGCTCGCTCGATACCTTGCAGCACGCGCACACTCCCGAGGAAAACATGGCGGCAGCCACCATGCGAGCCGCTTGTCGTTCGTCGGCGGACAGCGGTTGGGCAGGCCTATGGGCTGATGCGCTCGGACATCCCCGGACTGACCCTCGGCGCGGCGAAGAAGCGAGGACCGGTCCCGGATCAGTGACAGCCTGCCTCCGAAGGCAGCCGGGCACAGGCATAGTTTCAGCCATGATGCCTCGCTGTGAGCTATTACAGCAATGTCGACTCACACTCGCCTGACCAGCGAGAAATTGATCCGAGGCTGACAGCGCATTCTCGCCATTAGTTGCTGTTTTCGTTGACTCGTACACCCACTGCTGATGAAGATCCTTCAGGTCACTGCTGGTGCGCGCCAAGGACCTCATGACCTGGGGGTATGGCGCAGCTACGGGGAGAATCAATGTCTGGCTCCGCAGGGAGCCGCGTCGCGCCTGTGACACGCCAACAAAAAGCGGTGTGGGCAGCGCAGCGGCTCGGCAATCTCAGCGACGCGTACAACATTCCGGTCGCCTTTCGGCTCTCGGGACCGCTAGACGCGATCACCCTGGACCGGGCCTTGTGCGAGCTCATCGCCCGTCACCCGGTATTGCGCTCCCGCCCAGACGCACAGGGACTCACCCTGGAGGTAAGCGACGACATCCCGGGCAGCGTGCTGCGCGTGCACGAGGCTCCCGGCCAGGACTGGAGCCCGCGCCTGGCCGAGAAGGCTGGTACACCCTTCGGCGCCGACGCCCCGCTGCGGCTCAGCGCCGACCTCTTACGCACCGGCCCCCAAGACGCAGTGCTCCTGCTGCTGCTGGACCATCTCGCCGCGGACGCACCGTCCGTGAAGTTGCTCCTGGACGACCTGTCCACGCTCTACGCCGCGTACACCGACGGGAACACGCCGCACCCCGGGCCCGCCCCGGAGGACGGCTACTTCGCGTATGCGCTGGCACAGCGGGAGTACGAGGAGTCGCCCGAGGGCCGGCGGGACGAGGAGTTCTGGGCCGAGTACGTGCGCGGCGCGACCGCCGTGTCGGCCGGCTGGGAACTCGCCAAGGGCACCGATGCCGAGGACTCCGGCACCTCGTCCGTCGACGTGCGGCTGCCCGAGGGCCTGCGCCGTCGCTGCGAGCAGCGGGGCGTTACGCCGTTCGCGGCCCTTCTCGGTGCCTTCTCGCTCACGCTGCAGCACTACTTCCGCACCGACGACCTCCTGATCGGGTATCCGGCCGTCGACTGGCGGCGCTCCCGCTACCCGGGCGTGATCGGACTGTACTCCGAGTTGCTTCCCTTCCGCCCGCCGGCCAGGCAGGGCGGCACCGCCGACGAGTACATCGCACAGGTGCAGGAATCGGTCCTGGACTGCCTCGCCCACCAGGGCGGTTCGCTTGCGAAGGCGTGGGCGGCCGCACGCAGCGCAGGGCAGTCCACCGGGGCCTCGGTGTTCCCCGCAATCATGTCGCTCAACGAGGCGACCGCCGACGAAACACTGCGCCTGCCCGGTGTCACCGCCCAGCGCGTCCCCCTGGTGCCGCGCGACGGCAAGGCAGGCCTGTTGCTCTCGGTCAACGCCGGCCAAGCGGGATACACCGGCCGACTGGACTTCATATGCGACCAGTACCCTGCGTACGTCGCCCGGAGTATCGCCCGCGCCGTCGAGACGGTGCTCGGGCAACTGCTGGACACACCTGAACGCTCCGTGCTCCGCGTGGCCCTGGCCGGCTCCGAGGACCGTGCGGACGCGGCCATGCCCGGCCGTACGGACTCCGGCAGCGCGCCCCCGCCACTGGTCCCCAGTGCCTTCGCGGAGCAGGTGACGTCCCGGCCCGACGCGCTCGCCCTGATCGAGGGCGAGCGCACCGTGACCTACCGGGAGCTGGACGAGGACAGCCGCCGCCTGGCCGTCCGGATCGCCGCCCTGGGACTGCCCGCCGGAAGCACGGTGGCGCTGTGCCTGCCGCGGTCCGCCGCGTTCGTCGCCGCCGCCCTGGCGGTACTCCGCTGCGGCATGGCCTACCTGCCCGTCGACATGGCGCAGCCGGCCAGACGGCGTGCGTTCATCATCGGCGACGGCGGCGCGGCGGCCGTCCTGGTCGACGACGACCAAGCGCGTGCCGGGTTAACGGCTGACCTGCCGGTCCTCGACGTGCGCGAACCGGCGGACAGCACGGCCGAGTTCGCCGACGCACCGATCGACGGCACCCGGCCAGCATACCTCATCACCACCTCCGGTACCACGGGGTTACCCAAAGCCGTCGTCGTGCCGCACCGGGCCATCGCCAACAACCTGGACTGGAAGCGGCGTACCTTCGCCCTCGGTCCCGAGGACCGCTTCTACTTCAAGACACCCCCCGTGTTCGACGCCTCGGTGTGGGAATACCTGGTGCCGCTCACGATCGGCGCGTCGATGGTGATCGCCGACGCCGACGCGCACCGGGACCCGGCGGCCCTCCTGACGGATATGCGCCGGCACGAGGTGACAGTGGCGCAGTTCGTACCGACCTTGCTCAAGGCTCTGCCGGGCGACGAGGGCCTGAGCGGCTGCCGCGCCCTGCGCTGGCTGTTCTGCGGCGGTGAGCAACTCGACCACGCGGTGGTGCGGATGGTGACCCGCACCAGCCGGGCCCGGGTGGTCAACCTTTACGGCCCCACGGAGGCCACCATCGACGCGACCTTCCATGTGTGCGGGCCGGACGACGACAGCGCCCCCGTCGTACCGATTGGCCGCCCCGTGGACGGCGCGGAGACCTATGTGCTCGGTGCCGACGGCCAACTCCTGCCCCCCGGATTCACCGGCGAGTTGCATCTCGGGGGCGTCGTCCTCGCCGACGGCTACGTCAACCGCGCACAGCTGACGGCGGAGCGGTTCATCGCCAGCCCCCTGGACGAACATGCCGGCGCACCGACGCCGCCGCGCCTGTACCGCACCGGCGACCTGGTGCGCCGGCGTGCCGACGGGGTGCTGGAGTTCATCGGGCGGGAGGACGGCCAGGTCAAGATCCGCGGGCTGCGCGTCGACCTGGACGGCATCCGCAGCCTACTGCTGGAGCACGATCGGGTGAAGGACGCCGCGGTGGTCGTGCACCCCCGGCACCAGGACACCCTGGTGGCGTACGTCGTCGCCCCGGACGGTACGACGGCCGACAGCATCCTCGCACATCTCGCCGAGCGCCTCCCCGCCGAGCAGCTCCCGGCGCATGTGGTGCGGCTGGACGAGCTGCCGGTCACGGCGACGGGCAAGGCCAACATCAAGGCGCTGCCGGTGCCGGAGGCGGGCCGGGACGTCACGGCGGGGACCGCGCCGCGCACCGCCCTGGAACACCGCCTGACGGCGCTGTGGGCTGAGGCGCTCGGCATCTCCCCGGACCGCGTGCCGAGGTCGGTGAGCCTCTTCGAGCTGGGTGGAAGCTCAGTGACCCTCATCCAACTGCACAGCGGCATCAGGCGGGAGCTGTCGGTGGAGATTCCCGTCACCGACCTGTTCAAGTACCCGACCGTATCGGCCCTCGCCGGCGCGCTCAGCCGCCCAGGCCGCACACCGCACAACTAGGGGGACATCCCGTGAGCGTGCAGAACCCGGACCGTGCCGTCGCCGTGATCGGCATGGCATGCCGCTTTCCCGGAGCGCGGGACGTCGACGGCTACTGGTCGAACCTGCTGGACGGGGCCCAGTTCCTGGACCCGCTCGACGAACCCGGCCTCCGCGCCAGGGGCGTACCGCGGGACCGCTCCGCCCGGGAGGGATACGTCGCCGTCTCGGGTGCCGTGGATGGCGTCGAGCACTTCGACTCCTCCTTCTTCGGCATCGCGCCGGCCGAGGCCGACACGATGGACCCACAGCACCGGCTCTTCCTGGAGGAGGCCGTGCACGCGCTGGAGGACGCCGGCTGGGCGGGCCGCGCCGCCGGAGGACGCGTGGGCGTGTTCTGCGGTAGCGGCGACAACCGATACGGTCGGCTGCTACCGGAACCGGACGCGGCCTCGGGCAGCCACCGCCGTATGTCGGACGCGCCGGCGATGCTGCCCCTGCGCGTCTCCTACCACCTCGACCTGCGCGGCCCGAGCCTCTTCGTGAACACCTTGTGCTCCACCGGGCTCACCGCCGTGCACCTCGCCCGGCAGAGCCTGCTGGCGGGGGACTGCGACATAGCCCTGGCCGGCGCGGTGTCTGTCCAGCTGCCGCACGAGCACGGCTACGTCGCGCAGGAGAGCGCGGTGCTGTCCCCGGACGGCACGCTGCGCCCCTTCGACCGTGCCGCGTCCGGGACGGTGCCGGGCAGCGGCGTCGGCGTCGTCGTGCTGCGGCCGCTGGCCGCCGCGCTCCGGGACGGTGACCGCATCCATGCGGTGCTGCACGGCACGGCCGTGAACAACGACGGCTCCGGCCGCCAGAGCTTTGCCGCGCCCAGCGTCGCCGGACAGCGCGACGTCATTCTGGCGGCCCTCGCCGATGCCCGGGTGGACCCGCGCGCCGTCGGCTATGTCGAGGCTCACGGCACCGGCACACCCCTCGGGGACCCCATCGAGCTTGCCGCCCTGCGCGAGGCCCGGGAGCGGCTCGGTGCGGACACCCCGTGCGCGATCGGCGCGGTGAAGTCCTCCATCGGGCACCTGGACACGGCCGCGGGCATGGCCGGACTCATCAAGGCGGTCCTCTGCGTACGCGAAGGCGTCATCCCGGCGACCGTCAACCACGAGGAACTGCTGACCTCGGCGGACCTGGAGGGCAGCGGACTGTACGTCAACACCCGGCGCCGACCCTGGCCGGAGCAGGAGCAGCCGCGGTACGCCGCCGTGTCCACGCTCGGCGTCGGCGGCACCAACGCCCATGTTGTCATCGGCCAGCACCTCCCCGCCCCCGGGCCGGGCCGCGCCAAGGGCGGCACCGCGCAGCTCTTCCCGCTCTCGGCCCGGACCGCCGAGGCCTTCCACGGACTGCGTGAGAGCCTGGCCGACGCCCTCGCCGCCAGCCCGTACAGGGCTTGCGCGGACGTGGCCCGCACCCTCCAGGACGGCCGCATGCCCCGCGAGCTGCGGCGGGCCTGGGTGGCGTCGACGGTGCCCGAACTCGCAGCCCTGCTGAAGGACGGCACGGATCCCGTTGCCGCCGGACCGCTTGAGGTGGCCCTCGACCTGGGCTCCGCCGTGCACCCTGAGCCGTCTCTGGCCAACCGGGTGCCCCCGCTGCGCACGGCCCTGGACCACCGTGACCCGGCCGGCAGGGCCTTCCTGCTGGGACACGCCGGGCTGGCCGAACTCGCCGCCCTCGGCGTGCGGTGCGGCACGCTCACCGCCCATGGGGCCGGTGAGTACCTCGCGGCGGCCTTCGCGGGAGCCCTGGACCACGATGTCGCCCTGCGCTGTGCCGTTCGATACGAGGCGATCCGGGCCGTCGTCCGGGACGGCGGTGACCTCAGCGCCTGCGAGGAACACCTGGCCGCCATCGCGGACGACCTCCGTGCCCGTCCGCCCGCCCCGCCGGAGTCCGCGCTGCGGTCGCTCAGCCTTGGCGAGTCGGTGCCCGCGGGCTGCCTGCCGCCCGTCGATCACTTCCTGGACGTCGCCCAGACCTCCGTCATGGACGGCACACCGGCCGAGCTCCCGGCGGACGCCCTGGACCTCATGGGCGCGCTGTCCTCCTGGGAGGACTGGCTGGAGCTGGCCGCCCGATGCTGGGAGCGCGGCGCCGACCTCGACTGGACCCGACTGCGCGACGGCTCCGCGCGCACCGTCGACCTGCCCCGCTACCCCTTCGAGGCCCGGCGGCACTGGGCGATCATCGGTCCGGCCGAGACCGCCACCGAAGCCGCCGCCGGGACCGCGCCCGGGAACGTCGGCGAGACCACGGCCGTACCCCCTGCTCCGCCTGCGCCGACGCCCGCCGCCGGGGCGGAGGAGGACGTGCTCGCCGTCGTCATGGAACTCTGGCGCACCGTGCTCGGCGTGCCCGACGTCGAACCCGACGCCGACTTCTTCGACCTGGGCGGACACTCTCTGGTGGCCGCCCAGATCGCGGCCCGGCTGCGGGAACGCTTCGACGTTCGGGTGCCCCTGGGCGACCTGCTGGACGCCGAGACCCCGGAGGGGATGGCCGGGCTCGTGGCCGAGTTGCGGGCCTCGGCCGAGCTTTACAGCACGCTGACCGCATCCGACCGCGCTGATGACCGCGCCGGCACGACAGAGAGCTTCGAGCTGTGACGACCACGACCGAGATACTCCGGACGCTCGCGGACCTGGGGGTACGGCTGGAGGCCCGGGACGGCAGGCTGTCCGTCAGCGGCCCCCGAGAGGCGCTGACGGACGAGCTGAAGCAGACCCTCCGCGCCCACCGCGACGCCATCCTGAGCTTCCTCCAGGAGCAGCGGCGCGCGGACGCCGAGCGCAGTCCGCGGGTCACCCGCGCCGACCGCTCCGGCCGCATACCGGCCTCCCGGGCCCAGCATCAGATGTGGCTGAGCGAGCAACTCGCCGACGGCCCGCCCGTCTACAACATGTACTTCGGCTTGGAGCTCCACGGTGATGTGGACGCTGCCGCCCTGCGCTGGGCGGTGGCGGAGCTGGTCGCCCGGCACGAGATCCTGCGCACGGCCCTCACCCAGACCGGCGGGGAACTGCTCCAGACCATCGATGCGGAGTGCCCCGTACCATTCCACGAGCACGTGGCCGCACCGGACGAAGCGGACGCGCTGGTGCGTTCCCTCGTAGCGCACCGCTTCGACCTGTCCCGGGCCCCGCTGATCCGGTTCGATCTGATCAGCACCGCCCCCCGGCGGTGGATCCTGCTCGTCGTCCAGCACCACGCCGTCTCGGACGGCTGGTCGACGGGCATCCTCAAACGGGAGCTGGCGGAGCTGTACCGGGCCCGGGTCGCAGGCCGCCGCCCCGAGCTGCCCGAACTTCCCCTCCAATATGCCGACTTCGCCTGCTGGGAGGAGCAATGGCTGGCTGGCCCCGCCGCCGTACAGCAGCGCGAGTTCTGGCGCGGTGCGCTCGCCGACCCGCCCCCCGCGCTCGACCTGATGCCCGGACGCGGCCGCGGCACTGCCTCCGGAAACCGTGGATCCGCCCTGGAGTTCCGCTACGACGAAGCGCTGCTGGACCGGGTCGACGCTCTGTGCGCCGAGACTGGCGTCACCCCCTTCACCGTGCTGCTCGCGGCCTACTCCCTGCTGCTGGCCCGGCTGTCGCGCACCGACGACGTCGTGGTGGGCAGCCCCCTGGCGAACCGGCC
Source organism: Streptomyces malachitofuscus (assembly GCF_055571035.1). NCBI lineage: Bacteria > Bacillati > Actinomycetota > Actinomycetes > Kitasatosporales > Streptomycetaceae > Streptomyces > Streptomyces malachitofuscus. The sequence continues at coordinate 86,721 of NZ_JBVIGA010000030.1, read as the reverse complement.
GCACGAGGGCCTGGAACGCGCCCTGGGCCTGTTCTTCAACCTCGTCCCGGTACGGGCCCGAGTGGACGAGCGGCTGACCACCCATCAGTTCCTCACCTCGGTCCGGCGCGCGGTCCACGAGGCCTTCGCCCACCAGGAACTTCCCTTCGAGCAGGTCGTCCAGGCCGCCGGAGCGCCGCGCGAAGCGTCGTACCCGCCGGTCTTCCAGACCGTGTTCCTGTTCCAGACCTTCCCCGACACCGAGTTAAAGCTGCCCGGGGTGCGCACTACCCCGGTGGACGTGCCGACGTACTCCACCCAGTACGACGTCATGTTCCGGCTCAGCCAGCAGGACGACGGCCTGCACGGCCTGCTGACCTACAGCGACCGCCAGTTCACCGAGGACGAGGCTCGGCGGTTCATCGCCGCCTACCGCACCCTGCTGGACGGCATGTGCCGCACCCCGGACCGTCCGCTGGCGGACGTCGGGCTGCTCGACACCGAGAGCGCCGGGCTGATCGCGCGGTGGAACGCCGCGACCGCCCGCCCGGTGCCGGACCGCCCCGTCCACGAGGAGATCCTGGCGCGGCTGGCCGAGGAGCCGCAGCGGCCGGCCCTGACGTTTCGCGGCACCACCCTCACCCGGGGCGACCTGGCGCGGCGCACCGCGTCCGTCGCGGCCGGGCTACGCGCCGCCGGGCTACGGCCCGGCGCTCGCGTGGGCATCCTGATGCCGCGTACCCCCGACCTGGTGGCGATGCTGCTTGGCATGATGGCGGCGGGGCTGGTGTACGTGCCGCTGGACGGTGCCGCACCGGCGAGCCGGCTCGAGACCATGGTGGCAACCGCCGACTGCGCCGCGCTGGTCGTCGACGACGCCTACCGAGAAGCCTGCCCCGGCTTCGGCGGGCCGCGCCTTGCGGCGGTCGAGCTGCTGCGCACCCCGGCCGGTGACCCGGGACACCGGGCTGCGACCGGATCGGCGTACGTCATCTTCACCTCGGGCTCGACTGGCGTCCCCAAGGGCGTCGAGGTCACCCACGCCAACCTCGCCAACCTGTTCATCGCCCTCGACGACGTCATCCGGCCGGACAACGCCACCGTCTGGCTGTCCGTCACCGCTGTCACCTTCGACATCGCCGTGGTGGAGCTGTTGTGGACGCTGGCCCGGGGCATCTCCGTGGTGCTCTCCGAGAACATGGAGACCCTACGCCGTGGCACGGCCGGCGCCGACGAGGCCGAACCCATGGCCGTACCCGACCTGATCCTGGCCTCAGGCGCCACCGCTCTCCAGGCCACCCCGACCCTGCTGCGCACCGTCCTCGCGTTGCCCCGCGCCGCCGAGGCCCTCGGCTCGCTGCGGATCCTGCTGGTCGGCGGCGAGCCCCTCGACCGGACGCTGGCCAGGGAGTTGAAGGCCCTCGGCATTCCGCGCGTGGTCAACATGTACGGCCCCACGGAGACCACAGTCTGGTCCACCGCCTGGGAGCTGCCCGACAGCCCCGAGCGTGTGCTGGTCGGCCGGCCCCTGGCCAACACGGCCGTGTACGTCACCGACGCCCGGCTCAACCCGCTGCCGGTCGGCATGTACGGCGAACTCGTCATCGGCGGCGCCGGAGTCGCCCGCGGCTATGTCGGCAAACCGGACCTCACCGCCGAGCGCTTCCCGCTGCGCCCAGCCCTGCACCCCGAAGGGCCGGTCTACCGGACCGGGGACCTGGCCCGGCTGCTGCCGGACGGCACCGTGGAGCTCTCCGGCCGCCTCGACAACCAGATCAAGCTACGGGGCCACCGGATAGAGCTGGAGGACGTCGAGCAGGCCGTCAACGCCGTACCCGGCGTCACCCAGTGCGCGGTGGTGCTCCAGCGCGACGGCGCGCAGCAGGCCCTGGTCGCCCACTATGTGACCCGGCCCGGCGCGGTGCTCGACGAGACGGCACTGCGCGCGGCCGTCTCCGAGCGGCTCCCGGCCGTCATGATGCCGTCTGCGTTCACGGCGATCACCCGCCTGCCCACCACCAGCAGCGGCAAGGTGGACCGCGGCGCGCTGCCCGCCGTACCGCTCGCCCGCCCCGACGCCGCCCCGGCGCAGCCCGCGCACGAGCTGGAGGAGCGGCTGCTGGAAATCTGGCGCCGCGTGCTCGGCGTGGGCGGCCTGCGTGTCACCGACGACTTCTTCCAGTCCGGTGGCTCCTCGCTGCTGGTCGTGCGGTTGCTGTCGGAAGTGCGCGCGCAGGTCCACCCCGAAGCCCGCGTCGTCGACTTCTTCAGCCACCCGAGCGTCCGTGCGTACGCGGCGTACCTCGCCGACCGCGCGCGGCCCGCGCCCGCCGGCGCCCCGCAGCCCAAAGTCCCCGCCGCCAGCCGGCGACAGCGCATGCGGCAGGCGGCCCAGCGGCGCCGGGGACGGGCCGGCTGACCCGACTCGCCCCGGTTGCCCTGCGGTGGCGCCGACCTGCCCTGACCTGCTGACCAGATGGAGACCGCAACATGACCGAAGCCGCCGAGCTGCCCGACGACGACGTGCCGGCCATTGCCATCACCGGGCTGGCCTGCCGCTTCCCGGGCGCGGAGTCGGCCGAGGAGTTCTGGGAGCTCCTGCGCGAGGGCATCGACCCCCGAGAGGAGGTGCCCGAGGAGGACCTGCGCCGGGCGGGCCGCGCCTGGGCGCTGTCCGACCCGTCCTACGTCGCGGTGCGCAAACGCTTCGCCGACCCCGCGCTGTTCGACGCCGACTACTTCGGGCTGTCCCCGGCCGAAGCCGCCGTCACCGACCCCCAGCAGCGCTTCCTGCTCGAGACCGCCGTGCACGCACTGGAGGACGCCGGGCTGGTACCGGCTTCCTTCCCGGGCCGCGTTGGGGTCTACCTCGGCGTCAACATCTCCGACTACCTCCTCCAGAACGTGCTGCCGCACCCGGAGGCCATCGAGCCCCTCGGATTCCACCGGGTCCTGATGGGCAACGACCGCGGGTACACGGCCACCCAGCTCTCGTACCGGCTCGGCCTCACGGGGCCCAGCGTCGCCGTGGACTGCGCCTGCTCCTCCGGCCTGGCCGCGGTGCACCACGCGTGCCGGGCTCTGATGGACTACGAGGCGGACGCGGTCCTCGTGGGCGGCGCCGCGATCAATCCGACGGACGTCGGCTACGCACCGGTCGAGGGCGGCATTTCCTCGCCCGACGGCCGCTGCCGCCCCTTCTCGGCAGACGCCCGGGGCACGGTCTTCTCCAGCGGCGTCGGCCTGGTCGTGCTCCGCCGGCTCGACGAGGCGCTGGAGGACGGCGACCGGATCCTCGCGGTCATCCGCGGCGGCGGGCTCAACAACGACGGCGCCCGCAAGAGCGGGTACACCGCGCCCAGCGTGCGTGGACAGGCCGAACTCATCGCCGAGGTGCACGAACTGGCGGGCGTCACGGCGGATCGGATCTCCTATGTCGAGGCGCACGCCACCGGCACCGCGCTCGGTGACCCGATCGAGGTTAGCGCGCTCACCGAGGCGTTCCGCCGGACCACCGACGCCGTCGGCCACTGTGCCATCGGCTCGGTGAAGTCCAACATCGGTCACCTCGACTCAGCCTCCGGCATCGCCGGCCTGATCAAGGTGGTGCTGTCGCTGCGCCACCGGCAGCTCCCCGCCACCCTGGGCTGCGAACGGCTCAACACGCACATCGACTTCGACACCTCGCCGTTCCGGGTCAACACTCGGTTGCGGCCGTGGACCGGCCCCCGGCCTCTGCTCGCCGGGGTCAGCTCGCTCGGCGTGGGTGGCACCAATGTGCACCTGCTGGTGGAGGAGGCCCCGCAGGTCGAGGAGGCCGCCGGGAGCCGGCAGGCTCAGCAGACCCCGGATCCGGACGCCGCCGGGCGCGCGCAGCTGCTGCTCCTCTCAGCCCAGTCCGCCGCCGCGCTGGACGCTCTGGAGGACACGGTCCGGTCCCGGGTCGCCGGGAGCACACCGGAGGACGCCCGCGACGTCGCCCACACATTGGCCGCCCGCCGCACCCTCCACCCGCTGCGCCGCGCCCTGCTCTGGCGCGCGGACGGCGAGCCCGTGTCGCTGGACGCCCGGCTGCCGGAGGCGACCCTGACCGAGCGGGCGGCCGCGTTCACCCTCACCGACGACGTGCTGCCGGACGAGGCCGAGGCGTCGCTGCGCGGCCGGCCGGCCTTCGCGGCGGCGGTAGGGCGGCTGACCGCGCAGTGCCCCCCGCCGCCGTCGGACCCGGACGCCGGCCCGCTGGCCCACCTGCGGCGGACGGCGCCGCGGGCCGCGACCATGGTCACGGCACTCGCCTGTGCCGCGCTCTGGGCCGAGCACGGCATACGCCCCGGCGCGGTGGTCGCCACCCCCGCGAACCGGCCGGCGGCCGCCGTGCTCACCGGCGTGGTCGCGGAGACGGAGGCGCCGCGGATCGTCGCCGCGCTGGCCCGGGGAGCCGACCTGGCCGAGGCCCTCGCCGGGGTGGTGCCCGGTGCTGCGACGATCCCCTGGTACGACGCCGACGGGGCGGAGCTGTGCCCGGTCGGCCGGGTGCCCGATCCGGCCGTGGCGTTCGGCGACGCGCCCGCCGCGCCCGGACAGCGCACGCTGCCCCCGAGGGTACCGGTGCTGCTGAACCCGGTACCGGTCGCCGAACCGGCGCCGTCGCTGCCGACGGTGTTCCCCGACGCGGTCGCGCTCGCCGCCGCCAAGGACGTCCGGCCGGGCGCCGAGGCCCTCCTGGCCGCGCTCGGGCAGGCCTGGGTGACCGGGCTGGCCGGGGATGCGACGCGGCTCGGGCCGGCCGACGGCGTCGGCCGCTTCACGGAGGTCCCCCGCTATCCCTTCCAACGCCGGCGGTACTGGCTGGAGCCGAGGACCGCGGAGCAGAGCGCGGCGCCCGCCGCCGAGCCGGCCGACGGCTCTGGTGAGCACAGCGCCGACGACCTCGAGGAGACGGCCCGGCAGATCTTCGCCCAGGCGACCGGCCGCAGTGACATCGGCCCGGCGGACGATCTGTTCTCGCTCGGCGGTGACTCGCTCCTCGCCACCCGGGTCGTGGCGCAGGCACGGCAGCGCTGGGGGCGGCGGATCCCGCTCGGCTCCTTCATGGAGGAACCAACTCCCGCCCGCCTGGCCCGGCTGGCCGCCGAGACGGATCCGGCCGAGGCCCAGACCGGGCCGACGGCAACTGCCCTGACGGGGCCGACCGCACCTGCCCAGAGCGCTCCCGCGCCGGCGACCTCCATCCAGGAGGCGTTCCTCTTCCTCAGCGAGTTCGAGGGAGCAGCCGAGGCGTTCAACGTGCCGGTCCTCGCCGACCTTCGGGGAGCCGTGGACCGTGCCGCGCTGCGGGCTGCGGTGGCCGATCTGGTAGCCCGTCACGAGACCCTGCGCACCACCTTCCGCGCCACCGGCGGCACCTTCCGTCAGGTGGTCGAGGACCGGGCGCCGGTGGACGTCGTTGAGGAAGACGTGGCCGACGAGGACGGGCTGCATACGGCGATCACCGCGCTGCTCGACACCACCATCCCCACCGACCGTGCCCCGCTGTGCGCGGCCCGGCTATTCCGCATGGGGCCCGAGCGCACCGTCCTGGCCCTCGCCATGCACCACCTGGTGGCCGACGCCACGTCGATCGGTGTCCTGCTGCGCGACCTGTACGCCCTCTACGAGGCCCGTACCGGCGGTGGCGCCCCCGAGCTGCCAGTGATCGCGACCCTGGCGACCCGGCATGCGCGGGCGGAGGCCGACTGGCTCACCACCGCCGACGCGGAACGACAACGTGCCTTCTGGCGCGGCGAGCTGACCGACCTGCCCGCGCCCCTGGAACTCCCCGGTGACCGTCTGCGCGGCGCCCAGCGCAGCTACCGGGGCGCCAAGCTGAACTTCACCCTCCCGGAGCGGACCGCGCAGTCCGTGCGTGCCCTGGCCTCCGAGGAGTCGACGACACCGTTCGTGGTGGTCCTCACCGCGTTCTCGGTGCTGCTGGCCGCGCTGTCCGACCAGGAGGACCTGGTGATCGGCTGCCCGGTGTCGGGCCGCCACCGACCGGAGACCCGCGATCTCATCGGCAACTTCGTCAACACGCTGCCTATCCGGAGCAGGATCTCGGCCGGCCAGTCATTCCGCTCCCTGCTGCGGGACACGGCCCGGCGCGTGACCGGCGCCATGGACCACCAGGAGCTGCCGTTCGAGGTCATGGCCCGGGACGCCGTTCGCGGGACGGACGGCCGTGGCGAGGCCTCGACGGTCTTCCAGGTGCTGTTCAACCTGCTGCACCCGGGCAGCATGAGCCCGCGGCCGCCGGCCGGAGTCGACGTCAGGCCGTTGCCCTTTGAACGCACCACCAGCCCGTACGAGTTGTCCCTGGACTGGTGGATCGAGGACGGCCTGATCGGCGGCCGCTTCATCTACGACACCGACCGCTTCACCCGGCGGACGGTGGACGCCTGGCGGGAATCGTTCGCGTACTTGCTGGACACGCTCACCCGCACCCCCGACACCGCCGTCGACCGTGTCCCCGCCGAGCCCCCGGCCCGGGCCCGGAACACCCGGGCGGCGCTGACCGGCCCCACGGTGGCGGTGCCCGAGCTGCCCGTGCACGCGGTCTTCCTGGAGCACGCCACGCGCCGGCCGGAAGCGGAGGCGGTCAACGACGGTCGGCAGACGCTGACGTACGGTCAACTGGTGGGACTCTCCGCGGGTGTTGCCGATCTCGTTGCCGCGCACGGCATCGGCACCGGGGACCCGGTCGGTATCGCCCTGCCTCGCGACACCCGGATGATCGTCGCTCTGCTAGGCGTGCTGCGCGCCGGCGCCTCCCCGGTGCCCTTCGACCTGAGCTATCCGCGTGCCCGGCTCGCCGCCATTGCCGAGCACTGTGGCGCCCGGCTGGTGCTTTGCGACCGCCCAGAGGAGACGGACTTCGCCCCCGAGGGCATACGACGCCTCGCGCTGCCCGCGCTGTCCGGGATGCCGGCGCGGGACGGCGCCGCCCCGGGTGATCGGGTCGGCCCGTCGGTCGGCGCCTACCTCACCTACACCAGCGGCACCACCGGGCGGCCCAAGGGCATCCACTTCCCGCACGGGGCGCTGGCCAACCTGATCCACTGGGAGACCGACGGCTACACCAAGGCCCTGCGCTGGCTCCAGTTCGCCTCCTTCGGCTTCGACGCGGCCTTTCACGAGACTTTCGCCGCCCTGTGCTCCGGGGGCTCGGTACACCTGGCCGACGAGGAGACCCGGCACGACCACGACGCGCTCGCCGAGTTCGTCCGGCGCCACCAGGTGCAGAAGGCGATCCTGCCGGTGTCGCTGGCCCACGCCCTGGCCGCCCGGTTCGAGAGGGACCCGTCCCCGTTCGCCTCCCTGCGGGAGATCGCCACCACGGGCGAGCAACTCCGGCTCAGCGAGCCGATGCTGGCATTCTTCGAGAATCTCGACGGCTGTCGGCTGATCAACAACTACGGGCCGGCGGAGACCCACGTCGTCACCTCGTACACCTTCTCCGGCGCACCACGGGACTGGCCGCGGTACGCGCCGATCGGCCGTCCGATCCAGAACGTCACCCTGGGCCTGGAGAGCTCCGACGGTCGGCGGGCCGTGCCCCGGGGATCCGTCGGCGAACTCGTCATCGGCGGACCGTGCGTGGCCACCGGCTACCTCGGCGATCGCGGCCTCACCGAGGCGCGGTTCACCGTCTCCGCCGACGGCGAGCGGCAGTACCGCAGCGGGGACCGGGCGCGTCTGCTGCCCGAGGGCGAGGTGGAATTTCTCGGCCGCCGCGACCAGCAGGTCAAGATCCGCGGCTACCGGGTGGAGCTCGGCGAGATCGAGCTGGTGATCCGCAAGGACCCCGAAGTCGCGGACGTGGCACTGGTGGTGCGCGGCACCGAGGGCGACCGGCGCATCGACGCCTACCTGGTCCCGGTTCCGGGCACGGACGGGATCGGCCCCCGCACGCGTGAGCGGCTGGCCGAGGTGCTGCCCGCCGCACTCGTACCGGCCAGCTTCACCGTGGTGGACCGGCTGCCGGTCAATGCCAACGGGAAGGTGGACCACGCCCTGCTCCCGCCGCCCGGCCCGGCAGGGCCCGGCACCGGCACGCGGGACGGGCAGGCGCGGCGGGCCCGGCCCGGCAGCCCCGGGGACGAGGTGCTCGGGCGCGTGCTGGAGGCGTTTCGGTCGGTGCTCGAGCAGCCCGGCCTCGGAACCGACGACGACTTCTTCGAGGCCGGCGGGCACTCGCTGCTGGCCACCCGGCTGGTCCATACCGTGCGCGAAGAGCTCGGTGTGCGGTTGTCCGTCGCCGACTTCTACGCCTGCGGAACCGCCCGGGACGTCGCTGCCCTGGTGGCGGGCCGCCGCAGGCTCGGCGCCGAACACCCCGAGGAGGAACTCCCGTCGGCCGTCGTGCCCGCCATACTGCCGCCAGGCCTCGCCGTGCTGGCCGGCCGCCCGGGCCCGGACCGGCAGAAGACCGCCGTCTACGACACCGGGCAGCGGCTGGACCCGGAGCGGCTGCGGGACGCCGTGGCGGTGGTGCTCGAACGGCACCCCGCGCTGCGGCTCCGCGTCGACGACGCACACCGCGCCGAGCCGGCGGATACGGCCGCGGTCGTCGCCGACGCCGTGGTACGGCGCGAGGCGCCTGCGGACCTTGCCTCCGGACGGCTGGCGGCCTGGCTGCACGAGCGCGGCCAAGCCGAGCCGATCGACCCGCGCACCGGGCCGCTGCTGCGCGTGTCCACCGTCGACGGACCGGACGGGGGCACGCTACTCGCCGTCACCGTGCACCTGCTGGCACTCGACGGCCGTGGACTCGACAATATCTGCCGCACTCTGGACGAGGCCTACGCCCGGTCGTCCGCACCGGGCGGAGCGGACGACGGGTACCTGCGCTATCTGACGTGGCGCACCACCCTGCTCGGCAGCCCGCGGCAGACGGACGCGGTGCGGCTGTGGCGGCGGCTGCTCGCCCCGTTGTCCGGCACGGGACGGCCTGCTGCCCGCCCCGCCCGGGAGCCCGGCCGCATCGCGTGGGCACCGGACGCCATCCTCCAGACGGCCCTGCGGGCGCGCTGTGCGCAGCAGCGGACCACCCCGTTCACCCTGCATCTGGCCGCGTTCGGCGTGGCGCTCGGCCGACTGGGCCGGGCGGAGGCGGTGTGTCCGGCGGTACCGCTCGACGGACGGTTCCAGCAGCGGCTCGACGGATCTGTGGGCGCGTTCGCCAACATCGTGCCGATGCCCCTGGTGGTGCCGGGGGACCGGCCGCTCGGGCAGATCCTGGAGAGCGCGCGCCAGGTCGTCGACCAGGTGCTGTCGGTCAGCGCGGTGCCGTACGCGGACCTCGCCGCCGCCCACGCCGACCTCACGACCTTCGACGACCTGGACATCGTGTTCAACTACGCCCGGGACGACGAACCGCTGCGGTTCGGGACGGGAACGCTGCGCGACGTCGGCCCCGATCCGCTGGCTCCCGGGCGCCGGCTGCACCTGACGGTCGTCGACCGGCAGAACTCCTTCCGTGTCCTGCTCCGCCACGACGCGGCGAGTGGCGATGACCGGTTGCTTGCCCTATACCGGCAGGCCCTGTACGGCCTCGTCTTCGAACCGGAGGCGTCCGCCGACTCGCTCGACCCGCGAGGAGCCGGTGCATGACCGGAACCCGGCGGCCCGTCGGCGCCACGGGCCGGCCGCCGCGCCGCCCCTGGTGGGCGCCCCGGTGCGGGGCGCCCACCGGGCGGGCGTCACACCAGAGCGCCGCTCAGCTTCTCCACCGCCTTGTCGATGTGCCGGACGGTCCCGCCCGGCAGGGCGGGGACGTCCGGATGCACGGAGCGGCTGAGGTTGGTCAACACGCGTCCCGGACCCGCCTCGACGAACGCCGACACCTCCTCGCGGCCGAGCAGGTTCAGGGTCTCGTGCCAGCGCACCGGGGCGGCGAGCTGCTCGGCGAGCAGGGCGCGGGCCTCCGGTCCCGTGTGCACGTAGGAGGCGGTCACGTTGGCCACCACCGGGACGGCCGGGGTGCGGAAGGGGGTGGCTGCCAGGTGCTCACCGAACTCGGCGGTCACGTCCGCCATCAGGGAGCAGTGGAAGGGGGCGCCGACCCTCAGTTCCGCCACGTGGCGCGCACCCTCCTCGCGTGCCCGGCGGGACACCTCGGACACGCCGTCGGCGGCGCCGGAGACGACCGTCTGCTGGGCGGAGTTGTAGTTGGCCACCTCGACGATCGTCCGCCGGGCGCCGGAGACCTCCTCGCACAGCTCGCGGACCCGGTCGGCGGGCAGCCCGATGACGGCCGCCATACTGCCGGGGGTGCGCCGGTTCACCTCGGCCATGAGCAGGCCGCGACGGCGAACCAGCCGCAGCCCGTCGACCCAGTCGAGGACGCCGGCGCAGACCAGCGCGGTGTACTCGCCGAGGCTGTGCCCGGCGACCACCGAAGGCCTAATGCCCAACTCCCGCAGCACGGCCGCGGCCACCACGCTGACCAGGTAGACGGCCGGCTGGGTCACGGAGGTGTCCCGCAGGTCCTCGGTGTCGCCCTCGAAGCAGAGCTTGCTCAGCGGTATGTCCAGCACCTCGTCCGCGGTCTCGTAGTACGGACGCGCCAGCTCGGGATGTCGTTCCAGCAGATCGGACCCCATTCCGGGTACCTGCGAACCCTGGCCCGGGAAAAGAAAAGCAAGTCGACTCACGGCAGCCTCCTGCCCAAGGAAAAGTGATGCACGAATCGCGCATTGACGGCGGCTCACCTTACCGGCCGCCCGGCACCGGAACAAAGCCCCCCTCTCCTTTCCTGAGAGATCTGCGGAAAGGCCCCGGGGCACGCTGCGGCGCGACCGGGGGTGCGGAATTCACGCTGGTTCTCGTGCATCATGCCGGCGGTTCCGCGGTGAGTTTTATGCCGCTGCGCGACTCCTTGCCGCAGGACTGGCGGCTGCTGGCCCTGGAGCTACCGGGCCGGGGCGCGGCCGCCGGGATCCCCGTGCCCGCCACCGTCGAGGCGACGGTTTCGCTGCTGCTACCAGCCCTGACCGCACAGCTGACCGGGCCGTATGCGCTGTTTGGGCACAGCATGGGCGCCCTGGTCGGTTATGAGCTTACCCGCGAACTGGAGCGGCTCGGCCTGCCACCGGTCCTGCTGGGCGTCTCGGCGAGCCCGGCTCCCCATCTGCGGCACCTGCGCGAGCGGTACCGGAATCTGCGCACCCAGGACCAGCTCGCCGACTTCCTGCGTGACCTCGGCGGAACCCCGCCCGAAGTCCTCGAGGAACCCGAACTCCTGGAGTATTTGACCCGTGTTCTGCGTTCCGACCTGACTCTCCTGGAAAGATACGAGGGAACTTCCTCCGGCGATTCTCCGGGAGGCGCCCAAGGTGATTTCCTGGGAGGTGCGCCGAGCGATTCATCGGCGGATTCCTCCGGGGATTCTCCGAGTGATTCCCCGCGCGTACTCGGTGTGCCTCTGGCCGTTTATTACGGCGAGCACGACCCCATGGCGGGGCGGGACCTGGTGTCCCCATGGGCCGGCTATTCCTCGGCGGGCACCCGATTCCGCCCCTGGCCCGGCGGTCACTTCTACCTCTTCGACCAGCCGGCCGTCTTCGCCGCGCAGTGGAAGCGGGACGTGCGGGCGGCGGCGGCGCGGCTTGCGGAACCGGAGCCGGCCGTGTGGCGGGAGGCCTCATGGGCATGACCCAGGAGGCCACACCGCCCTCCGACATCTCGGGCCGGGGCCTGGTCCGACGGACCATCACGGCCGCCCTGCCGCTCTACCTGACCATGCTCGCGTCCACTGCGGGCGGTCTGGTGGACACCGCCGTGCTCGGCCGGCACGCCACCGCCTCCCTGGCCGCCTTCGCCCTCACGATGGCCGTGTACACCCCGGCCACCGCGACCGTCGCCGGCGCGATGCGCGGTGTGATGCCGTTCGTCGCAGCGCACGACGACGACCCCGACGCCCTGGTGCCAGTGGTGCGCGATGGCATGTGGCTCGGCATCGTCACCGGGCTGCTGGGCGCCCTGGCCGTCGGCGCGGTGCCGCTCATCGGCCTGGTCTCCGGCGTGCCCGGGACCACTCTGTCGGCGCTTGGCCCGTTTCCCCTGCTGCTGGCGGCGAGCGTCCTGGTGGCGGCCGTCGGCAACGCGGCCACGTCCACCCTGGTGGGCCTCGGCCGCTCCAGGATCGTGATGCGGGCCGGGACGAGCGGCACCGCTGTCGCCGTGGTGCTGTCCCTGACGCTGGTGAACGGAATCGGCCCGTTCGACGGGCTCGGGCTGCCCGGCGCGGGGATCGCCATGCTGGCGTCCAGCCTGATCAGCGCGACGGTCGCGCACTGGGGGCTGCGCCGGACGCCCGACCTGGCCGGCCGGGCGCTCGTCCCGGGGCGCCTGCACGTCCGCGCGGTGATCCGACTGGCTGGGGTCGGCCTGCCGCTCGCCGCCACCGTGCTCATCAAGTTCGCGGTGCTCGGCGTGCTGTCCATCGCCGCCGCGCGGGTGGGCACCGTGAGCGTGGCCGCGCACAGCATCGCGGTGTCCCTCGTCAGCCTCATGTTCGCCGCCGCCGTCGCCATCGGCCAGGCCACCATCCCGCTGATGGCGCCGTACCTGAAGGCCAAGGACGTCCGGGGGCTGCGCGCCGGAGTGCACGCCGGGGTCAAGACGGCCCTCGGCGCGGTGGTCCTGCTCGGGGGTGTCCTGATGGTGCTGCGGGGGCCGGTGCTGTCACTCTTCACGCACGATCCCGCGGCCCGGCACCAAGTGCTGGCCCTGCTGCCGCTGGTGCTCCTGGTGGTGGTCACCGACGCGCTCCAGGCGGTGTTCGGCTTCGGGCTCGTCGCGATCAAGAACACTGTGCCCAGCCTGCTTGCCTTCGCCGTCTGCTACGGCTTGCTGGCGGTGGCTGCGGTCCCGCTCTCGGCCCTGGGCGGACTGACCGCCTTGTGGCTCGCCCTGCTTGGCGCCAACACCCTGCTGGTCGTCGGACAGGCGGGCTTCTTCTACCAGCGCAGCGGCAGGCTCACCGGCCCGCGGCCGCGTTCGGTCTGACCTGAACAGCGAGGAGAAGACGTACTCATGACACAGACGCAGAACGCCTTGCCCACCACGCAGGCCGAGGCACAGGCGGTGATCCGGGAGATCTGGGAGCAGGTGCTCGGACACGCCGACTTCGGCGACGACGACGCCTTTCTGTCAGTCCACGGCGCCAACTCCCTCACCGCAGTCCAGGTGATGGTCGCCCTCAGCGGCCGCCTCGGCACCCGGCTGCCGGTCCGCCTCATCATGAGGCACCGAACCGTGCGCGACCTGGCCGCCGCGATCCTCGACCAGGAAAGCGCATGAGCGCCCCCGTCCGCCCTGGGGCGGTTCCGGGCCCCCAGCCGCCCCGGCAGCACCGGGACGACCTGTGCGAGGGGCCCTACCGGGAACCGGCCGGCGAGTTCGCCACCGCCGTGGCCGCCGTCGTCGCGGAGGTGCTCGGCGTCGACCGCGTGGGACTCGACGACAGCTTCTACGACTTCGGCGGTACCTCCCTCCAGGCCATCAGCCTGTGCGTCCGCCTGGAGAAGGTCACCGGCCGCCCCGTCGAGCCGGTCGACGTCCTGGAGCACGACGTCCTCGCCGACCTGATCGCCCTGCTCTCCGACGCACCGGAGGGCAGCCGTGGCTGAGCCGCCGCTCGACGCGTCCCTGGTCCACCACGCGGTGGCCCGGCACGCGCGGGACACCCCGGACGCCATCGCCCTGATCCACCGGGACACTCGCATTGACTACGCCACGTTGCACGCGGCGGCGGCCGGCTACGCCGACCGGCTCGCCGAGCACGGCGTGGGCCCCGGGCACATAGTGCCGCTGCTGCTGCCGCGCTCACCGGAACTGGTCACCGCGCAGCTGGCCGTGCTACGGCTCGGCGCCGCTTACACCAGCCTGGACGCCCGCTGGCCCGCTCCCCGGCTGCGGGAGGTGCTGGACATGCTGGGTGACCCGCCCGTCGTGGTCGCCGATGGCCCGGCCCTCCTGGACCCGTCGCCCGCCGTCTGGTCACCGCCCGCCGGTCTGCACCGGGCCGTCGCGGACGGCACTCGCCGAGCACCCCTGCACCCGGTCTCTCCTGAGGACCCGGCCGCGGTGATCTTCACCTCCGGCAGCACCGGCCGGCCCAAGGGCGTCGTCCTGCCGCACCGGGCGGCCACCCGCATCTTCCGCGAAGGTGGCCCGCTCGGCTTCGGCCGTGGCAACGTCATGCCCCAGGCGGCACCGCCGTGGTGGGACATGTACGCCTACGAACTCTTCGGGCAGCTGATGACCGGCGGTACTTCGGTGCTGACGGACGGCGACTACCTGCTGCCGCAGACACTGCGTCGCATGATCGCCGATCATGGCGCCACCACCCTGCGGTTGACCAGCACGCTGTTCAACCTCTTCGTGGACGAGGACCCGGACTGCTTTACCGGACTGCGGCATGTCTACGCGGGAGGCGAGCGCATGTCACCCGCGCACGCCTCGGCGTTCCTGGCGCGGCACCCCGGTATCACCCTGGTCAACGGCTACGGGCCGGCCGAGAGTTGCATGCATGCCACCTCCCGCGCGGTCCGGCCCGAGGACTGCGAGCGCGCCGACGGCATCCCGCTCGGCGAGCCCGTGCCCCACACCCGGGTGCTCGTCCTCGACCCGGACGGGCGCCGCTGCCCGCCGGGCCGGGAGGGGGAGATCCACCTGACGGGCGAGGGGCTGGCCCTCGGCTACCTCGGCGAGCCCGAGCTGACCGCACGCGCGTTCGTCCCGGTCGAGCTGCCGGACGCCACCGTGTGCGCCTACCGAACCGGCGACTTCGGCTACCTCGACGCGATGGGCACGCTGCACTTCCGCGGACGCACCGACCGGCAGCTCAAGATCCGTGGGCACCGGGTGGAGGCTGCGGAGATCGAGGCCGCCGCCGCGTCCGTGTCCGGCGTGCGCTCCGCCGCGGCGGTGCCGCTGCGCGGCCCGGACGGCACCGTCACCGGGCTCGCCCTGTTCTACACGCGCGCCGAGGACGAAGCGGCTGACGATGTGGAAGCCGCCGTGGGACCCTCCGGCGAGCCTGACCCGCTCGACGTCCACGCGCATCTGACGACCGTACTGCCTGATTACCTGGTCCCCACGGTGACGTCCGTGCTGACACGCCTACCTCTTACCCCAAACGGAAAGCTGGACCGCGCCGCGCTGGAGAGCGCGGCCCTGCGCCGGCCCCGCCAGCGGCCCGCGCGGCGCCCGGCCCGCAGGGCACCGGTCCGCCTCATGGAACGGAGCGACTCATGACTTTCCCGCCCGACGGCGGCTCCCCACCCGCGCAGGACCGGTCCGCCGCCCACCGGCTCACCCGCGAGCAGGAGGCGATATGGCTCAACGACGCTCTGTCCGAGGGCCGTTCCTGCTACACGGTGCTGTGGGCGCACCGGCTGCGCGGCGACGTCGACCCGGACGCGGTTGAAGACGCGCTCACTGATGTGATCCACCGGCACGAGTCCCTGCGCAGTCGCTTCCTCCAGGCCGACGGGATCCCGGTACAACAGGTCGCGGAGGCCTCCTGCCGTCCCTTCGTTCGCGCGGACTGCGCTGAGCCGGAGCTCGGCGAGCGGCTCGCCGAGCTGGCAGCCGAGCCGCTGGACCCGGCCGACGGGCCGCTGCGTCCCACCCTGCTGCGCTTGGGCGACGATGACTGGGTGCTGGCCGTGCTGCTGCACCATTTAGTGATCGACGACTGGTCGCTGTCCCTCCTTGACCGGGAATTCAGCCACTTCTACGGGGCCCGGCGCCGACGGCACCACCCGGACACCTGGCCCACCGCACCCCCGGCCCGGCCCCTGCAACTCGGCGCTTATGCGGACGCCCAGCGCGAGGCCCCGCTGAACGAGGACGACCTGCGGCACTGGACCGAGCGGCTGGCGGGCGCGCCGGACATCTGCTCGATCCCGCCCGACCGGCCCCGGCCCGCCGAGCTGGGCACGGAGGGCGCGCGGATCGCCTTCCGTCTCGGCGAGGACGTCACCGGCGCCGTACTCCGGCTCGCCCGGACCGCGCGCACCACGCCGTTCACCGTTTTCACGGCCGCGGCCGTGGCTCTGTTGCACCGGCATGGCGCCGGTGACGACATAGTCGTCGGCACCCCCGTCTCCCGGCGCGGGAACGCGGACCTCGACTCCGTCATGGGCTGTCTGAGCGACCTCATGCCGCTGCGCTTCGCCGTGGACGCCGACATGTCGTTCCGGGATCTGGTCCGCTCGGTGCGCTCCGAGGTCCTCAGCCTGGTCCGGCACCGGGACGTTCCCTTCGGCGAGCTGGTCCGGCGGACCGTCACCGCCGAGCGGCTCGGCAGGTTCCCGCTGTTCCAGATGGTCGTCCAGGTCAACGACGGCCCCGAGCCCGGCCTGGACCTGCCGGGCGTCACCACCGAACGGCTGTATGCCCACCCCGGCACGGCCAAGTTCGACCTGTGCTTCGACCTCGCGGCCGAGGACGGCTCCTTCCGCGGGTTCCTCGACTACAACACGGACCTGTACGACCTGGCCACCGCGCGCAGGATCGTCGACCGGTACCGCACGCTGCTGGCCGCCGTGGCCGTCGACCCCGACCGGCCGCTGGTCGAGGCGCCACTGCTGGGCGCGGACGAGTACGAACTGGTCACTCGGACCTGGGCGCGGGCCCCGCGCCCCGCCGACCCGCCGCCCGTCCATACGGCGTTCGAGGCACAGCGCCGGCGCACCCCACACGCCCCCGCCGTCGTCTGGCACGACCGGCAGCTCACCTACGAGGAACTGGGCGCGGCGGCGGACCGGCTGGCCCGCCTGCTGATCCGCACCGGGGGCAGCGGCCGGCCCGTGGGCATCCTGATGGACCGTTGCCTGGACATGGCCGTCGCGGTCCTCGCCGTCCTGAAGTCGGGCTCCCCGTACGTCCCGTTGGACCCCGCTTATCCGGCCGACCGTCTCACCTACATGATCGAGGACAGCGGTCTGCGCACCCTGCTCACGCAGCCGCACCTGCGGGACCGGTGCGCTGTACCGCCGTCGGTGCGCGTGCTCCTGCCGGAGCAGTGGGCCGAGGAGGCGACGGACGCCCCCGCTGGTCCGGCCCTGCCGGAGACCGGGCCGGAGGACCTGGCCTACCTGATGTACACCTCGGGCTCCACGGGCCAGCCCAAGGGCGTGGCCATGCCGCACGGGCCGGTCGCGGGCTTGGTGCAGTGGCAGTGCGGTGACTCGGCGGCCGGCCCCGGCGACCGGACCCTCCAGTTTTCGGCGTTGAGCTTCGACGCTTCGTTCCTGGAGTTCTTCAGCACCTGGTCCACCGGCGGCACCCTGGTCATCATTGACGCCGAGCAGCGCACCGACTATGACGCCCTGCTCGAGGTTATCGAGCGGCAGCGGGTGATGCGCATCTTCCTGCCGTTCGTGGCGCTGCAGAGCATCGCGTTCTACGCCACCGCGATGGATCTGCCCACCCCCGCGCTGCGGGAGTGCATCACGGCCGGTGAACAGCTCCACGTGACCCCGGCCATCCGCGAGTTCTTCGGTCGGCTCGACGGTGCTGTGCTCTTCAACCAGTACGGCCCCACAGAGACGCACAGCGTCAGCTCACTGCGCATGGACGGCAACCCGGCCGATTGGCCCCTGATGCCCACCATCGGCTACCCAATCAACGGCGCCGAGGTGTACATCCTCGACGAGCGGCTGCGGCCCGTGCCGGGCGGAGTGGTCGGCGAGCTGTGCGTCGCCGGTCCGCCGGTGTCGCATGGGTACTGGGGGCGGGCCGACTTGACGGCGCAGAAGTTCGTTCCGCATCCGCTCGAGGGCGGCACGGGGAACCTGTACCGCACCGGTGATCTGGCGCGGTACCTGCCGAACGGACAAATCGAGTTCCTCGGCCGCCGGGACGGCATGGTGAAGATCCGCGGTTACCGGGTCGAACTCGGAGAGGTCGAGGCCAGAATTCGGTCGCTTCATGGCATCGCCGACGCCGTCGTGGTGGCCCGGTCATCCGGTGTGGGGGACACCCGGCTCATCGCCTACTACCGGCCGAGCGGGCGGCCGGTCCCGGACGCGGCCGCCCTGCACAAGGAGCTGGCCGCCTGCCTGCCCGACTACATGCTGCCGTCGGCGTACGTCCCGATTGAGCACGAGTTTCCGCGCACACCTAGCGGAAAGATCGACCGGCTTGCCCTGACCGCGGGCGATCCGCCCGCCGCGACGGCGAACTGAGTACACCCGTCGCATCTGCACACACCATCAGGAACACCCATCTGAGGGAGAACACGTATGTCTGTCGTCACCGAATCCGCGCTCACGGGCCTGAAGACTGCCTATGACCGCGACGGTTGGTGCGAGTTTCCCTATCGCTTCACGGATCAGGCCGTGACCCTGCTCAAGGAGCGGGTGGCAGCGATCAGCCGCGAGCGCAGGCCCGAGGTGGTGTACGAGAAGGGCTCGGACACGGTCCGCGCCATCCACGGCTGCCACGCGTTCGACGAGGTGTGCGCCGCGCTGGTCCGGCACCCGCAGCTGGTGGCCCTGGCCAAAGAACTGACGGGCGGGCCCGTGTACGTCTACCAGTTCAAGGTCAACCTCAAGCAGGCCCACGAGGGCGCGGCCTGGCCGTGGCACCAGGACTATGCCTTCTGGAGCGAGGAGGACGGCATGGCGACTCCGAACGCAGTCAACATTGCCCTTTCTCTCGACGACATACATGAGGGCAACGGGCCGCTCGTCGTCATCCCCGGCTCCCACCGCATGGGGCTTTTCGATCTGCCTGAGAAGGGGCCGGAGGGTGACTCCGACTGGCAACAGCACGTGTCGGCGGATCTCGCCTACACGGTGCGCGAGGAGCGGGCCGAGAAGATGGCCGCGGAGAGCGGGCGCGTGCTGATCACAGGGGAGGCCGGCGCGGTGCACGCCTTCCACCCGAGCATCGTCCACTCCTCATCGAACAATGTCTCCCCCGACCGCCGTGCGCTCCTGTTGATCACGTACAACGCGGTCGACAACGCCCCGAAGAACCCCACCCGACCCGAATTTCTGGTCACGAGGGACTCGACGCCCGTCACCCCCGCCGCCGACGACCGTCTCGGCCTCGAACCCCGGCCGCTGGCGTAGGGGCGGACAGGAGGCAGAAGGTGGCCGGGAAGACCGCTCGGTGGAAGGCGGCCTGGCGCACAGCGGCACTGGTCAGCAGAGCTCGACGATTACCACGTACGGTGTCCGACGAGGTGTGCTGCCCAGTCTGCGTCGCCCTTCTGGCACGGGGGATCGTCGGCCACGGGCACAGCCGTCGCTCCGACCGGCCGAGTATTTGACGACTCTTGGTCACTCTGTCGGGCCGGCCTGGATCTCCCAGGTCCGGGCGGCCCGACGAGGCATCGTGTGCTGGCCATCCTGTTCCGGCAGACGACGGCGGTCGGCGTCGTCGAGGCCGCCTGCGAGCTCCGCGATCCGGCCTCGACAGTGCGTCAGGAGCGGAGACCGGCCATCCAGGCCTCGACCTCGTCCGCCTGCCGCGGCAGTGCGGCCGAGAGGTTCTCGTTGCCGTCCTCGGTGACGAGGATGTCGTCCTCGATGCGCACGCCGATGCCTCGGTATTCCTCCGGCACCGTCAGGTCGTCCTCCTGGAAGTAGAGGCCCGGCTCCACAGTCAGGCACATCCCCGGTTCCAGCACGCCCTCGACATACATCTGGATTCGGGCCGCAGCGCAGTCATGCACGTCAAGGCCGAGCATGTGGCCGGTGCCGTGCATGGTCCAGCGGCGCTGCAGCCCCAGGTCCAGGACTTTCTCCACGTCCATGTCACCGAACAAGCCCCACTTGACGAGATGGGTGGCGAGTACGCGCTGAGCGGCCTGGTGGAAGTCGCGGTACGGAGCACCCGGCTTCACCGCCGCGATGCCGGCCTCCTGGGCCTCGTACACCGCGTCGTAGATCTTGCGCTGCAAGGGCGTGAACCGGCCGTTGATCGGCAAGGTGCGGGTCACGTCCGCGGTGTAGAGGTTGCGGGTCTCCACGCCGGCGTCGAGCAGCAGCAGCTCACCGTCACGGACCGCGCCGTCGTTGCGCACCCAGTGGATGGTGGTCGCGTGAGGCCCGGCGGCGGCGATCGTGCTGTAGCCGACGTCGTTGCCCTCGACCCGGGCGCGCAGGAAGAACGTGCCCTCGATGTACCGCTCCGACGTGGCCCGCGCCTGGTCGAGGGAGCGGACGACGTCCTCGAAGCCACGGGCGGTGGCCTCGCAGGCGAAACGCAGGTCGGCGATTTCGAACTCGTCCTTGATCCGCCGCATTTCGGAGAGGAAGACGCGGAACTCCTCGTCGCGTTCCGCGGTGACCATGTCGGTGAGGGCCTCCTCGATGCCGGCGTCGTAGCCGCGCAGCAGGCGGACCGGGCCGGCGCTCTTCCGGAGCGCGTCGGCGAGCGTGCGGACGTCCCTGCAGGGCAGGCCGAGGAGACGCTCGTTCTCGCTGAGGCTGTTGCGGCGGCCGTCCCACAGTTCGCCGCGGTCGGAGAGCCAGAACTCGCCGTTCTCCCGGTCGGAGCGTGGCAGCAGATAGACGATGGCCTCATGGCCGCCGCTCTCCCGGGGTTCCAGCACCAGTACCCCGTTCTCGGTCTGGTCACCCGTCAGATACGTGTAGTCGGAGGAGGGACGGAACCGGTAGACCGTGTCGTTGGCGCGGACTTTCAGGTTGCCGGCCGGGATCACCAGGCGCTCGCCGACAAAGCGCGCGGACAGTACGGCACGGCGGCGGGCGGTGTGCTCGGCCTGCGGGATCGGCTGC
This sequence comes from Streptomyces malachitofuscus, assembly GCF_055571035.1. Classification (NCBI taxonomy): domain Bacteria; kingdom Bacillati; phylum Actinomycetota; class Actinomycetes; order Kitasatosporales; family Streptomycetaceae; genus Streptomyces; species Streptomyces malachitofuscus. Next base: position 65,938 of record NZ_JBVIGA010000030.1, on the reverse strand, counting down.
AGGTCGTGCCGCTCGGTGTCGGCCCAGCCCTGCCTCATGTTCTTGGCGAGTTGCTCGCTCACATCCCTGTCCAGGCCGTTCTTCCGCTGCTGTATGGCCTCGCTCGCCTCGTCCTCCGAGGTCTTCGAGACTGGGAGTTCCTGGCCGATCTCCTGACTCTCGAGCGTTCGCTCGGTCACGCCGCCTCCTGAATGTTGTTCACGATCGTCTCTTTCGCATGCGGTCGGCCGCCATCTTATGGGAAAGCACGAATAATACTCCGTCCAGAATATTCGAATCACGTCGAGTGGAGGCATTTTGACCGGTGTCAAGTCTGGCTGTTTCGTGCTGCACCGACTGGATTCCCTCCATTGACACTCTGCGGGTGGCCGACCTAGCATGACGAGCCAACACATAGGTGTGGAACGGGGGTTCGCGCCGCTAACGCACGGCAGTCGGTTTCCTGAACGCGCAGCGGATCACGCTTTTTTCAGCCCGAGAGTTCCGAGATTATTTCGAGTCATCCATTCTGTGCTGACAGGAGAATTGTGTCCGAGGGTGCGTCGCCGTCGAATTCCGGGCTGGGGTCCTATCTGCGATTACTGAGGTCGCCCGGCGCCGGCGCGCTGGCCTTCTGGGGCATGGTCGGCCGGTTCCCGATCGCCATGCGCTCCATCGGCTGTCTGATGCTGATCTCGGCCGTCACCGGATCGTTGGGCGACGCCGGCACGGTGGCGGCGGCGATGCTCATCTCCCAGGGAGTGGCAGCCCCGTTCCTCGGGCGCCTGGCCGACCGGCGCAGCCAGCGCAAGGTGTTGCTCACCACCTGCCTGGGTCATGCGGTCGGCATGACACTGCTGCTGGTATCGATCGGGCTGGAGTTCCCGCTGTGGGCGATGGTCGCCGCGGCTGTGGTCACCGGGTGCACCTCCGTTTCGTTCACCGGCTTCATGCGGGCGCGCTGGGCGGCGTTCGTCGACCAGAGTGCGCTGCGTACCGCATACGCCATGGAGTCCATGCTCGACGACACGATCTTTCTCCTCGGGCCGCTGCTGGTCACCGTGCTGAGCTCGTCGGTGCACCCGGCAGGAGGACTGGTCGCCTGCGTGATGCTGACCGTGACCGGCTCGATCTTCGTGGCGCTGCACCGGCGGTCCGAGCCGGCGAGCGTCCAGAAGCCGGACGAGCGCCCACAGCGGGCGATCACGGTGCCCGGGGTTTGGGTGCTGATGATCACCTACGCCGGCATGGGCTTCCTGTTCGGGGCGGTCGACGTCACGATGATCGCGTTCGCTCAGGAGCGATCGGCGCCCGGTCTGGGCGGTGTGCTGCTGGCGCTGATCGCGGTGGGCAGCTTCGTCGCCGGGGCGGTCTACGGCGCTGTCAACTGGCGTGTGCCGCAGGGCATACTGCTCGCGGTCACTACCTGTGTGCTGACGCTCAGCGCGATTCCCCTGGCCTTCGCGGGCTCCCTTCCCGTGATGGCTGTACTGGCGGTCGTCGCGGGCGTCGCGGTCTCGCCCGCCCTGATAGCGGGCAGCACGCTCCTTGAAGCCGTGGCTCCGAAGGGCGCCCTGTCCGAGGCGTTCTCGTGGCTCAACAGCTGCGGCGCCCTCGGCATCGCGTCGGGCACGGCCGTCGGCGGCCGTCTGGCCGACCTGGGCACTTCCGCGCACGCCGCATGGGCTGGGGTCGCCGGCGGACTCGTCGCCTTGGTGCTGAGCCTCGTCGGACAGCCGGTGCTGCGGAGGGGGGAGTCTGCTGCGCAGCCCACTCCGGAAATGGCAACAGCAGAACAGTGAGTGAAGAACGAGGACAGAGTTGTGAATACGGCGCATTCTGTGTCCGGGCGGGACAGCATCGGAGGCCTACCGGTTCCCCGTATCTCGTTCGACGAGTTCCTGGCCTTCGGGCGGGAAGCCCTTATTCGGGCCGACGTCCCGGTGGTCATCAACCTGCCGAAGGGTACCCAGGGCCTGGGCCGCGACGGCGTGGCCGAGCGCCTCGGCGACATGAGGGTCACTCTGTTCACCGAGCCGGGCGACAAGCAGAATCCAGAGCGGTGGACCACCAGGGAGATCAGGCTCCGCGAGTTCTTTGAGGACGACCGGTACATGAACGACCCGCGAACGTGGAACCGCATCGTCTCGAACTTCCGCAACAGCCCGGCCGACGTCAACGCGATCCTCGGCTTCGACGCCGGGAAGCTCTTCGACTACCGCGGCCCCATGAACGCCGCCAACCTGTGGATCAGCCACAAGGGCGTGTTCACCCAGAGCCACTTCGACGAGCTGGAGAACTTCAACATCTGCCTGGAGGGCAGCAAGCGGTTCGTCCTGGCTCCTCCCGGTTTCTGGGAGTACTACCCGAGGTCGCTCAGGCGCGGGTTCGGCGACAAGTCGCAGGTCTTCGACTTCGACGACGTGGACTGGGCGCGCTATCCGAAGCTCGCCGCCAAGCTCGCCCAGCGGCGCGAACTGGTCCTGAAGCCCGGCGAGATGCTCTATCTGCCGCTCGGCTGGTGGCACCAGGCCGAGTCGCTGGACGACATGAACATCAACATGAACTTCTGGCTGCGCGACCCGAAGATATTCCGCCGCCCGTACGTGCTCGGCGTGGCGATCTACACCGCGGTTTACCGGAAGCTCAGGGGCGTCTACAACTACGAACCGGCGGATACCACGTCATGACCGAGCGCCAGACCATCACCCCCACCCACCGGTACCGCAACAACGACAAGCTGATCGGTATCGGCAACGAGTTCTGGGACATGTCGGAGCGCCACGGCCTAGCCGGGATCGTGGCCGACTTCGACGCCGAGACGGGCGTCCTGCGCGCCACCGAAGGCCATGAGTTCATCCCCGCGGGCCACGAGTTCGTCAATTTCAGCTGCTGCTCGTACCTGGACCTCGACTCCCACCCCAAGGTGATCGAGGGTGCCGTCGACGCACTGCGCCGCTACGGCGTGCTCGACCACTGCATCGCCCGCAGCCGGGTCCAGATCCCCGCCATGCAGGAGCTGGAGACCTCGCTCGGCGAGCTGTTCGGCGCCCAGGTCGTCTGCTCCATCGCCGCCAGCACCGCGACCTTCGGCCTGCTTCCGCTGATCGCCTCCGGCCATCTGGGCAACGGCACCCGGCCGTTGATGATCTTCGACAAGAACGCCCATGTATCGATGGCCAACGTCAAGCCGGTCTGCGCCGACGAGACCGAGGTCGTCACCTCCCGCCACCACGACCTCGACTTCATCGAGGACATGTGCAAGAAATACGCCCAGGTCGCCTACGTCTGCGATGGCAGCGACAGCCTGGGAGGCTACGCGCCGGTGAAGGAGCTCGCAGAGCTCCAGGACAGGTACGGCTTGCTGGTCTACTACGACGACTCGCACTCGCTGTCGGCGTACGGCGAGCGAGGGATCGGCTACGTCCGTACGCACAACCCGGCCCAGGACGAGCGCACCATCACGGTGGTCACCCTCAACAAGGCGTTCGGCACCAGCGGTGCGGCGATCGTGCTCGACGGGCAGTCCAAGGAGACGCTGCGCATCATCGAGCGTTTCGGCGGCGCCCTGAACTACTCCCAGCTCCTGGACACCGCCTCGGTGGGCGCCGGCCTCGCCTCGGCGGAGATCCACCGGACCGACGAACTGACCACGCTGCAGAACCGCCTCTACCGCAACATCGAGCTCTTCGACTCGCTGATCCACACCGACCAGGGCGGCAGCACCTTCCCGATCCGGCTGGTGCCGATGAGCGACGCGACCGTGATCGAGGCGGGCCGTCTCGTCATCGAGGCAGGGTTCTACGTCTCCCCGGTTTTCTTCCCGATCGTCGCGCGCGGTACGGCGGGCCTGCGGGTCATGATGCGCGCGGGCCAGACCGAGCAGCAGATCCGCGACCTGGGCAAGGTGCTGGTCGAGGCGGGCGCCCGCCCGGCTGGCCCGCTCGCGGCCGAGGCGGTCCGGTGACGGGCGCGGCCCGGGCCACCCCCCGCAGCATCCTGTACACGTCGGCGCTCTCCCTCGACCAGGTCGTCAAGGCCTGGTCGTACGACGCGGACCTCCATGTGATCGACCTGGAGGACTCGGTCCCGCCGCAGCAGAAGGCGGCAGCGCGGAATGTGTGCCGGGCAGCTCTGGAGAAGGCCCCCGAGCCGGCGAACGTCGCTGTGCGCGTCAACGAGCTGGGCACCATTGAAGCGGTCCACGACCTGCTGATGCTCGCCGAGTGCCCGGTCAAGCCCGGCTTCGTCGTGATGACCATGGTCGACGTCGCGGCCGAGGTCACCCTGATGCGCGACACCCTCGCCTCGGCGGGCGTGCATCCGCAGATCTACGTGACCGTGGAGACGACCTGGGCCGTCGCCGGCGTCGACGCGATCGCGGAGGCCGCCGACGGCCTGGTGCTCGGCTCGGCCGACCTGGCCGCCACCATGGGCGTCGAGATCACCTGGGCGAACATGCTCCCGGCGCGGCAGGCGATGGCCATGGCCTGCGCCCGCTACGGCACGGCCTGCATCGACACAGCCAACTTCCGGCTCGGCGAGCCCGTGGTGCTGGCCGAGGAGATCGCCCGCGTCCACGAGCTGGGCTTCCAGGGCAAGGTGACCGTGCACCCGGCCGAACTGGACGCGATCAACCGCGCCCTGCGGCCAGATCCGGAAGAGCTGCGCCGGGCCCGGCGCATCACCGAGGCCGTGCAGGCGGCCGACGGCGGGGTCGCGCTCCTGGACGGGAGCATGGTCGGCCCGCCGTTCGCCCGCATGGCCCGTACGACGGTGGCGCTCGGGGACGCGTGGGCACAGCGGTTCGGGTGCCGCGCCAAAGGCGCGTGGAGCAACGGAGAGGAGGCAGCCCGTGACCGTCGTTGACGACACCACCGGCGTCACGCCCGGGACCGTACGCCCTGTCTCCGTCGCCGTCATCGGCACCGGGGCCATCGGCCAGGACCTGGTCAGCAAGGCGCACCGCTCCGAAGTTCTGGAGTGCGCCCTGGTGGCCGGACGCAACCCCGACTCCGCCGGCCTCCGGTACGCCGCCGGGCTCGGCTACCCGACGTCGTCGGACGGGATCGACGCGATCCTCGCCGCGCCGCGGGCATTCGATGTCGTTTTCGACGCCACCAACGCCATGGCGCACGCCGAACACTGGCGGCTGCTCGAACCACTGGGCACGCTGCTGATCGACATGACGCCCAGCAAGATCGGGCAGATGGTGGTGCCGACCGTCACCGGCATGCAGGGGTCGGCGGTGCGCAACATCAACCTGATCAGCTGCGGCGGGCAGGCGTCGGTGCCGATCGCGCACGCGCTCGCGAACCGGTTCGACGTGGAGTACATCGAGGTCGTCTCAACCGTGGCCTCCACCATCGCGGGCCGCGCGACCCGGCTGAACCTCGACGAGTACGTGGCCACGACCCAGCACGCCGTCACCGCGTTCTCCGGTGTGCGCGACACCAAGGCGGTCCTCAACATCAGCCCTGCCGTCCCCCCGGCGCCCTTCCGGACGGCCGTGCACGCGGTCGCCCCGGGAGCCGACGCCGAGGCGGTGCGCGCCGTCGTCGCCGCAGCGGCCGAGCAGGTCCGGGCCGTCCAGCCCTGCTACGAGGTCGTCGCCTGCACGGTGAGCGGCGACCGGATCACCGTCTCCCTGGAGGTCATGGCGGACAGCGAAGTGCTTCCGCCGTACGCCGGGAACCTGGACATCATCAACTCGGCGGCCATCATGGTCGCCGAGCAGCACGCTGCCCGGCTCTCCTCGGCAGCCCGGACGGGGGCGGGCCGATGAGCTCCGTGACGATCCACGACCCGACGCTGCGCGACGGCCAGCACGCGGTACGGCACCAGCTCGGCGCCGCCGCGCTGCGCGGGTACGCGGAAGCCGCCGACGCCGCGGGGATCCCGGTGGTGGAGGTGGGCCACGGCAACGGCCTGGGCGCCTCCTCGCTCCAGGTCGGGCGGGCCGCCGTCAGCGACGACGAGATGCTGTCGACCGTGCGGGAGGCGTTGACCACCACCAGGATGGGCGTCTTCATGCTGCCCGGCTGGGGCACCTCCGCCGATCTGCGCAGGGCGGTCGCGCACGGCGCCGACGTCCTCCGTATCGGCGTGCACTGCACCGAGACGTCGCTGGCCGAGCGCCACCTCGAATTCCTGCGGGCCGAGGGCGCCGAGGCGCACTGCGTGCTGATGATGAGCCATATGGCGACGCCCGCCGAGCTGGCCGAGCATGCGGCGAAGGCCGTGGGGTACGGGGCGCAGGCGGTCGGCATCATGGACTCCGCCGGCCATTTCCTGCCCGAGGACGTCACCGAGCGGATCGGCGCGATCGTCGGGGCCGTCGAGGTGCCCGTGATCTTCCACGGGCACAACAACCTCGGCATGGCCGTCGCCAACTCGGTTGCCGCCGCCGGGGCGGGCGCCACGATCATCGACGGCTGCGCACGCGGCTTCGGTGCCGGGGCGGGCAACACCCAGCTGGAGGTGCTCGTTCCGGTCCTGGAACGCACCGGGTTCCGCACCGGAATCGACCTGTACGCGCTGCTCGACGCCGCCGAGTTCGCGGAGCGGGAACTCATGCCCGCACCACCGGTCATCGGCTCGCTGAGCATCGTCAGCGGTCTGGCCGGGGTCTTCTCGGGGTTCAAACATCAGGTGCTCGACCACGCCGGGCGCGCCGGGGTCGATCCGCGCGACGTGTTCTTCGAGCTCGGCAGGCGTCAGGCCATCGCCGGGCAGGAGGACTTGATCGTCGACGTCGTCGCGGAGCTGAGCGCCTGTGAGGACGGCAGGGGCGCATGGCGGGACCGTTGATGATCAACGCCGGGGACATGGCGGGCGAGGAGCGTCTGCTCCGGGTGATCGACGCGCTGGCCGACGCGTTCGCCGATCTCTCGGCGGGCAGGACGTCCTCGCCGTCGCGGACCGTCGTCCAGCACGGCCCGCAGCGGGAGCTGCTGGCAGGGACGGCGGTCTGGGAGAGGCGCGGGGTGGGGAGCGTCAAGATCACCACGCTCACTCCGGACAATCCCGACCGCGGCCTCCCGCTGATCCACGGCGTGGTGGTGCTGACGGACCTGGAGACCGGGCGGGTCACGGCGCTGCTGGAGGGCGCCGAGCTGACCGCCGTCCGCACGGGCGCGGTCGCGGCTCTCGCGACCCGCCTGTGCGCCCCGAAGGACGCCGAGGACCTGGCCCTCATCGGTGCCGGGGTGCAGGCGCGGGCGCTGGTACGGGCGGTGTCGGCGGTCCGCCCGGTCCGCTCGGTGCGGGTGTTCTCCCGCACCCGTGCCCGTACGGAGAGGTTCGCCCAGTGGGTACGGGACACGTCGGGCCCCGCGGTGCAGGTCACGGTGTGCGATATGGCCCGGGACGCCGTGCTGGACGCCCAGATCGTCTGCACGACGACCTCGACCAGCGACCGCACGCCCCTGGTGGCGGCCGACTGGGTGGCCCCTGGGGCACACGTCAACGTGATCGGCGGCACCCACGAGGACGCGGTCGAGGTCGAACCGGCGCTGCTCGCGGACGCGTTCGTCGTCGTGGAGGAGCGGTCCGCAGCGGTCGAGGAGGCCGCCGAGGTACGGGCCGCGCTCGCCGCAGGACTGATCGGCGAGCATCAGCTGGTCGAACTGGGCGCGCTGGTGGACGGGTTGGCCGCGGGGGACGGCCGTACCTCGGTGTTCCGCAGCGTCGGCATGGCTGTCGAGGACACGGCCGCCGCTGCGGCGCTCTACGAGGCTTCGTGCGGCTGAGGGGCCTCGTGCCGCGTCTCGCGGCAGCGGACCATGAAGGAGCGCTCGAACACGATGACCGTTTCCCCGGTCGACTTCCTGCCCGTCGTCTCCACCGTGATGATCCCCTGTCCCGGGCGGGACCTGGACAGCCGCTTGTGGAGGATCCGGCTCTCGGCGTACAGCGTGTCGCCGACGTACACCGGGTCCTTCAGGCGGACCTTGTCCCAGCCCAGGTTGGCCACCGCCCGTGCGGAGAGGGCCTGCACGGTCATGCCGCCGATCAGGCAGAGGGTGATCCCGCTGTTGACGAGGACCCTCCCGTACTCGGCGCCCTCGCCGTAGGCGCGGTCGAAGTGCAGCGGGTGCTGGTTCATGGTGAGCAGGGTCAGCCAGGTGTTGTCGGTCTCGGTGATGGTCCGGCCCGGCCAGTGCCGGATCAGCATCCCGGGCTCGAAGTCCTCGTAGTCCCCGCCGTGCTCTTCCACGTACTCGTTGTCCCGGATGCGGCGCAGCGTCATGCGTCGATCTCCCTTGTGCGATACGGCGGTTGCCGGGCGGTGCGACTGTACGCTATCCACATCGCGGATGAGCGCCGGTCTGACCTGGGCACATGCCATCCGTACCGGGGTCGGTGTCCCGAGCGGACCGGAAGGGTCGGGGGGAAGGCGCATGAGCGCGCTCGTGGAGGTCGGTACGCAGGCGCCGTCGGGCCACCCGTGGTTCGGCGACCACCGCATCGCCCCGCCAGCCGTGCCCCCGGCCACGATCCGCCGGATGCTGGACCACGAGATACGGGACACCGGCTGGCCGTACCAGCGGCTGCTGCCCGCAGCGCCCATCGCGCTGCCGCGCGCGTCGTACGCGGAGCTGTTCCGGGTGACCGCCGCGCTGCTCGACCTGGTGCGCCGCACCGCGCTGGAGACGGCGGCCACCACGGAGGGCCGGCTGGCGGCGTACCGCATGCCGGAGAGCGAGCACCAGCTCTTCATGGCCGACCAGTTCGTCGAGGAGCGGTACGCGGACTGCGTGACCCGCCCGGACATCGTGATCGGCCCGAACGGCCCGCAGTTCCTGGAGTTCAACGTCAGCGGGGCGCTCGGCGGCCCGGTGGAGGTGCGTTCCCGCCTGGCGGTCTGGCGCGACCTGTACGCCGACGACCAGGGCCGGGTGCCGTTCGGCAGCCAGGACCCCTTCGCCGTACGCACCGAGATGTTCCGCGACCTGTGCGCGGAGTTGGGCGTGGCGCCCCGCGTGGCGGTGCTGGGCAGCGCCCGCGACCAGGGCGGCTCGACCCGGTACTTCGACATGCAGACCGAGTACTTCACCAGCCGGGGCCTGACCGCGCGCTTCTTCGAGCCTGAGGACCTCCACGAGGCCTGGGACTGCCCGCCGCACCTGCGCTACCTGGTGGGGCTGAGGGACTTCACCATCCCGGACTGGCTCGAACTGGGCATCGACACCGCGCCCGTACAGGACGCCCTGGACCACGGCTGCCTGCTCGTGGGCACCCAGACGTCCACCTTCCTGTCCAGCAAGCTCACCATGGGGCTCCTGTCGGAGGGCCGCCCGTGGATGAGCGCCGCCGAGCAGGCCCTGGTCGACCGGTACCTCCCGTGGACGCGGGTGCTGTCCCACCGCTTCACGCACCGAGGCGACCGCAAGGTCGACCTCGTCCGGTACGCCGTGGACAACCGCGAGTCGCTGGTGCTCAAGGCGAGCATCGGGATGAGCGGCAAGCAGGTCGCCATCGGCCGCGAGACGGACCCGGCGGAGTGGGAGACGGCGGTGACCACCGCCGCCGAGGCGGGCACCAGCATCGTCCAGGACTTCGTGTCCCCGCGCACCTGCCGTCTGTCCGTGGCCGCCGACGGCGCGGACGAACTCCACGACGCCGACATCGCACCGGTCCTCGGCCCGCTCCTCTTCGGCGGCCGTCCAGCTGGCATGCTCGCCCGCTTCTTCGGCGATGGCACGGCCGGCATCGTCACCGTCCACGGCACCCACAGCTCCGACAACTGCGTGGTCGCCGTCTGAGACTTCTGACTGGTTGTGATCGGCTGATCCTGGCCCAATGCGCGTACGCCGCTGCGGTCCGGGAGGGGGGCGCGTCAGCCTGATCCCCGGACGCGGATGTCCAGCAGGAGTTTGGTGTGATGGTACGCGTCCCGGCGGTCGGGTGCTTCGGCGAGGCAGCTGACCAGGGTGATGGGAAACGATCTACATAAGCGCGGGAAATGATCTCCGCAGACACCCGCATAGGTCCTGACCAGCGAGTTCCGTCGGTGCCCCAGGAGAACGCCCCGTCCGAGCGGACCCTGTCCAGCCTGACCGCGCAGTACACGGAACGCTGGGAGGCTCGCTCGTCCGTCCGCACCCGCCCTCGCAAGACCATCGACTTCGCCCAGAGCGGCTTCTTCTTCCCCGAGGACAAGCAGCCCTTACTGCTCGCCAAGGAGGTGCGGGACCTCGGTCAGTCCGCGAAGGACGACGTCCTCGTGCAGTCCTTCTACAAGTACCTGCACGACATCGTGAACCTGGAGATCAAGGAGATCGTCTCGGCCTGCTCCAAACTCCTGCACGGGGACCTGCCCGTGGCGTTCACCGAGGAGACCAGGCTCAACACCTACTCGGTCATGATCGACGAGTACTACCACGTGTACATCGCCCAGGACATGATCCTTCAACTGCGGCAGCGCTACCCGCACCTGAGCGACATCGACTACGCGCTCCCGGACTCCCGGCGCGCGGTCGGCGAGATCCGCGCCAAGCTGGACCCCCGCTACCACGACGTCTTCGAGATACTCGCCAACTGCTGCTTCGAGACGACCCTCGTGCGCGAACTCGTCGAGTTCTTCAACAGCCCCGGCGTCCACCCCTCCATCAAGTACTACGTCAATGACCACATGAACGACGAGTCCCGCCACTACGCGTTCTTCTTCGACCTGATGACCTACCTGTGGCGGGAGATCCCCGACGACTACCGCGAGGCCATCGGCACCCACCTGGCGGAGTTCGTCACCCTATACCTGTCCGTGGAGTCGGAGAAGCAGTTCAACGTCGAACTGCTCGCCACCCTCATCGGTGACCGGGAACAGGCCCGCACCTCCGTGGAATCGCTCTACGCCGGATTCGAGATCACCCCCGACGTGCCCATCGTCAAGAACGTGCTGCGGGCCCTCGGCAACGCCGGAATGCTCGCCCACCCGGCCGTGCGCGACAGCTTCGCCCGCATCGGCTGGACGGTCTGACACCCCCGCCCCGACCCCCCGACCCCCGGAGACACGATCATGGCATCCACCGTTTCCCACCACACCAGCACCAGAATCACGGACGCGGCCTCGACCGAGCGGATCGCGGCGGACATCGAACGCCGGCTGCGCGCCGCGGGCCGGCTCGTCCTGCCCTTGGAGGAGACCCTCAAACTCCTCCACCAGCTCCAGCGTTTCGAGCTGGGCCGCTTCCTGCTGCACAACCGCGGCCTCAACGGCTACTGGACGTCGTACATCTTCCGCAACCGGCCCGAGCAGCCCGTCACCCCGCTGGAACACTGGCTGCTCAACAACTCCCTGCTCTGCCAGGCCCGCGAGCGCTACCACCGCTTCAGGGCACTGATCGCCGAGCACATCACCGACGGCGCAACCCTCGCGTCCGTCCCCTGCGGCGTCATGGACGACCTCCTCGAACAGGACTACCGGAACGTGACCGGCGTCCGGCTGGTCGGCGTCGACCTCGACACCGAGTCCCTGCGCTACGCCGAGGAGAACGCCCGGCGCCACGGCCTCGCCGCATGCGCCTCCTTCCGCCACGAGGACGCGTGGAACCTCGGTGCAGAGGCGGAGCTCGACCTACTCGTCAGCAACGGTCTGAACATGTACGAGTCCGACCCGGCGCGGCTGACGGACCTGTACCGCTCCTTCTACAAGGCGCTGCGGCCCGGCGGCCGACTGCTGATCAGCTTCCTGACCCCGCCGCCCCCGCCGCCGTGGGAGGCCCCCGAGCACGCCGCCGCCTGGACGAAGTACCGCATTGGCGAGGACGATCTGCGCCGCGAGCTGTCCATCATGGGCGACATCGTCCAGGCGACCTACCTCAACTTCTCGAGCGAGAGCGACGTGCGATCCCAGCTGGAAGCGGCCGGCTTCACCGTGCAGGCAGTCCGCTACAACGCCGGCGGCGTCCTGCCCATCGCCATCGCGGTCAAGTAGTCCACCACCGGGGGAGGACCGGGCCCGGGCGCCACCCCGGACCCTGGTTCCCTCCCGGCCGCCGCAGCCCCTCACCGAACCATTCCCCGGAGCCCTGCTTCCCGTGATCACCGCCACCGACCTCGAACTCCGCGTCGGCGCCCGCGTCCTGCTCCAGCCGTCGTCCTTCCGCATCGCCAAGGGCGATCGCGTCGGCCTCGTCGGCCGCAACGGCGCGGGCAAGACCACCCTGACCAGATGCCTGGCCGGCGAAGGGCCATCGGCCGACGGCACCGTCACCCGCTCCGGGGCGGTCGGTTACCTGCCGCAGGACCCGCGCACCGGGGACCCGGACGTCCTGGCCCTGGACCGGATCATGTCCGCCCGCGGTCTGGACACCGTGATGCGGGCCATGCGCGACTGTCAGCACCGTTTCGCGGACGGACCCGACACCGTCCGGGAGAAGGCGCTGCGCGCCTATGAGCAGCTGGAGAGCGAGTTCCTCGCCAAAGGCGGGTACGCCGCCGAGGCCGAGGCGGCCACTATCGCCGCCAGCCTCGGCCTGCCCGACCGGATTCTGGACCAGCCGCTGCGCACTCTGTCCGGCGGCCAGCGTCGGCGTGTCGAACTGGCCCGCATTCTCTTCTCCGACGCCGACGTGCTGCTGCTGGACGAGCCCACCAACCACCTCGACGCCGACTCCGTCCTGTGGCTGCGCGAATTCCTCAAGCGCTACCAGGGCGGTTTCGTCATCATTTCGCACGATCTTGACCTCATCGAGACGGTGGTCAACAAGGTGTTCCACCTGGACGCCAATCGGTGCGCTCTGGACGTCTACAACATGGGCTGGGCGCGGTACCAGGCCCAGCGCAGCGCCGACGAGCGCCGACGCAGGAGGGAACGCAGCAACGCCGAGCGAAAGGCGGCCGCCCTGACCTACCAGGCCAACCGGCTGCGCGCGGGGACCAAGGCGGTCGCCGCGCAGAACATGGCCCGGCGTGCGGAGCGCCTGCTGGCCAGCCTGGAGGAGGAGCGGCGCGCCGACAAGGTGGCGAAACTTCGCTTCCCCGAACCGGCAGCCTGCGGCAGGACGCCCCTGACCGCGGAGGGCCTGTCCAAGGCGTACGGCTCGCTGGAGGTCTTCGCTGGCGTCGACCTGGCCATCGACAAGGGATCGCGCGTGGTGATCCTCGGCCTCAACGGTGCCGGGAAGACCACCCTGCTCCGCCTCCTGGCCGGCGTGGAGAAGCCCGACACCGGCCAGGTGATCAAGGGCCACGGTCTGAAGCTCGGCTATTACGCGCAGGAGCACGAGAACCTTGACCCGGACGGCACCGTACTGGAGAACATGCGTGCGTCTGCACCCGGCCTGGACCTGGTGCAACTCCGCAAGGTCCTTGGCTCGTTCCTGTTCTCCGGCGACGACGTCGACAAGCCGGCCAGGGTGCTCTCCGGCGGCGAGAAGACCCGTCTCGCGCTGGCCACCCTGGTCGTCTCCTCGGCTAATGTGCTGCTGCTCGACGAGCCGACCAACAACCTCGACCCGGCCAGCCGTGAAGAGATCCTCGGTGCGCTGCGCACCTATCAGGGCTCCGTCGTCCTCGTCACACACGACGAGGGCGCCGTTGAGGCACTTCAGCCGGAGCGCATCATCCTGCTGCCCGACGGTGTGGAGGACATGTGGAACGATACGTATACCGATCTCGTGTCACTGGCCTGACAGACCGTAGTCTCTGTGCGTGACACTGCGAGGCGGCAAGGGCGCTCCTGCCGCGACAGGGCCAGTCGTGCAGAGTCCTTCTTCAAAGCCGGTCTTGTCCACGATGAGCACCGCGTCGTTGGTGCCGGGGTGGTCGCCGGTGGGGGTGCATCAGCTTCCACTGCGGCTTCCCTGGATCCGGCCCTGCGCGTCACGGGGTCTGATTTCTGGTCACGTGTGGGAGGAAGGGCGGCGGGTGCTGGCCGGCTGGCACCAGGAGGGCGGCGGTTCGACCTGGGGCGGGCACTGGAGCCGTGGCAGTCCCGGTACGCGACCGTCCTATACGTCGTGGACACCGCCGGCTTGCCGATGACCCCGCAGGCTCACCCGACATCAGCTGGTGTTCGTCGACCGGTTGGTCGCCACGTTGATCCACCTGCGGCACGATCTCCCACTTATCGCTGATCGAGCCGTTCTGCCGAAGCCAGGTCCGAGGAAGGCCGAGGGCAGACCGCGGGTGCCGGACCGCCAGACCCTGTGCGCAATCCTCTTCTTTCCCCCCACACCGGCATCCAGTGGAGTACCTGTCCCAAGAACTGACACCCACACCGAAGCCGTCCAGGAAATCATCGAGGCGAAGCGGGAACACCGCGAGCTGCCAGCGGCGCCGGAGCCGGCCGAGCCGGACCGCGTCGTGGACCTGATGGCCGCCCTGCAGGAGTCCGTACAGAAGGCCAAAGCCTCCCGTGGTGAGGACGCCGAGGTCCACGACCTGCCGAAGGCCAAGAAGGCCGCGAAGAAGACGACTGCGCAGAAGCAGCCGGCCGCCCGCACGAGGTCGGTCGCGAAGATATCCAGCCGCAAGCCGCGCCGCAGCGCGTAAGGCCTCGCTTCGGGGCGCGGGGCGGAAGGATGGTTGTGGCTCTGCGTCCCGCGATCCCCCGAGCAGGGACGCAAGCCGCTCCAGACCAACCGCCGCCCTGCGATGGACCCTGGGGAACAAGCGGGGACCGGGCGTGGTCGGGGGCTCGTGGTGGTGAAGGGGACAGTGTCCCCCGGGCCTCACCCCTTGCCTGCGGGGACGATCGGTTGAAGCCCCGCAGCGACTTTCGCCGCGTAGGTAACCGCTCTTCACGACCACACATACTGATCAGCCCCGCCCGCGTTCCCACCATGCGGGGCTGACTGCTGTACGGGTCCGTCGGCGCCCTCTCAGAGGTCGTTTTCTCCCTTGAGGTACGCTTTGACCTGGGCTTTCTGACGGTGGGTCGTCGTTTCGGCGGTGCTGGTGGGAGCGAGGTGACGGATGCGCTGGACGGTGTGACGGCTGGGACGGATTGCGGCTTGCGCCTGTCTCATCCCAAGACGCCGGTCCGCGTGCTTCCGCCACCGGCGGTGCACGCCTGGGCGCACGCCCCTGGCTGGCGGTATGTCCAGGTCATGGCCGAACGTCGCCCGTATCCGAGTGATCTGTCCGATGCCCGCTGGGAGTTGATCGAACCGGTGCTGTCCGCCTGGCGGGCCGAGCGGCGCCGACATGCACTGAACATCGGACGCCCGCCCGAGCACGATCTGCGCGAGATCATGAACGCGGTCCTCTACGTGGACCGCACCGGCGTGCAGTGGCGCTACCTCCCGCACGACCTCCCGCCCTGGGAGACCGTGTACGGCTACTTCGCCAAGTGGCAGCGCGATGGCGTGTTCGCCCAGCTCACCGGCGTGCTGCGCAGACTGTTACGACAGAAGCAAGGCAAAGACGCGGAGCCCTCCGCCTGCGTGATCGACGCGCAAAGCGTAAAGACCTCAACCAGCGTCCCAGCCGCCGGGCAGGGCACCGACGCGGCGAAAAAGATCGTGGGCCGCAAGCGGAGCATCGTCACCGACACCCTCGGACTGCTGCTTGCGGTGCTGGTCACCGCCGCGAGCGTGCAGGACTCCATCGCCGGCACTCACCTGATCGACCAGGTGGCCGCAGCCCACCCCTCGGTCCGCAAGGTGTGGGTCGACGGCGGGTACCGCCAGCACCTCGTCGAGCACGCCGCCCGCCTTGGTATCAACATGGAAATCGTCCAACGCGCCCCCGGCATCAAGGGGTTCACGCCGCTGCCCAAGCGCTGGACCGTGGAGCGGACCTACGGCTGGCTGATGCTCCACCGCCGCCTGGCCCGCGACTACGAAACCCTCCCAGCCCGCTCCGAAGCCATGATCCAGCTGGCCATGACCGATCTGATGGCCCGCCGCCTCACCGACGAAGCCCCCATCTCCTGGCGCGACCCGACACCACAGGATCAAACACCCATTCCGGGATGAAACATCGGGAGAAAACGACCTCTCAGAGCATGGCGAGGCTGGGATTGTGCAGAAGAGCGGCGGTGTCGGCGAGCAGTCGGGAGCCCTGTTGGCCGTCCACGAGGCGATGGTCGAAGGAGAGGGCCAGCTGAGTGACCCACCGGGGCTCGATCCTCTCCGCCCCCGAATCGTCGGTCACGACCCACGGTGTTCGTCGGATGACGCCCATGGCGAGGATGGCCGCCTCACCGGGATTGAGGATGGGAGTTCCGGTATCGACCCCGAATACCCCGACGTTCGTGAGTGTGATGCTTCCCCCCGCCATCGCCTGAGGTGAGGTCTTCCCTGCCCGAGCCGTGCTGGTGAGCGATGTGATGGCTTCAGCCAGTTCGCTCAGGGACAACCGGTCGGCACGCTTGATGTTGGGGACGATGAGACCTCGTTCCGTGGCTGCGGCAATGCCCAGGTTGACGTCATGTTTCAGCACGATCTCCTGTGCCTCCTCGTCCCAACTCGCATTTGCCTCGGGCGTGTTGCGCACTGCGAGGACGAGGGCGCGCGCCACGAAGAGCAGCGGTGTGACGCGTAGCTCCGTGAATTCACGGCGGGCCGAGACCGTGTCGCGGAGTGCCATGGTGGCCGTCATGTCGACGGTCATGAACTCGGTGACATGTGGGGCCGTGAACGCGGAGGCCACCATCGCAGCGGCGGTGTGCTTACGTACGCCGCGGATGGGGATGCGGGTTTCGGCAGGGGGCTCCGAGTGCTGCAGCGCGGGCGGTGTCGCCGCGGGAGCACAGGCCGCCTCGGCGGCCCGGTGGACGTCCTCGCGGGTGACGGTGCCGCCTGGTCCGGTGGGCGGGACGGTGGTGATGTCGACACCCAGATCCTTCGCCAGCTTGCGGACGGGCGGCTTGGCACCGGTGCTCGGTGTGGGCGACGGTGCCGCGGGCGTCCGCACGGTGGTCACGGGCGAGAGGGCCGGAGTACGACGGCGCCGGGTTCTGCTCCCTTCCTGCGGCCCGTACCCCACAAGCAGGGCTGCTCGGTCGGGAGCCGCTGTCGCCGACGCCGGAACTGCCTCCGCCTCCGGGGCCGCGTCGCCGGCCTCACTGAGGACGGTGATGAGCGGATGTCCCACGGGGACGGTCTCGCCTTCCTGCACGTGCAGAATCTTGACGACGCCCTCGTAAGGAGAGGGCAGTTCGACGGCGGCTTTCGCCGTTTCGATCTCCACGATGATCTGGTTGATCTCGACGGTGTCACCGACCTGCACGGACCAGTTGAGAATCTCCGCTTCGGTGAGGCCCTCGCCGACATCCGGGAGCAGGAACTGTTGCTGTTTCGACACGGTGACCGGCTCCTTCTCTAGTAACTCATGCTGCGGTCGACGGCATCGAGAACCCGGTCGGCTCCAGGAAGCCAGTCGCTCTCGAGACGGCTCGGCGGGTACGGGGTGTCGTATCCGGTGACCCGCAGAACGGGGGCTTCGAGGAAGTAGAACTCCTCATGCTGAAGTCTCGCGGCCAGTTCGGCCCCGAAGCCGTGCGACAGGGACGCCTCGTGGGCCACCACGGCCCGGCCCGTGCGGTGGACGGATTCCCGCACGGTGTCCATGTCCAGCGGCGACAGGCTTCGCAGGTCGATGACCTCGATGCTGCGTCCTTCCTCGGCGGCGATGTCTGCCGCTTCCAGGGCTACGGGGACCAGCGGGCCGTAGCTGATGAGCGTGACATCGGTGCCAAGGCGCAGGACACGCGCGCGGGCGAGTGGTGGCGGGGTGGTGGCCACCGTCACCTCTCCCTTGCGCCAGTAGTGTCGCTTCGGTTCGAGGAACACCACGGGATCGTCGTCGTTCACAGCCTGGATGATCATGTGATACGCGTCCTGGGGCGTCGCACAGGTGACCACCTTCAGCCCCGCGGTATGAGCGAAGTAGGTCTCTGGCGATTCCGAATGATGCTCGATCGACCCGATGCCTCCCCCGTACGGAATACGGATGACTACCGGCAACGACAGCAGGCCACCAGACCTATGACGCAGCTTCGCGAGCTGGCTGACGATCTGGTTGACGGCCGGGTAGACGAAGCCGTCGAACTGGATCTCGCACACGGGGCGGTACCCGCGCATGGCAAGACCGATGGCAGCGCCGACGATGCCCGCTTCGCCGAGCGGTGTGTCGACGACTCTCAGACTCCCGAAGTCCTTCTGCAGGCCGTCGGTGACGCGGAAGACACCACCCAGCCGACCGATGTCCTCACCCATCAGCAGCACCTTGGGGTCGTCCATGAGTGTCTTGCGCAGGCCGTCGTTGAGGGCCTTGACCATGGAGATGTTCACTGCGCGACCCCGTTCTCCTCGCCGCCAGCGATGAACTGGATGTGGTCGGCGAGCTGTCGGCGGAGCTCGGTGGGCATGTCGGCATAGGTGTGCTCGAAGGGAGAAGCCTGGTCGGGCACGGGCAGCGCTCGACAGCCGACTCTCAGGCGCTCGGCGAGTTCCTGCTCGCGGCGTTCGATGTCGGCGAAGTATTTCTCATCGGCCGCGCCGGTCGCCGTGAGGTGCAGGCGTACACGTTTCAGTGGGTCTTTGGCCACCCATTCCTCGGTTCCGGAGGAAGGGCGGTACCTGCTCGCGTCGTCTGCGGTGGTATGGGCGTTGATCCGGTAGGTCAGGGCCTCGATCAGGGTCGGACCGCTTCCGGACCTGGCCCTGTTTAGCGCCTGACGGGTTGCCGCGAAGCACGCGAGTACATCGTTGCCATCCACACGTATCCCTGGAAAGCCGAAGCCGGCCGCGCGCTGCGCCACGGGCACCCTGCTCTGCACGCTGTAGGGAGCGGAGATCGCCCACTGGTTGTTCTGACAGAAGAACACCACAGGCAGGTTCTGGGCTGCGGCCCAGATGAACGCCTCATTGGTTTCACCCTCGCTCAAGGCTCCGTCGCCGAAGAAGGCGAGAACGGCGGTGTCACGGGTGGCGTCTCCCGTGCCGATGGCGTCGTCACGGACGAGTCCCATGGCGTAGCCGACCGCGTGCAGGGCCTGAGCGCCGATGACCAGGGTGTAGAGACTGAAGCGGCGCTCACGGGGATCCCAGCCACCGAGCGTCGTCCCGCGGAACAGGCCGAGGAGCGACACGGGGTCGAGTCCGCGGCACCAAGCAACACCGTGTTCGCGGTACGAGGGAAATACCATGTCCTGATCGCCCAGCGCGTATGCGGCGCCGACCTGGGCCGCCTCCTGGCCGCGAAGTGAAGGCCACAGCCCCAGCTCGCCCTGCCGTTGCAGCGCGATCGCTTCGGAATCCAGCCGGCGTACGAGCGCCATGTCGCGGTAGAACGCGGCCAGGTCGACGTTCCCGGACATGTCGAGTCCGTCATCGGTGTGCAGCACACCGTCCGGTGCGAGGAGTCGGATCGGTCTGCTCAGGCCCCTGACTTCGGAGAAGTTCGGGGATGGCCTTCGTGACATTGCTGCTCCTCAAGTCGGGTGCGCCTGCTGGGACGCTGTAGGAGGCTGGAAGGCGAGTTGCTATCGGGCTCAACGCGGCATCATGCGGAGAGCTCCGTCGGGGCGGATTAGACGGCCGCTAGGCATGGGACCGCCTATGGCGTGGACGAGCAGGTCGCCGAACTCTCGGGTGCTCCCAGCGTGGAGGCCCCATGGGGCGGACAGGGTCTCAGTGAGGCGACGTCACCCTTGGCGGCCGCGTAAGTGGCCCGTCCCCGATCTTGCCGTTGGTACGCGGCGAGGGAGGAGTGGGGATGACGACGCCGCGCCGTCCCTTGTGCGGCTCGTTGTCCGCCGTCCCTGCCGCAGCTGTACCCGGAAACGCTGAAGGTGCCCACCAGGTTGCTGTTCACCACACGGCGGAACCGCACGAGCGGAAGCCTGCCGTGCCTGATCAAGTTCCGCCCAAGCGTAGCCACTTCGGCGTAGCTGACGGTGACGCTCACCGCTCCCAGTCCTGTTACCTCGTCCATGGCCGACCGAACCGTGAAGGCGTCCGTGACGTCAGCGGATGTGAAGTGGGCTCGCTCAACCAGTCGGGCCACGGTTGCCCTACCTGCCCCGTTGGGGAGATCCAGCTTCACGCCGGTGGCACCTTTGTGGTGCACGTGCCAGGCGACGTCACGCCCGAGCCGGAAGCACCGCCGGATACCACCTACGGCATCGCGAATCTGCATGCCATGTTCTCCACGGACAAGTCGCGGACGGGTACGCGTCAGAGAGAAGGGACCGCCAGATGGCGGCTGATCACGAGGCGCTGAATCTGATTGGTGCCTTCGAAGATCTGGGTGATCTTCGCTTCGCGCATGAGTCGTTCCACCGGGTGGTCGAGCACATAGCCGGCGCCGCCGAGAACCTGCACCGCGTCGGTCGTCACAGCCATGGCGGCATCGGTCGCAACCAGCTTCGCGATGCTGGCCTGGCGGGTGTACGGCCGGCCGCTGTCCTTGCGACGGGCGGCGGCAAGGTACGTCGCACGGGCAGCTTCGGTCTTGGCGGCCATGTCGGCCAGCAGGAATCCGACACCTTGGTGCTCGATGACGGGACGCCCGAACGTCTCACGTTCCCGGGCGTAGGCGACTGCGTACTCCAGCGCGGCCTGGGCGATGCCCACAGCGACTGCTGCGATGCCCAGCCGGCCCGCGTCGAGTGCCGACAGGGCGATCGCCAGTCCCTGGCCGGGGGTTCCGATCAGTCTGTCGGCGGGGAGGGGGACATCCTCGAAGTGCATCTCTGCAGTGGGTGAGCTGCGCAGGCCCATCTTGCGTTCGGGCACTCCGGCGACGAGTCCGGCCGTGTCCGCCTCTACATGGAAGCACGAAATGCCGTTGCGCGGGTCGGACGACGTCCGCAGAAAGACGGTGTAGAAGTCGGCCTGGCCGCCGTGGGTGACCCAGGCCTTGGTGCCCTGCGCCGTCCAGCCGTGCGGTCCCTCGGTGGCCGACGCGCGCAGCGCCGCGGGATCGGACCCGGCATGGGCCTCGGAAAGACTGTAGGCACCCAGCGTGCGCCCGCTCATCATCCGCGGCAGGAGTTCGGCCTGCTGCTCCGGCGTACCGAAGACGGCCACCGGATGGCATGCCAGCGTATGCACGCTCATGCCAACGGCCACGGCCGCCCATCGCGCGGCGATCTCCTCCAGCACCTGGAGATAGACCGTGTAGGGCTGGCCTCCCCCGCCGATGTCCTCGCCGAACGGCAGAGTCAGCAGCCCGACCTCGCCGAGAAGCCGGAAGACATCACGGGGGAAGCGGCCGCTGTCCTCGAAATCGGCTGCCCGCGGGCGCAGTTCCCTCTCGGCGACGTCCTTCACCACTTCCAGTAGCTCATACGCCTCGCGGGACGGCAGTTCGCGTTCTACCTTCACGGCTGGGCTCCCTTCTGCGTCCTCCATGCCTGGAGGGGCACATTCGACAGGCCGGACGCTCGGATGGCAATTAATCCGCTGATACCTTGAGTTGCACGCAATTTTCAGCAACTCTACTGAGTGATACATGCAAATAATCTGCGTGAAGTGAGGTGTGCGCATGTCCAGCCCGGAGCACGTTGACAGCGTCGACACGACGATCATCGACCTGCTGCTACAGGACGGCCGGAGGGCCGTGACAGAGATCGCCGAACAGGTCAGTTTGTCTCCGTCGGCCGTGAAGAGGCGCCTTGACCGCTTGGAACGGCTGGGAGTGATCCTCGGCTACACGGCCTTGCTGGACCACGACAAACTAGGGGCCGGCTTCGAAGCGTTCGTCGAGCTCAGGTTCGCCGGCGATGTGAAGGTTGAGGCCATCACCATGGCCGCCACGAGCGTCACGGAGGTCCTCGAAGTCTTCACTCTGGCTGGGGATGCCGACGCACTGGTCCGCGTGCGTGTGGCCGGAGTCCAGCACCTGCGGGATGTCATCGACCGTCTTCGCCGCTCTGGTCCGGTCATCGGCACCAAGACCCTCATGGTTCTCGGCGCCTGGAGACGTGACGCCTGATCGCGGCAGCGCACGGTCACGGCGGCGCTTGCACCACCTGGCACACCCGCCCTCTCCTCCCCGCCGCCGGGGCGCACATCCAGTGCAGACCGGGAAGGACCGCGACTTTGCCTCGTGGGCGAATTACCTTGTCAGAGAGACAGGCGTATGCGATGCTGCCCGAGTAACCGCGAAGCACGGCGCGGGAAAGGGGACCTCACTCTCCTGCTGTGTGAAGTCGGCGGCCACAGCTGACATCAGGGCAGGCGGAAACGCCTGTGCTCCGTCACGCACGAGCGCACGCTGGACGCCGGAGCACTGCCGCGCCGTTCTCACGTGAGCTGATCACTCGGACTCGGCCGTCACTGCCATCGATCCCGCGCGTCCTGTGAGCCCGGGACCGGCTGGCTACGACTGACGACCGGCCAGTCGTCACCGACGATCCAGGAGCCTCGTACCGCTTCGCCCCGGCGACCAGCACTGCATCGAATCAACGGCGACCGGCCTCGGGACGGTCGGCCTTCCTGTCGATGGCACAGGAGGCGCGGCACACGGGGTGTCTACCGCCCCCTGCTCGGGTGAGCTGCTACTTCAGCACGTGTTCCGGCCGAACCTCCGGCGAGTTCCGGCGCTTGAGCAAGGTGAGTGCCGCGGCGAGGGCCGCGACCGGCAGAAGGAGAGGCAACAGGTTGATCAGCATCGAGTCGCTTCCGGTGATCAAGGAGTAGTGCGCAATGGTCCAGGCCCCGGCTCCGATCAGAGCCAGCGCGGCGATCGAGGGGGCGATCGTGGTGGCCCAGATCGAACCGTGGAGCCGTCCGCTGCTTGACGCCGCGACGACGCTGAGGCTGCACAAGGCCATGAGAGTGATCAGCCCCAGAGACGTCAGCCCGCTGAACGCCGGAACGAGACTGGTGAACGGATCGCTCTCGCCCTCAGTGACTGCGAACGGGGCGATGAGAACGACACTGATCACAATCTGTGCTCCGATGGCCACATGGGGGGCTCCCCTGCTGATGTGGATCCGGGACAGAGAACCGTGCAGAAGGCCGGACCTGCCCGTCGAGTAGAGGTAGCGGGCAGCGAGGTTGTGGAAGGTGAGAGTAGCGCCGAGGAAGCTGACCGCCACGACGAACCCCAGTACCGGTCCGACCCAGTCGCCGAGACGTTCAGTCATCACACGACTCACAAGCGCGGCGGGGTCGGCCTGTGCCATGACGGCGACGTCCTGGAGTTCAGCGACCAGACTCCAGGTAGCACCGGTGAAGATCACAGCCAGCACGACCAGGGACAGGTAGGTTGCACGGGCCACGTCCTTGTGTGAATTCCGGGACTCCTCGGAGAATGCTGCGCTCGCCTCGAACCCGGCGAAGCACAGAAGAATGAAGACGATCGAAAGTCCTGCGTGGCCGTTGAAGACCGCGCTCGGGGAGAACACCTCGGTGCTGTAGCGGCTGCTCGGGTCCAGCAGGATCGCACCGATGAACATGAGGAGCAGCACGAACTGCGCAAAGCAAACGATCGCAGTGACCTTGGCCGTGACACCGATACCGAACAGGCCCAGCACGCCGCTCAGGACAATCACGAGTCCGGCGTACAGCCACCACGGAAGCGTGAGATCAACATAGCTGGTCATGAATATCTGCGTGAAGTATCCGCACACGGCAGCCATCGTGGCCGCTCCGGCGTTGTACATGATGGTCGCGATCATGGCCGCGCCGGCGCCCACCCAACGGCCCAGACCGTGCTCGATGTATGCGTAATAGGCGCCGCTGTTGGCCACCACGCGGGAGATCGCGACGTAGCCGACGGAGAAGACCACCAGGATCGCCGCTACGACGACGATGACGCCGACCGTGCCCTTGCCGGATCCGAGCGCCAAACTCAGTGACAGATTGGCTGACAGCGCGGTCAAAGGCGCGGTTCCGGCTACAACCATGAACAGCATGCCGAACACCCCGATGGTGCCGCGCCTGAGACTGCCGTCGTCCTCCGCGTTGTGCGAAATGGACTGTGCTTCCACGATGACTGCCTTGAGGTTGGGATGGACTGACGCCGGAGCACGGGAGAAGGCCTCGTGTCGAGGCAGGGGCCGGCGGTCAAGGACAAGGGTCCGTCGCTGCGCGAGCGCTACGGATTCGGGCTTGAGCATGACGCTGCGGAGCCAACTCGTCAACCTCATAGGCAAGCAGAATCGCCTGTGGGGCAAAAAATGTGCTGCTGATATGCGCATGGCGCTCGACGACCCGCCGCGGTGAGTTCGCGTGGGTGAGCCCTGGATCCGCGTGCACCGCACAGAAGTGATTGATTCAGTGAGCAGTCCTGACATGCCAGCGCTCGAACTCGCGGACCGGGTCACCCAGGTGCCGCCACGGCCAACTGGTGACTCTTCCGGCCAGAACCCTGAAGACTCGACCGGCTTCGTCGAATCGCTTGGCGGCAATCAGCGCGTAGGCGAGGAGGTTCAAGTCCGCGAGTACCGCGGCATGCTGGAAGAACCCTGGTTCCAGCCACAGTGGGATAGCTCGCCGCAGCGCATGTGCCCCTGAGCCCTCGGTCCAACGATTGGCGGCCACAAGGGCGTCGACGCCACCCCTTGCAAGACTGGTGTGATAGGCGCGCACCTCAGCGGTGAGCTCGAGGCCGGCGCACGGGGCATTGTTCGGCATCTGAGCGCGCGTGGCATCGATGAACTCGAGCAACTGCATCTGCGTGCCCGCCTCATCGGGGGAAATATAGCGAAGCATGCTCAAGTGGGCCTCGCGGTTCCACCTGTCACGCGCAAGTGCTTCGTTCCACGCGTGGAACACGTGACGCTGCGGACGCCCCTCGACCCGCGCCACCTCGAGCAGGACCACCCAGGGCAGGGGGTCTCTCGGACTGATGTCCGCCGCCAGACGACAGGTCCTGATCACCGAAGTTGCATCGTCGAGCCGCTCCGCGCCGCGGCCTTGGGCCAGCCGGGACCATGCATGGAGCAGGAGTGCATCCGGGCTGTGGGGCTCGCGTTCCACCCAGGTGGCCGGCAGGCTGGATGCGGACAGGCGTCGGCCCAGGACGGACACCCGGTGAGCGCGTCGGTCCCAGTCACCCACGTTCTGCCGCAGGAGACTCGACATACGTCCGACGTCCAGATCGGTCCGTCCGACCGAGTTCAGCCCGGTCGGCTCGTCGAGGGCCTTCAAGACTTTACCGAGGGGCTTGTCGTCAAGTTCGGGGGAAAGGCGGGGCCCGCTGCGGCGGCCCGGGAAGAATGGCATGACGCACTTCTGTGGTAGGTGCCGAGGGAGGGCGGAGCTGACCGTCTCGTGTGCAGGTGGTACAGCCCGGCAGGGACCTGCTCGACGTGGTGGAAACGGTCCATTTTGCGCGTACGGTGTTGGTGGAACGGCGTTCTCACCATGTGCGGACTCTTTCCCGCCTCGAAGGGCAAGGAGAGGCTGACGGTCTTCGCGCGGCGGCAGATTGATGTCCGTCCGGCGCACGTCTTCGGGGGCACAACAGCCGTACGGAGCCGATGGCGTGTGTCGATCGTGCGTGAGGCACCATCGGATGTTCGGGGCCCCGCCGGATCCGAAGTGACGCTCCCAGTGTCACTCCAGGATGTCGGGTTCCTGCTCGACAACGAGTTCCGCGAGCAGGTTGAAGTTGTGCCGGGCCATGTTGGCGTTTCCGAACTGACGATGAGCCACGGTCACTTCTTCATCACTCATGATCCTCGGACTACCCGCGGCTTCGGCCAGCAGCTGCATCTGGCAGGCCCGGTCCATGGAGATGAACCACCATGCAGCCTCTTCGACTGACCGACCCACCGTGAGCAGCCCATGGTGACGAAGGATCGCCGCCCTGCTGCCGCCGAGCCGGCCGGCGATCCGCTCGCCCTCGGTCTTCTCCAGCACCAGGCCCTTGTACTCGTCGAAGAGCACATGGTCTCCGGCGAAGGCACAGGCTTCTTGAACGATCGGGGCAAGAGGCTTGTTCAGCGAGGCGAACGCCCGGCCGTGAATCGTGTGGGCATGCGCCACCGCCACCACGTCCGGACGCGCGTCGTGGATGGAGGAGTGGATCCAGAAAGCCGCCTTGTTGGTGCGGCGGGAGCCCTCCACCACGCGGCCCTGCTCGTCGATGAGGAGCAGATCGCTCACACGGATCCTGGAGAAGTGCACCGCGTACGGGTTGACCCAGAATCTGTTCGGGAACTCCGGATCGCGAGCGGTGATGTGCCCGGCGATCCCCTCGTCGAAGCCGTACCGCGCGAAAATGCGAAACGCTGCCGCGAGTTGCTTCTTGCGGTGGTGACGCTCGGACTCCGTCGTGTCCTGCACCTCCGGAAGTTGTTGTATGCCGAGTTCCTCGATGCTGTCCAGATCTACGCCGCCGCTGTCAGCCGAGACGGACATCCGCCCATCCTCCCTGTTCAGTGCATGGTGGGAACGCGGCCAGCGTGCGTCCGAACCACTACCGGAGTCAACCCCTGAGGCAATAGAGCATGCCTTTCAGGCAAAAGCTTAACGGGCGCCTGCTACCCAGCAGTGCAACGTGTTCCTCCCGGTTCCCGGCCCTCCGACGACCCCAAGCCATGACTTCCCGGCCGTCTGCGTACCTGGCCCGTCCGGCCATCACGCGGTCCCGACGCCCTCGTCGCGTCGGCATCCGCGCACCCCGGGAGCCCTTTGACCAGGCAGTCCGTTGGCCCTCACGCGAGCCGGAAGCTTGCCTGCGCAGCGACATGCGTTGCCCACCAGGCATGTATGTTGTGGGCATGGCGCGCGAGGCTGAGCTGGACAGCTGGGTAGGTCACCGGCTGAAGGAACTCCGGGGCGAACGGCGGATCACCCTGACGGCCCTTTCCGAACAGACCGGGATCTCGGTGGCCCATCTGTCCCGCCTGGAGAAGGGACACCGGCAGCCCTCCGTCGGCAGCCTCCTCCAGATCGCCCGCGCGTACGGCGTCTCCCTCAGCGAGCTGATCCAGGAGAAGGCACTCGACGACGACCACCTGGTGCGAGCCGACGAGGCGACGGAGCACACTGGGCAAGAAGGCCGTTACACCGTGTTGAGCGGCCCAGGGTCGACGATCGCAGCCATTCGTCTCGAACTCAAGGTCGGCAAGAGCACCAAGGACGCAAAGCACATCGGCGAGGAGTGGCTGCATGTCCTCGCCGGTGACATCACACTCCGCATCGCAGGCAAAGACATCTTCCTGGGCACCGGCGATTCCATCCACTTCGACTCGTCACAGGTGCACCGGGTGACCAACGAAGGCAAGCGGGCCGCGACCGTACTGGTCGCCTCGACCTCGGCGACCGTACCGATGCACCACCCGCTGCCCCTCCCCAGACTGCGCCGTTAGCGCCTGCACTCCGGACCCTCATGCGCGGCGCCCCGCCGCCACCCCCACCCATACCCCGGGCTCGCCGTTTCCGCAGTCGTCGCGCGGGCCTTCTTGTGCCGCAGTGACCGCGGCGCCACTGATCAGGCCGGGTTCACTGCCACCGCCGTGGGCGCCGCGCCGGGGCAGTCGCAGACCCGGTCGATGGCGACAGCGACCGCCGGGCCGGCCGCGAGCCGCGGGCAGGTGTCGCGCATTGCGCTCCCGGCCGTGACGCGCAGGCGCCTGCACCGCATGCCGCTGCCATGCCCGCGAACATCTCAGGACCCAAACGCCTTCGTCGGCTGTGCGGGCGAGCGGCCGGCACGTCAAGCGTCGGCGTCGGGTGATGGCGGAGTGCAGGCGACTTGGGAAGTCGTGGGACCGGTCTTCGATCAGCTGAAGGGGCGAACATGCCGGTACCGAGTGGAGGTTTCCGGTGCAGTCGACGAGGCAGTCCTTGCCGACCGACTTCTTGCCCGGACGGATCATTCGTCGGCAGTGACGTCGCTGGTCTGCGCGACCGTCAAGTGCAGGCCGTGAACACTCACTCCGGTCCCTGTCCTGCAGATTGCTGAGATGAGTGCTGAGTCCTGGCTGCGGTTTCCTCCGTCAGTGCCAGATGCAGCCGGGACGAAAGGACCAAAGGAGTCGGTCAGCCGCACCATGCGGAAGGAGACCTCAACCGCGCCGTCGGGCCGGTGTAGGAGTCCCATCCTGCCCGACTCCGAAAGCACCCCGGCCCGCAGACACGGCAGAACCGAGAATCGGATTTCACCCTGCAGGCAAGTCAGTTTGCCGCGGAGGTTGACTGGCTGGTGTGGCTGCACAATCCTGACCCCGGGCCCAGCGACACAGGTCACACCGAAGGCAGCGCGCATGACAACTTACGTACTCGTACACGGATCGTGGGCCGGTGGATGGATCTGGGACCGGGTCCGCCCCCTGCTGGAGGAGGCCGGGCACTGCGTAATGAGCCCCACCCTCACAGGGCTCGCCGAGCGGCATCATCTGGCCGGTCCGGAGGTCGGGCTCGACGTACACATTCAGGACATCGTCAAAGTCCTACATGACGAGGACCTGACCAGCGTGATCCTGGTCGGACACAGCTACGGAGGCATGGTGATCACCGGTACTGCCGCGCTCGCCCCCGACGTCATCAGCCAGCTGGTCTACGTCGACGCCTTCGCCCCCGTCACCGGAGACTCGGCCTTCTCGTTGCTGCCCTGGCTTGCCGACCTGTTCGTGGCCGCCGAGGGCGCGCCGGACTGGGAGGTCGAACCTCCGACGCCCGACATACTGGGGGCGGACGAGGAGGGCGCGGCATGGCTGTCCGGCCGGCTGACGTCCATGCCGTTGCCCACCCATACGGAGTCTTTGGGGCCGGGCAGCGAACAGGTGTTGGCGAACAGGCCGGTCACCTACATTCACTGTGCCGGCCAGCCGCTGTTCAACACGATCGCGGCCTCAGCCGAGGAACGCGGCTTCCGCCTTGTCACCTTCCCGGAGACCACACATTCCGAAGTGCTGAGCCGACCGGAGGCACTGGTCCGGGAGCTGCTCGCTCTGGCCTGACCGGTCCAGGCCTTCCGGCACAGAAACGCATAGCTGTCACCGCGCCGCGAACAGGCGTGTCTCACCCGATGAGTGAGCAGTCCACCACCGCCACTTCGAAGAGGAGCCTTGACCATGGTGTTGCGACACAGAAATCCAGACGGACTGCACAACGCGCCGGACCTCATCACCCAGGCCGTCACCGTGGAAGACCTGGGCCTGGTGTATCTGTCCGGGCAGGTCGCGTGGAACGCGGCGGGCGAGGTGGTAGGAGGCGACCACGCCGGGCAGATGGCGCAGATCGTGAAGAACATCGACCTCGCCCTGGCCGCCGCGGGCACCAGCCGCGACCATCTGGTCAAAGAGACCATCTATGTCGTGGGCTACCGTCCCGACCTGGTCACCACCCTCCTCGGGCCGCTGCGGTCCAAGGGAGGAAAGCCACCGGCCAGCAGCCTGATTGGCGTCCAGTCACTGGCTCTGCCTGATTGCCTCGTGGAAGTCGATGTCGTCGCTCGCGTCCCGCCGGCCTGACGTCCGGCCCGGCAGCAGGTCCGGGGGCACATCCGGCTCCTCCGAGCAGCGCTTCCCTCTGCTGTGTGTGACGCGTACTCAGGTGCCCAGCCCGTACCAAGGCGCAGGTCGGTCGGTGACATCACCGGGAGTGCGACCGCACCTTCGGCGATACCAGCATCGGGGATGCCGAATGGGCCCGCGGGGACACTGCGCGGCGCGCTCAGCACTCGCGCCTACTCACCGGCCGCACCGTCGGACGGAGCTCTCCCTCCGAGCAGCGCGTCGAGAGCATACTCGAAGCGGTCGTCGAACGACTGCGCGTCGAAATACGCCAATACCCCGTGCAGGGAGGGATGGGAGGCCTCGGAGATTGCCTCGGAGAGACGGTCGTCGAGCCCCTGATCCTGCGCCGACTGCTCCTCCTGGACCAGCCCGAGAGCGAGATAGACGATCGACCAAGCGGTCCATGCCGCTCGTCGCTCGTCCGCTCCGCCTTCCAGCAGCGCACCGACAAGGGCCTCGGCGTACCGCAGCGTGTGCGGTTCGGCTGAGTAGGTTCCTGCCACGAGCGCTGCGCCGTCGCGGTGGCCGAGCAGGGCCCGGCGGAAGCGACGGGCGAGCTCACGCGAACGTTCGTCCGGGGAGTCAGGCAGGTCACCCAGAGCGATCTCGCCCGTGATCGCGTCAGCCATCAGCTCCAGCAACCGGGTCTTGGTCTTCACATGCCACACCACGGTGTTCATCCGGACGCCGATCCGGTCAGCCACCGCCCGGAGCGACATGGCGTCCAGACCCTTCTCGTCCAGCAGCTCCAGCGCCGCGCGCACCACGGCTCCTGGATCCAGCCGTGAACCCTGTCTGCCGCTCGCTTGCTTATTGGTCACCGACCTAGTTTACTGAGCGCACAATTGGTCACCGACCAAGGAGGAGCGATGAACAACCACGTCGTCGTCGCCGGAGGCGGGCCGGTCGGCCTGTGGCTGGCCGCCGAACTGCGACTGGGCGGGGTGTCCGTCACCGTCCTCGAGGAACGGGCAGAAGTCGACCAACGCTCCAAGGCACTGACCATCCACCCCCGGACCCTTGAGGTGCTGGCCTCCCGGGGCGTGCACGAGGCCTTCCTCACCGAGGGTATGCGGATACCCGGCGGTCATTTCGCCGTGCTGGACAACCGCCTCGACTTCAGCCCGCTCGACACGCCCTTCCCTTTCACCCTCGCCCTGCCCCAAGCCAGAACGGAGGAACTCCTCGAGGCACATGCGTCCGCACTCGGCGCCCACATTCAGCGGCGCCACCGGGTCACCGGCTTCGACGAGCGTCCGGAATCCGTGATCGTGCAGGTGGAAGGCCCTGAGGGGCCGTACGAGGTCGAAGCCGCGTACCTCGTCGGCTGCGACGGCTCCCGCAGTGTTGTCCGCACCTCGGCCGGTATCGAGTTCCCCGGCACCGACTCCACCGTCCTCGGCTGGCTCGGCGACGTGAGTCTCACCAACCCGCCGCCGCCGGGCTTTTCCACCTTCGGGCGAAGCGGTGTACTCATGGTCGTACCTCTGCCGAGCGGCAAGTACCGCCTGGTCGGCGTCACCCCGCGGGATGTCCGCACCGACTGGCCCGGGGACCTCGACCTCGACGAGCTGCGCGCCACGGTCACCAGCATCGCCGGCCAAGACTTCGGCATGCACGATCCCGTGTGGCTCTCACGCTTCGGCAATGCCACCCGGCTCGCCGAGCACTACCGCCGCGGACGGATCCTACTTGCGGGCGACGCAGCGCATCAGCACTTCCCCGCCGGTGGCGTGGGGATGAACGTGGGCATCCAGGACGCTGCCAACCTCGGCTGGAAGCTCGCGGCGATACTCCGGGGCAGCGCCACCGGCAATCTCCTGGACACGTATCACGCCGAACGCCACCCGGTCGGCACAGACCTGGCGGAAGCCAGCCATGCCCAAGTTGCGCTGATGACCGGCTTCACTCCGCAGAACCTGGCCCTGCGCTCACTGCTCGGCAAGATGATCATCGCCGAGCCGTCGTTCTCCAGGGCACTCGCCGAACGTCTCACGGGGCTCGGAGTCAGCTATCCGTCGGCCGACCCCTCGGCTCACCCCCTGATCGGCACCCGCGCCCCCGACCTGTCGTTCGCCAACACAGACAACACCCTGTTCACCTTGCTCCGACCGGCTCGGCACGTCCTGCTGAACCTTACGGGTGAGAACGATCTGCTCGCAGAGCCTACGGCGGCCGACCTCGTCGTCCACACCGACCGCCTGACCGATCCGTCGGGCGAGTGGTCCACCGTGAGAGCCGCACTCATCCGCCCCGACGGGCACGTCGCCTGGATCTCCACCGACCCTGGCATCACGCTGGCCGAGGCCGTTGACCACGCGATCAGTCCTGCCGGCCCAGTCCGAGAGGTCCGGCTCACGCCTTCGGGCACACCGGAGAGCGGTGGCGCGTGACGAAACCCGGTTGCTGATCGGCTTTGCCCGGCACGACGTCCCGGCCGAGACCATGGCATACCGCGAAGTGACGGTCGTGCGTCGGCTGCGAAATGGCGTGGCATCACCAGCTCCGTCACCGCCCATGTAGACAGCTTGTTGAGATGACCTGCTGCGGCATGGCGGAAAGCCTTCCATGGCCGCAGACACAGGGGTCATCCGCTGCTTTGCGAACGTCTGCATCCGAGCGGTTCAAGGTGCCTCAGCGCTACAGGCCCGTGATCCCCAGATTTGCAGACTCACGACAATGACGGGGTGACGGCACGCTCTTTCGAGCGGAACATGCCGCCACTTCTCAAAGTTGATAAATGTTTCGCCCCTGTTGACAGGGTCAATGAATGCAATATAGACGCGATTGTTTCCGGACTCCACACTCCTAACATGGTCGAGGTTCAAGTTCACTAGCCCTGCGTCGGCAATGCAGAGCTTTCCTTCATAGCGATTCACCTGCAGAAACCTTACCGGGTCCGACCCGCTTGAAGTCCGGTTGATAGCAGATGCTGGCGTGTAGAAGCTGACAGCTATTATGGGGTGATCGCCGAAATTTCATCAGCGCCGCCTTTACGGTGATCGGCCGTGCCCTCATTTATCACCACGGCCACGCTGCCGGGACGCGGAAACAATCGCCGCCACCCATACGGCACAACAACGAGAAAGCGCGAACGGTTCACAGCAGCGGTTGATGGGGCACTTGACCACAATACGCATCGCAAAGATTATGAAGAGGTCTCAAATGGTTTGACATCGGACCCTGCTATGGCCCAAGCCCCGGCGCGCTGCCAGCTCGGCCCAATTGTCGGCGCCCGATCTCGTACTCCGCCACGAACTCGCTGGACTGATCGATCGGCCCGGCGGCCGCAGGACCTGGCCCCCTACAGTGCCGCACTGTCGCCCGCCGCTCACCCTTCGGCTCCGTCGCCGCCTGCGGGGACCCCGCTCAAGGCGTCGTAATCTGGGCGCTGTTGCTCAAGCAACCGGGGAAGTCAGACGCCATCGTCACCCCTCTCACCACAGTACTCCGCGTCCCTGGCGCCGTCGCTGAACTCGCCAACCGCCTGCCGCACCACCTCGAAGGGGACGTGCCTCCCGCCCGATCCCTGCGCCGTGACGGAGGGCCCCGCCTCACCGTCGTGCCGACTCCACCACCGAGGGACTAGAGTACGGCCACGAAGTCGTGGCCGAGCGTTCAGACATCGTCCGAGCCGAGCCCGAAGCACGAACCGCCTCTACGTGGCCCTCAGACGAGCGGTCTCCCCCCTCCACATCGTGTACTCCGCAACACGGCCCGATGGGTCGGGGCGGGCGCAGGCGGCGGGGATGCCGCCCGCACCCGCGGGGGGCGAGGGCAAGGCCGAGGGACGGACTGGTTTAGCCGGTTTCGGTCACCGCGTCCGACCGGGACGGGGTCTGTTCGTCGGCGGGGCGGGGCCGGAGGAAGGCGAGCGGTGCGGCCAAAACGGTGACCACCGCCATCACTCCGGCCGTGACGACGGCGTCGCCGGTGAACAGGCTGCTGGCCACACCGGGGAACACGGTCACCAGCAGCGCCCGGCCGCTCATGTTCAGCGAGGACGCGGCTCCCTGCAGCTCGGGAAAACACCTGCAGGGACCGACCGAAGACCACGGGGTAGACGGCGGCGAAGCCGACACAGAAGACGGCGAGGGACACGGTAGTGGACACTGGACCGTTACCGAGGGCGAGGAACAGGGCGACTCCGGCCAGTGTGACGGCGATGCTGCACGCAACGGTGCGCCCGGAGCCGCCGAGGAGCTCCGTGATCCTGGTGGCGAAGAGGCTGGTGACTGCGAACGACGCGACGATGACCAGTAGGTTCCCGGCGAACGCCAGCGTGGACAGGTCGAAGGTGTCCGTGTAGAGGAAGGAGCTGGCGGCGATGAAAACCATGTAGCCGGCGAACAGCAGGTTCGGGACGAGAGACGCGGCGACGAATTCCCTGCTGCACAGCAGCCGTCGGTAGTCGCCCGCCACCTGCCGGACGCTCACCTTGACCAGCTCGTTCTTGGTCTCGGGTAGGAACCGCGCCATAAGCAGAAGCGACACCGCGGTGACGGCGAAAACCACCGCGTAGTTGCCGCGCCAGCCGAGGGTGCGGTTGACCACGCCACCGAGCGCTGGGGCCGCCGTCATGAAGGTGGACATGGCGGCGTTGGTCAGGCCGATCACCTTCAGCAGCCGGACGCCCTCGTAGACGTCCGCAATGATCACGAAGACGAGGACGACGGAGGTGCTGGCGCCGAGGCCTTGCACGAACCGAGACACCAAGCAGGAACTCGATGCCGGGCGCCACCGCGCAGCCCAGTGCGCCGACCAGCATGACACCGCGTCGACCGTACTGGTCGGACAGTGGCCCGTAGGCGAGGGCGCCCAGGCAGTAGCCGAGGAAGTTGTAGGTGACCGTCAGCCGGACCGACGACTCTGAGGCGTCCAGCACCCGGGCGATGTCGGGGAAGCTGGGCACAGACATGTCCAGCTCGATGATGGTGCCGATGAGCGCCACGGCCAGCAGCGCAGGCACGAATCTGTTCTTGTTCATGGCCTCGTGAGGGAAGGATTCGGGGTGCGCCGGAGACCGGCCGGGGCAAGTGAAGTGGGCACGTGGAACCGCGCCGTGCCGGAGCGGCAGCACTCTCGGCAAGGCTCAGCGGTGCGTGGTGAGTCTTCGCATCAGCGGCCACCAGGTGTCCTACGCGTTGCGCGGCCTGCGGCCCGCCCGCTCGCCACCTGTGGCGTGTAACGCCGACTGCGGCATGACCCCTTCTGAGGTGATCCCTTGGAGGAAGTTTTCGTCGATCATCCACGGTCGTCGGTGGCCACGACTCATTTGCCTCACCCCGGTCCGTCGATCCGGGCCAACAACTCCTCGCCGAAGAGCCGGCGTGCGGGACGACCACCGACTGCCCGCAGGGCACTGCCCGGGCGTACGCCTGGCAGGCCCGGGGCGGGACGAAATGGTGTTCTCCGCTCACGAAAGGATGAGCATGTCCAGTTCACGCAAACGGTCCGCGCGCGTGTAGGACCGCAGGCTGCCGGTGACGCGAAACTCGGTGGGCCCCAGGGCATCGCGGACCTACTCGGAGGTGCCGAGGGTGGCGTCCAGCAGTTCGTCGGGCCAATCGGCGCGGCACATGTGCCGCTAGTGCTGTGACCGGGAAGGTTCGCCGGGTTGCTCGTCGTGCTGGTTGGAAATGACTTCTCCAGCCAGTGTGGGGAGGCGGGATGGCGCAACCGGTCCGGGTTCGCGGGCTGACCGAGCAGGAGGGGCAGAAACTTCAGCACATCGTCCGGCGAGGCAGTACCAGCTCGGTGCGGTTCCGGCGAGCGATGATGCTGCTGGCCTCGGCCGGCGGCAGCACGGTCCCGTCATAGCCCGCCTGGTCCAGGCGGACGAGGACACCGTCCGCGACGTGATCCACAAGTTCAACGAGATCGGGCTCGCATGCCTGGACCCTCGCTGGGCGGGAGGCCGTCCCCGCCTGCTGAGCGGTGACGACGAGGACTTCGTCGTCCAGACGGCCACCACCCGCCCGACCGTGCTGGGCAAGCCCTTCACCCGCTGGTCCATCCGTAAGCTCGCCGATCACCTGCACCGGAACATAGCCAGGCCCGTCCGGATCGGCCGCGAAGCACTGCGGTGCTTACTGTCCCGCCGCGGGATCTCCTTCCAGCGCACGAAGACCTGGAAGGAGTCCCCGGACCCCGACTTCGACGCGAAGCTCGCCCGAATCGAGTACGCAATCAACCAGCGGCCTGACCGCACGTTCGCGTTCGACGAGTTCGGACCGCTGGGCATCCGCCCGACCGCCGGCTCGTGCTGGGCAGAACAGGGACGGCCAGACCGATTGCCGGCGACGTTCCGCCGAACGCACGGGATCACCTATTTCCACGGCTGCTACTCCGTCGGCGACGACCAGATGTGGGGGATCAACCGGCGTCGCAAGGGCATCGACCACACCTGGGCGGCCTTGCGAACCATCCGGGCCGCCCGACCGGACAGCGCCCCCATCTACGTGATCCTCGACAACCTCTCCGCCCACACGAACTGGCGGATGAAAAGGTGGGCGGCCAAGAACAAGGTCGAGCTGTGCTTCACCCCGACCTACGCCTCCTGGGCCAACCCCATCGAGGCCCACTTCGGACCGCTGCGGCAGTTCACCCTGGCCAACTCGAACCATCCCAACCACACGGTCCAAACCCGGGCCCTCCACGCCTACCTGCGCTGGCGCAACCAGAACGCCCGCCACCCCGACGTCCTCGCAGCCCAACGACGTGAACGAGCCCGCATCCGCAGTGAGAAGGGTGTCCGATGGGGAGGGCGTCCCACCACGATTACGGCCTGAACGATTACACCTGCTCCTGATACACCCTGATCTCGGTCGGCTTGAGTCTGTGGATCGTTGCCCAGGCTGCCCGCTCAGTCAGTCCTTTAGCCCACTCTTCGAGATCGTCTCCGGCATCGTGGAAGAACCACGAGTCGAAGCTTCCGAGGGCCTCCAGGGTGGGTGCACGTCCGTATCTGAGCTCGCAGTGGACCTGCACGTAATGGTCGTGTTCACCGTCGCTGTCGGAGATCTCGAACTGCCGGGTGAGGTCCACCATGAACGCCGCAGGACCGTCGAATGCGTGGGTCCCGTACTGGAACAGAAGACCGTCAGCGTCGGGTGTGCCCGAGACGTCGAACAGCCGTCCGCCGAATCGGAGGAAGGCAAGCCAGAGATCCTCCGTGACCAGATCGTCAAGCGCTCGCTGCCCCGACCCCAGTTCGCCCTCAAGCACTCCCACGGCCTCGTCCACCGACAGTCTCCGCGTCATGCCCGACCCCCTCATCCACCGCAGCCGGGCTCAGCGTACTGACCCGGTGAACCTTCCCGGTCAGAGCACTAGGCGAACACGAGGGACACCTCGCGGTACGTGGCGGTGTCGTACCGGCCGGCGTGACGGGCGTCACCACGCCAGCATGCTGCCTGCCACGAACGTCGCGGCCACCATCGTCGCGGGGGCCACGCCGGGAACGTCGACCTGGTTGTGGTGGCCGGTGGCGTCCTCAAGGAGAGCGGTGTACTGAGGGAGGCGACGCCGTCTCGGACGAGGCCGCGGCCTCCCGTGACCGGCTCTTCCACGCCGCCGGTCTGCCTTCCCGGTGTGAGCTGACCCCAGAGCTTGCCTCGGTGTTCGGGACGCGTTGATCCCCCGGTCAGGAGGGGTTGGCGGAGTTTCAGGTTCACTTGTTCCGCTCGCACGGCACCTGGCCGGCCGACCCCTACCCGTCCGGCTTTCGCTCTGCAGCCGACAGTCGGCACATGCCCTGCGCACCCTGCACCGCATGTGCCGCGGTCTACACACACTGACCTCGACCACCCCGATGTCCGAAGAATGTCCTGCACGCCACACAGACCCTGAACGGGAATCGTCCACCAACCATCGCGGAAATCTTCCCAGCTGCAGCGCCAGTGTGACGCAGGCCATACAAACCTCTATGGCCGAACGGACAGGGCACTGTGTGGAACTTTCTCTCCGTGCCCGCATTCAGTCCGGTGACGCGTCTGCATTCACTCAGCTGTTCCGTGAGCATGCGCAAGCCGTACACGCTCACGCCGCACGCTGGCTCGGAGAACAAGCAGCAGCAGAGGACGTCGTCTCCCTGACCTTTCTGGCGGCTTGGAGATTGCGCGAAAGGCTGCTCTCCGACGCGGAGTTCGCAGCACTCAACCCTGCTGAGGACCACACGGCCGACGGGCTGCAAGCGTGGTTGTTCGGCATCGCAACCAATGTGCTGCGCAACACTCGGCGTGCCGCGCGGCGGCACAGAGCCGCCTTGGAGCGTCTGCCGGGCCGCCGGACGGATTGTGAAGTGGTTCCAGACTTCTCCGAAGCCCTCGTCAGCGGCTTGAACGACCTTGAACGTCTTGCCGCCGCCCAGCGCGCGCTGTCTCAGCTGCGCCCCCGCGAGCGTGAGGTGTTCGCACTGTGCGTGTGGTCGGAACTCAGCTACGCCGCCGCAGCGGAGGCCTTGAACGTGCCGGTCAGCACCGTCCGCTCCCGGCTGTCCGGGGCCCGCCAACGGTTGCGGCGGCTCACCGAAGCAGAACTCTCGTGCCGCTCCTCCCGGCCGCCTCGGCCACCAGCGGCTCTGTGGAACCGGACCGGAACCAGGTGAGCGGGCCACAATGACCCGGTCAATGCAGGAGAGACGCAGATGAATACCACGGAACGTGAAAAGCTGGCACGGTTGTTGCCGAGTCCGGGCGAGCCGGTTCTGCCAGGTGACCGCCTCACACAGCTGGAGATCCATCTCATCCATGAGATCACCGGCCATACCTCTGAGGCCAGCGCTCGGCTCACCGAATACAGGCCGTGGGCTGCCCTGGCACGCCGGTGCCTCACCGCGGTCGCGCTGCCCGCAGGCATCGCTGCCGCTGCCGTAGCAGCGGTATTGACCCTCGGTTCCGGCAGCTCTGAGCGTCAGTCCCCCGATCCCACGGCAGTCGATCTGCTCAATCGCATCGCCGTGGCAGCGGAAGCCCAGGATGCGCCCACGGTGAGAGACGACCAGTACATCTTCATCAGGACTCAGGGCACCCAGGAGAGCAAGCAGGGAACAGACACCTTCCGTCGATCGGACTGGCTCCCCGTCGACGGCAAGCGGGACGGCCTCGCCCGCATCACTGTCCTGTCCGGCCCTTCCGGCAAGGGCACCGAGGACATGGCGCTGACGGCCGACCCCAACTCCGTCACCTATCGGGAACTGCAGGCTCTGCCGACCGACACGGACGGCTTGTACCAGTGGATCTGGACCACTACGAAGGGCCAGGGGCCAAGCCACGAAATGGCAGCTCTTGAGCTGATCGGTTCCATGCTGGAAGGCGCGACGCTGCTGCCTGAGGTGGACGCGGCTCTTTACCGCGCCGCTGCGAAGATCCCGGGCGTGCGTGTAGTCGAAGACGCCAAGGACGCCGCCGGCAGGGTCGGTGTCGGCCTTGCCTTCGGCGATGGCGACGAGCACCGGGTGTGGGTTTTCCGGATGGAGAGCCTGGAGTATCTCGGGTCTGCCGAGGTGGCGCTGCTCAACGTCGGCGTGGTCGAGAAGGTGGGCGAGACTGCATCCGGTTGAAGCGCGAGGGACTCTCCGTACGCGCCGGCCTGCACCTGGCAGGGTGTCGGCGTCTCCGCCTTCCTACTGGGTCGGCCTCAACATCGTGCCGCTATGTCGATCAGAAGCGACTTGTCGGTTGCTGGCTCTACTGCGACATGGGCAGGTCGGTCGTCGTCGCCTCGTCCTGCTGCGCGCACGCCGCGGGGCGGCATGGCTACCCTGACGGGTTCTTGAGGTGAGATGGGAAGGACCGGGGCTGGTCACCAGCCGGTGATGCGGCTCCAGCAAGCCCGGATCACCGGGCAAGGCTGCGTGTCCTTGCTGCTGTCGACGACGTGGTAGCCCCGGAACTGAGCGGCCGTGGCGCAGGCGGGTTGGGCAGAATGCGCAGCCGGTGCCAACCGGAAGGGCGGGCGGGTCGACGCCGTCGCGGGCGGTGAGGGTGCCGTGTTCCTGGCTCGCACTGAGGTTCCCCCGCTGCGCGGGAGTGGCTGACTAGCAGGTCAGGGCAGGTTGGCATGGTTCCAGGTTCGCTTGTTCGGCCGCTGCCTGGCCGGAGTAGTGCTTCTCCTCGTACTCGATCGGGCTGAGGTAACCGAGCCGTTTCTGGATGCGGCGGGGGTTGTAGAAACCGTCGATGTACTCGAAGAGCGCGAGGTTCGCTTCGGCCCTGGTGGCGAAGACGCGGCCGCGGAAGCACTCGGTCTTGATGACCATCCACAGGTGCTCCGCGAGAGCATTGTCGAACGAGTCGCCGACCGAGCCCACGGATACCTGGATACCGGCCCTGACCAGGCGTGTTGTGAGCTTCACGGAGGTGTACTGAGCGCCGTGGTCGGCGTGGTGGATGAGCTCGCCGGGCGCGACTTCGCGGCTGGCCAGGGCGTACTCCAGCGAGGTGAGGACCAGGTCCGCGTGGGCGGAGGTTTCCCAGGCCACCACCCGGCGGGAGAACGCGTCCCGGATCGCGGACAGCCACAACGGCCCCTCCAGCGTCGTGATCATGGTCAGGTCGGTGCCCCACAGCCGGTTCGGTCCGTCCGCGGTGAAGCCGCGCTTGACCAGGTCGGGGGCGAGGTCGGCGTCTGGGTCCCGGCGGGTGAACGCTTGCCCCGGCGGGGGCTGATCCCGGCGAGGCCGACCTGGCGCAGGAGCCGTTCGACGCGTTTGCGGCCGACGTGGACGCCTTCACGTTTGAGGACGGCGTGCACGCGGGGTCAGCCGTAGATCCCGCCGGAACCGGCGTGGACCTGCCGGATCATGCCCGTCAGCTCGGCGTCCTGGCGGTGCCGCCCACATGGCTCCTTCTCGGCCTGGCGCCAGCGATAGTAGGTGGAGGAGGGGATGGAAAGTTCCCGGAGTACGGGCTCGACCCCCAGGTGCGGGTGCGAGTCGAGGAGCGCGGTCACCTGGGCCGGGTCAGGTCGAGCTGGGCTGCGAAAAAAGCCGAGCCCGTCCGCAGGACCTCGTTCGCCCGCTTGAGCTGGGCGTTCTCCTTGCGAAGGGCGGCAAGCTCCTCACGCTCGGCGGTGGTGCGCATGTCACCTCGCTCGCCGGCATCGGCCTCGGCCTGGCGGATCCAGGTGCGAAGGGCCTCGTGGTGCGCACCGAGCTCCTCCGCCATGCGGCGGATCACGGGCTTCGGCTCGGCGGTCCGATACATCCGGACCACACGCTCCCGCAACTGGGGTACTTCCTCGGCGCAGGCATCGTCTGGCCTCCTCTCGTGAAACCCAACTGACCCTCTGTCACCTCTTCCCGCATCTCGGGGGAACCTCACACCGGTCATGACTTTCGGGATGACGCTGCCGGCCAGGATCAGCAAGCCGGACCGCGCCCGGGGGCGTCGTACCGCGTGCGGCACGTCAATGCGCGGCCTGCCGGTCCTGTCCTGAAGTCACCTGCTCGCGTGGTGGCAAGCTCGAGGCCGACAACGCGCTGGCGCAGAACCGGCGTGAGGGCTTTCGCATAGGACTCCGCCAAGTGGCTGTCGTCGCGGTAGACGAACGTGTCCGCCACGACGCTCGGGCACGTGCCCCGGCGCGGGCACAACCACGGCTGCGGATCCACCACGGTGACGCCGGCGCGGACCGCTGCCGCACGGCCGGCTTTCCGCAGCAGTGGTGACCTGATGGCGTCGCTGCGGTCGACTTCGCAGCGACGCAGGTGCACCGGGTTGTGAGCCGCGCACTCGACGGCGTCGCCCCTGGGCCAGGGATTGTCGAGGAGGACGACGACACGGTCTGCGGCGTGGGCGAGCCTCCGGTAGACACGCTCGTAGCCGGCTGTCCACTCCCCCAGCGGACGTTCCATCCGGCGGGCGGGTTTGGCCGCCTCGGACGAGGACGCCACGACGAGGATCGGGTGCAGCTGCTCAATCCGTTCGAGTGCCTTCTCTTTCCAGGAGTCGCAGGAGGTGTAAGGCCGGTTTTGTGCGACTGTCGTGATGTCGGCGGTCTTGCAGGAAGACTTCGTCAGGGACACCAGCTTCCACCCGTAGTCGTGACTGAGTTTCTCCCACGCAGGGAACCACTGCGCAGCATGGGAGTCGCCGAAGAGAACGACGACCTTCTCGGAAGCGCGGTCGCCATACACGCACCGCGGTGACTGCGCTGCGTCGTAATTCACGTGACAGCCGTCGCGGTAGACAGCCGACCGTTGGTTCTTCACCTCGGTCAACGCCGGCGTGAGGTTGCTGGGCAATCCGGCCGCGGGCGCAGCGAGGAGCTGGGCCAACCGAGCCTGGGCGTCCGGTGCGGTGGCGAGTACCGAGGTGAGGTCGCGGGCACGATCGCCGGTGCTGATGGCCGGTGGGAAGCATCCGCCGATCAAGGCGGTACACACGACGGTCGCCGACAGACCGAGCCCGAGGGTGAGCGCCGCGTGCGGCCGACGGCGCAGTGCAGTGTGGTGGCGGAGCGGGTTCTCCACCAGGTGTAGGCTCACCCAGGCCAGCACCAAAGCTGCACCGCTCAGGACAAGGGCGAGTTGTGTGGTGGTCGGACGGTTCAAAGCTGCGGGACCGAGTACCAGCAGAGGCCAGTGCCACAGGTACCAGCCGTAGGAGACTTCGCCGAGCCAGGTCGCCGGCCGAGTCCGCAGCAGTTGCGCGACGCTGTACCGGCAGGTGACCAATCCGCTTGCGATCACGAGCGCCGCGCCGAGCACCGGCAGGAGGGCCAGGCGGCCGGGGAAGAGAGTGTCATCGTCGTAGAGCACGGCCGCGGCCACGAGGGCGAACAGCCCGAGCCACCCGCTC
This sequence comes from Streptomyces malachitofuscus, assembly GCF_055571035.1. Classification (NCBI taxonomy): domain Bacteria; kingdom Bacillati; phylum Actinomycetota; class Actinomycetes; order Kitasatosporales; family Streptomycetaceae; genus Streptomyces; species Streptomyces malachitofuscus. The sequence continues at coordinate 23,779 of NZ_JBVIGA010000030.1, read as the reverse complement.
ACCGCGGCCACCACGGGCACCGTGCGCAGCAGGCGAGTCAGTGCGCTGGCACCGAAGGCCAATAGGCCACCTGCGCCCAGTTCCCACAGCCGCGTATGAGGGCCGAAGTACGCCCACGGCGATGACGTCTCCACCATCTGGACGCTCCAGGCGAAGGACAGCAAACACAGCAGGACCAGCGGCAGAACTCTCAGCCAGGGCCGGCTCAGCAGTTTGACGACCGCCAGGAGCAAGACGGGCCACAGCACATAGAACTGCTCCTCGACGGACAGCGACCACATGTGCTGGAAGGGAGAAGGCGCAGCGCCCTCTTGGAGGTAGTCAGCTCCGCTGTTGGCCAGTTCAACATTTATGAGGTACAGCGCACTGACCAGTGCGTCGTACAAGAACTCGTCGTAGCGGATCTTCGACGCGAAGAGCCGGCACCCCACCAGAGTGACGAGACCGACCAGCGTCGCCAACGGCAGAAGACGGACAGCACGCTGGGCGTAGAAGCGGCGCAGGCGCAGCGTCCCTAGCCGGCGGGTCTCCCGCTTCAGACTGGACGTAATGACGAAACCGGAGATGACGAAGAAGACGTCAACGCCGACATATCCGCCTGCCACACGCGGCACTTGGGCGTGTGCGAGCACCACCAGGACAACGGCAAGGCCCCGCAGCCCCTGAATGTCCGACCGGAACGCAGAGCCCGGCGTGCCCGGTGGGGGTGCGGTTGCCCGCCACGGACGACGTCGCGCCTCCTGAGACCGCGGGAGAGGAACGCGGCCTCGGTGGGCAGTGCTGTAAGGCGCCTGATGTGTCACACCATGGGACTGTCCGCAGAGCGACATGGTTTGGCGTGATACAGGTCACATCGCTTACGGTCGGCTACGGACTCCCTCGGCGACGGACACCAACTGCTGCCAGTCCTGCCGCGGTCGGCGGCTTCAGACAGAACGGACCGACCGTTCAACCAACGCCAGCGGTTGTCTCGGAGCCCCCATAAAGCCACTTCGATGTGCCGGGCCTGTCCACAAGCGTCCGAGCGCGCGGCAACAGTCGCCGTGGAGACAGACGACGATCGCCGTTCGAGCGCGCGGCACGCAGGCTGTCGCATCCATACCGAAGGGCCGCCGACGCCGATCAGCCCCCGGTGCCGCAGCCCTGCCTGATCGGACCGTGGCAGCCTGGTCACGGTCATAGCCGATGGCGCCCGCGCTCGCCGTCGCAGAGGCGGGCCCGTAAGTGGTCGTGCGCCTCGGCGCCGATGCAGAGCCCCTATCTCTCCACACCCCGCCACCGAGCGCTCATCAGTCTCCCACCGACCACCATCGCCCCCACTAACCAACCAGTCGCGATCAGACGTCCCACCCCGAATTCCATTACCGGCACAGGGACCATCGCAGCGGCCACCACCACCCCGGCGCCCGCACACGCCGCAGCCGCTTCCGCCCACACCCGCACAGTCCCGCGCCCCCACCTCCACGGCCATGTCTCACTCGTCAGCAGATACGCGACCAGCAGCCCAACCACCCCTGCCGCCTCCCACCACGCCGGATCCCCGAACGCCGCGATCACGACGATGCATCCCGCCAACACCGTCGTCCGGTGCCGCAGCAGATGGTCGGACCAGCGCGCGGAATCCAGCGACGGCCGCCGGTCAACCGCCGGAGCCGCCCATGCGGCAAAGACGACGGCACACCCGAAGGTCACGGCCACCAACACCCCGCCCACCGTCACCCAAGGTCTCCACGCCGCGACGACAGCACCCGTCGCCAGTACCCGCACCGCCACGGTACCGGCCCAGCAAGGCGCGTACTTCCGCAACCCCGCTCGTGCATCGAGCACCTGCCCCGCGCTCACCCCCGCCCCCCAACCCGCCTCGACAGCAACGGCGCCATCGTCAGATCCAACGACTCACCCACGCCGTGCCGGAGCACCGGGATCCCACTATCCCTCAAGGCGAACCGCATGGCGTCCCGGTCCGCATGCCACAACCGCAACCCCAACATGCCGACCACGTCCTCGGGTTCGACCTGCGGGTCCCCGCCGGGGATCTCCACGACAACCGGTCGGCGCCCCCGCTCCTGAAGATCCTGCAACACCCCGAGCACCCGTGGGTCGCTCAACGGAGTGAACATGTACACCAGTGCCCCCTGCGGCAGCGCGGGCGGCGGCACCCGTTCAAGCCCCGCCCCGTCGAACCGCCGGTCCTTGCGGACGTCGAGGACACTTTCAATGATGCGGTAGAAGGCCACGTCCCCGGCCCCCGGCGCCAACCACCGCGTAGTGCCCCCGATCGAAACAACTCCAACCCGGTCGTGAGTGCGCAGATAGGCTTGCGACAGCCCGGCAGCGGCCCGCACCGTCTCGTCCAGAGACGACACGCCAGTCGCCGGGTCAACGACGTCCCCGAACGCGTCCAGCAGCATCACCGTGTCGGCGGCTCGCTCGGCCGCGAACCGGTGCAGTTGCACGGCCCCGCGCCGGGTCGTCGACGGCCAGTGGATGCGCCGCTGCCGTTCCCCAGGCACCCACGGTCCCACCCCGATGACCTCGACACCGTCTCCAACCTGCAGGGAAGCGTGCTCACCGAGCCGCTGCGGCAACCGTACCGGGATCGGCGTAGACCTGGCCGGTGCAGTGAGCGGAAACACGGAAACCTCGGTCGCCTCGACCCGCACGGTGCGGCGCATGGTGCCCCCGACGTCATACACGTCGATGTCCACCGGGCCCAGCGACCACCGCCCCCAGCCCAGCGCGGTGTGGCGCAGTGTCACGGTCAACGGGCCGACAACGACCTCGTCGAGCCGCAGGCCAGGGCCGAGCGTGACGCGAGGGTCGAGGCGAACGGCGCCACCACCGTCGTGGGCCACCGCGATCCGGAGAGTGACGGTGTCGCCCTCCAAGCAGCGTTCCGGTTCGACGGTTGTCGAGGTCTCAATGCATCGGACGTAGGCACGTGGCAGCGCCAGCGCCAGTAGCACGAGCGATCCCGCCGCAAGCGCGAGCAGCCACGCTCGGCCTGTCAACAGGGCGGCGGACAGCGCGACAAGGGAGACAGTCAGCAGGCGCAGAGTCCGCTCGCCCAGGCGCGGCCCGTCGAACGGCCGGGGCGGCGGCTGGGCCAGCGAGTCCCGCCCCTCAAGGGCGCGGACCACAGCAACGCTCGGCTGCGGCGTAGGCGTTGGCGCGGTCACGCCGGTAGCGGCGCCGTACGCCGCGTGGACGGCGTGCCGACGCTGTCGACGATCTCGCGAAGCACGTCATCCGTAGACATGTCACGCACCCACAACTCCGGTCGTAGTGAAACCCGGTGAGCCAGAGCAGGCACCGCCAGACTCTTGACGTCTTCCGGGACGACAAAGTCGCGGCCGTTCAACACGGCACGGGCACGAGCCACCTGCACCAGGGCGAGTGCGCCGCGCGGTGAGGCTCCCATGCTGATCTGAGGGTGGCTGCGGGTCGCCCCGACAAGTGCGACGGCATACTCCAGCAGGTCCTCATCGATTTCCACGCGTTCTACGACGGCCCGCCATGCGATGACGTCGGCCGGTCCCACAAGCGTGTTCAGCGCGACCTCGGGCGTAGCCCTGCCGATCCGGGCTCGGAGCATCGCCAGCTCCTCCCGGGCGGCCAGATATCCCATACGCACGCGCAGTTGGAACCGGTCGAGCTGGGCCTCGGGCAGGGAGTATGTGCCTTCGTACTCCACCGGGTTGGCGGTTGCGATCACCAGGAACGGGTCGGGGAGCGGTCTGGTCTTGCCGTCCTCGGTCACCTGCGACTCGGCCATCGCCTCGAGCAGCGCGGCCTGGGTCTTGGGCGGTGTCCGGTTAATCTCGTCGGCGAGCAGGAGGTGCGTGAAGACCGGGCCGGGGTGGAACACCATCTCGCCAGTGCGTCGGTCGTACAACGGCGTGCCGGTGACGTCCGACGGCAGCAGGTCGGGCGTGAATTGGATCCGGCGAAAGTCCAGGCCGAGCGCGGTGGCGAACGACCGGGCGAGGAGGGTCTTGCCGAGCCCCGGCAGATCCTCGACGAGGACGTGTCCGCCGGCCAGCACGGCCAGCATCACCTGTTCGAGGGCATCCGCCTTGCCGACGACGGCACGGCCGATCTCGCGTAGTACGGCACCGGCCTGCTCGCGGACCTGCCTGGTGGTGCGTGGCTGAGGTGTGGAGGGACTTGTCACGCAACTTCTTCCTTATGACTGCGGGGAGGTACGAGTGGGTGCGCCAAGTGCCTCGAGCTGGTCGACAAGTCGGCGCAGCACGTCAAGGGGAATGTCGCCGTCGGGCCCGGTCAGTGGCGGCTCGGGCCCCAGCCACGGCCACAACTCGGGCCCAATCAACTCGGCGGCGCGCCGGGGCTGCTGATCGAGCGATACCTGGTGGTGCTCAGCGAGTCTAGCGTCGTAGAGACGGCGCAGGTCGGGCCCGAGCACCGCACGGTAGTAGAAGGCTCCGTCGGGCCCTGTGGCGGTCCTGATATTCCGTCGCCATTCGCCCATGCCCTGTGCTCTCGTCCTCAGCATCTGTAGCTCCTTCCGCCCGCCGGAGTCGAAGGCGCCCGCCCCGGCGACGTACCGGGTGGCGACCAGACCCGAGAGGACGAGCACGGTCACGACGGCGCCGGCCGCCTCAAGACCGTCGAGAAGCAGTACGAGCAGGACACCGGAGCCGGCGACCGCGCCGCCGAGCAGTCCGATCCGGCTCAGTGTGAGCATGTCCGGCTCCGGAGTCGAGTCCATGGGCCGGGTCACTCCGCGGCCTCCCGGTCTTGCAGCAGCGAGGCAATCTTCTCCAGTGCCTCGGCCGCCGCCTCTCGATGCACGGTGTCCATGGGGTGCGAGGAGTAGCGGGCCTCGCGGAACAGCGCCGTGAGTCGAGGCGCGGCCGGAGTCTGCGCGAGGCCCGCGCTGGCTGCGCGCGTGAGGAGGTCGGCAGGACTGTCAGAGACGCGCCGCTGCACGCCGGACGCAACGAAGGCGTCCTCCATCGCGGCGTAGCAGGCGATGATTGCCGCCCGGGCTTCACTGACGTCGACCAGAGCGCGACGCCCCGAACAGACGGCTGACAGGAGCAGGCGGGCGTCCTCCGCCGGGGCACCCGCGGCACCAGGGCGCGGCGGCACCGCCAGCCCGTGCCGACGCTGCCGCCGCACGACGGCCACTACGGTGATCACGACGACTAACGCGGCCAGCAAACCGAACAGGAGGTAGAGCGGCAGGGACAATGCGTACCCGGGATCGGAGCCGGGCGTGGCATCGTGGGGGGCCGGCGGCGCGAGGGGTGGGCCGAGGCCCTCCGGCGCGGTGGGCTGAGTGCTGTGGTGGTTGAACCGGTGCAGGACCAAGGCCAAGACGCCGAGGACGCCCGGTCCGGCAAGCAGCAACAGCGCGGCGGCCCGCCGCAGCCGCTCCTCGCCCGGTGACAGCGCGGCACGGCCGACGCCGACCCGGTGTCGATGGCGGGCAGTGACCATCAGAGTCCCCGCCGTCCAGGCTACCGACAGCCCGATTGCCACGATGCCCCGGCGACCGAGCGGCCCCGTGCCGGATTGCAGCAGCCCTTTGACGGGCCGCAGCACGAGGGCCGCAATGGTCAATACCCCTACGACGCCGACGGCAACACTTGTCCCGGACGCCACCTGTAACCGCTGCTCCCGTTGATCCACTAGTACCCCGATGAACACTTCCCCCGGACGCCAGTTCACCGCATGCTGGCACATGCGGAGCCGCGCACGACCGCGCGTTCCGCGGTCCTCACTAATTGGACACCTACTTGGCGGCCCTGGTCAGCTCTGCGTTCACTCAGCGTCGCGGGGGCGCCCGACTCGACCATGAGACGAGCAGACCGGCCCACACCAGTGAGGTCGCGGGGAGTGTCCAATAGACGGTGGATCTGATGATCAAGGAGACGCGTCTGATGACGGAGATCGCCGTGGACAACTAGCAGGCCAAGCCGGTGGCTGAGGCACCGTCGAGTGCGGTTTCGGACGACCAGCTCGTTGCGATGCTGGTTGACCGGGCCCGGAACGAGGGGCTGCAGCTGACGGCGAGGGCGGGCTGTTGCAGCAGCTGACCAAGCGGGTGCTGGAGTCCGCCCTGGAAGGCGAGATCACCGACCACGTCGGCTACGAGAAGCACGATCCGGCCGGGAAGAACAACGGCAACAGCCGCAACGGCACCCGGGCGAAGACCGTGCTGACCGATGTCGGCCCGGTGGAGGTGAAGGTGCCCCGTGACACCGCTGGCACCTTCGAGCCGCAGATCGTCAAGAAGCGCCAGCGCCGTCTGACCGGCGTCGACGAAATGGTGCTCTCTTTGTCCGCGAAGGGTCTCACCCACGGGGTGATCTCCGCTCATCTCGCCGAGGTCTACGGGGCGGAGGTGTCCAGGCAGACCATCTCCACCATCACCGACAAGGTCACGGACGGCATGGCCGAATGGCAGAACCGGCCGCTCGACCGCGTCTACCCGGTCCTGTTCGTGGATGCCATCAACGTCAAGATCAGGGACGGGCAGGTCGCGAACCGTCCGGTCTACGTGGTGATGGCCGTGACCGTAGACGGCACCCGCGACATCCTCGGCATCTGGGCCGGTGACGGCGGCGAGGGCGCGAAGTACCGGCTGCACGTGTTCACCGAGCTGAAAACCGCGGCCTGGACGACGTGCTGATGCTGGTCTGCGACGGACTCAAGGGCCTTCCTGAGGCCGTGGAGACCGTCTGGCCTCGCACGATCGTCCAGACGTGCGTGGTTCACCTGCTGCGGAACTCGTTCCGTTACGCAGCCCGCCAGCTGGGACAAGGTCGCAGGGGCCCTCAAGCCCGTCTACACCGCACCCAGCGAGGACGCGGCCACGGAGCGGTTCCTGGAGTTCCAGGAGTCCTGGGGCCGGAAGTATCCGGCGATCGTGAAGCTGTGGTCGGACGCCTGGGCCGAGTTCGTGCCCTTCCTCTCCTTCGACGTCGAGATACGCAAGGTCATCTGCAGCACGAACGCGATCGAGAGCGTCAACGCCCGCATCCGCAAGACCGTCCGCGCCCGCGGACACTTCCCCAACGAGGCCGCCGCCCTCAAGTGCATCTACATGGCCCTGATGAGCCTCGACCCGACCGGCAAGGGCCGCAAGAGGTGGACCATGCGCTGGAAGGCGCCCCTGAACGCCTTCCAGATCGCCTTCGAAGGCCGGCTCACCCCGGCCAACAACTGAACCTCAACAACCAAGATCAGCCGTTAAGTTGACACACCCGGACTTTGTGTGTAGGCCAGCGGCCTGGAGACGAAGTCGACCGCGCCGCGCCAGCGGCCCCGTGATGAGTCCACTGGGCTGCGGTCCCTGTCCGGGCGCCCGTGAACAAATCGAGACACACAAGGTGACCGTATAATGATAATTTGCGCATGGCTGGTTCGGGTGGCATGTGTCCTGCCAGTGCGGTCGTGCCACGGTGAGGTGAAGCCTTCCGCCGGACCTGTTCGAAGCCAGAGCGACCGCTCGGCCGCACAGACGGGTGCCTCCCATCCTGGGTGAGCCCGGTGTCGTGGAAAGTGAGCAGTGGGGACCATGTCCGACTCAGCGCCCACTGAGCTTTCCCGTGTGATCGCGGACCTGGGTGGAGCCCTGCTGCGCGTGGTCCATGGGCCCAGCGAACGAACGGTGGGAGACCTGTCCATCGTCGATGTCAAGGAGGAGCCTGCCGGCGGGCACGATGGGCTCCTCCTCGGCGTCGGACTGACCGAAGCGGCCGCGGCGGGAGCCTACGTCAGGGGTCTTGCGGGCGCCGGGGTGGCCGCTGTGCTGCTCAAACCCCCGGTAGCAGGTGATCCGGGTGTGCGGGATGCTGCGATCTTCGCCGATGTGACCCTGGTCGAGGTCGGCACCGATGTGGCATGGGGCCATCTATTCGTCCTGCTTCGCCGACTCCTCGACCCCGTCGAAGGGCTCATTTCCGACGACGGGTCGAGTGGCCTGTTTCAGCTCGCCAATGAGATCGCGGCTCTTGTCGACGCGCCGATCACCATCGTGGATCCGTCTGTGCGGGTCCTTGCGTATTCGGTGGGACAGGAACACGCTGATGATCCTCGTATCCAGACCGTCCTCGGGCGTCAGGTGCCGGAGACGTACAAGCGCACGCTGATCGAGAACGGCGTGTTTCGGAAGCTGGACGAGAGCGCGGAACCCGTCTACATTCCGACCTTTGCGCCCGGGAGCCTCCCTCGGACTGCGGTTTCCGTCCGTGCGGGCAACCGCGTCCTGGGCTCGCTATGGGCCGTCGTCCCCGGTCCGTTGTCCCGGCAACGGTTGCGGGCTTTCAAGGAGGCCGCGGACATCGTCGCCGTGCGACTCCTACGTGAACGGGCGGTGGCCTCGGCTGGCCAGACACTGCGTTCCGAGCAGTTCGCCGCGCTGCTGACACGGCAGGAGGATTCGGCCGAAGCAGCCCGACGACTCAGGGTTAATGGCATGTCACTGGCTGTGGTTGCGATCGAGCTGGTGAACATCGGAGGGGGAGCCGACCGGGCCATCCAGGTGCAGCGGCTTTCCGATGCTCTGGACATTCATCTGCGACTGATTAACAGTTCGTCCGCCGTCGTGACTCTGGCGGATGTGATCTATGGCCTGCTGCCGGTCGGGGACGAGGCCACCGGCCTGAGAATCATCGACGATTTCGTCAAGCATTCGGGTTCGCAGCACAATCTGCGTGCCGGCGTCGGGCGAGTGGTCACGGAGCTTGCCGCTGTCCCCTCGTCCCGGGCCGACGCGGACGACGTCCTGCACGTGTTGCGCCATGGGACCGCAACGACGGGCTCAGTGCGATCCGTGCGCACGGAATTGGTGATGCTCAGGCTCGCCGAGGCGACAGACGTCCGTGAGATGTTCGCCGACGGACACGTGGCGAGGCTGCTGCAGCACGACGCCGCCCATCAGACGTCGTTGACCAGCACGCTCTCCGCGTACCTCGACGCCTTTGGCGACGTGCGCCGTGCCGCATCCGTGCTGCACGTGCACCCTAATACGCTTCGGTACCGTCTGGACCGGATCGGCACGATTGCGGACAGCGTGCTAGACGAACCGGACGCTAGGCTGGCGGCGTTGATCGACCTTCGGCTGCGTCGCTACTTCGACGCACGGTAACTCGGCAACTCAGGCGCGGATCGGCCGTCCGGGAAGTGCGGTGCTGTCTAGGACACCATCACGCACCACCGGAACACCATTGACGAGTACGTGCCTGAATCCGCTGCTTGGCCTGGTGGTGTTGAGATACGTGGCGTTATCGGACACCTCTTCCGGGTCGAACACTGTGATGTCCGCGTCTGTGCCAGGTTGCAGGCGGCCCTTGCGGGACATCGCTGGAACTCCGGTCGCCGCGATTGTTGCGGGCACCAGGCTGCAGCGGCGGACGGCTTCGTGGAGACTCATCGCGCTGTTTTCACGGACGAGGACTCTGAGCGTTCGGCCAAAGGTACCGGCGGTTCTCGGGTGCCCCACCACTTCGTCCGGCAACGGCCAGGCCATGGAGTCGCGTGCACCGCTCCGCCAGATCGGCTCGATCGCGTCGGACGCTACCGCGGTATCACCGAAGACCATCGCTTTGGTGAGCAACTCGCGAGTCTGTGGCTCCGACTCGTCCAGAAAGTGGACGAACGCGAGTTCACCTCCATGCTCTCGTTGCATACGCCGCAGCTCGGCTGCACTGTTCATGCGTCGCCCGGTCTCCAGATGCTGGATCGCCCTCGGACTCATTCCGCGACGGTGCAGCAGCTCCGGAGCGAGGAACGCGGCACCGATGCCGGTCATGCCACTGCCGTACGGGTAGGCCTCGGTCGTCACCTTCGCACCAGCGCTCACGGCCCGTTCGACCGTGCGGTGTACGCGGTCGAGATGGATTCCCGAGGTGCTATTCACATGGCAGTAGTGCATGTGCGCGCCGGTCTGCCCGGCCACGCGCACGATCTCCTCGGCGCCATCGATCGCGACGAGCGGATCCTGCTCTACGAGGTCGCGCGCGTGGGTGTAGGTCGGCCTCCCCCACCGCGCGGCGGCCTCGGCCACCGCAACATATTCTGAGGGAGCGACGGCGGGCGCGTATCCGACCGGGATCCCGATGCCGAGGGCACCGAGGGACAGTTCCTGCTCGAGGCACTCGACCATGTCGCGCACGAGGCGTGGGGATGCCGCCCGCCGCCACGCGTCGACAGCCATGGCGTCGAACACGTCCTGAAGGGAGCCCGTTCCTTCAATTCCGGCGACGATGTGCCGGCGAACGGCCCCCCAACTGGTGGCGAATCCGAAGTTGGTCGGCCGCCCTTCCGCCGCAGCCCGGTCGTAAGCGTGACTCACGGGGTAGCGGCCGATCTCGAGTTCCAGCACTGTGGTGACCCCGTCCAGGGCCTGGAGTCGCATCCCGGGAATGTCATGGCAGTGGCTGTGGAGATCGACGAAACCCGGGGCAACAACCAGACCCGAGGCGTCGATATTCAAATTCCCGTCTAGGTGGTCACTCGAAATATCGGCGACGGTGCCCTTTGAGATGCCGACATTAAACACCCCATCTGTCCCACTCGCCGGATCGATGACGCGTCCCCCGCGGATCACTACGTCGAATTCGCTCACGACTGGGTGACTTGTTTCACTTCAGGGTCAGGGAAAGGCACGTTTCTCCTCAAGTTGACGTGATGACGCACACGACACGACGCGACACGACGGGTTCGACGACGACATTCCCCCGGAGATGGATCATGCAGGCTCCGGGTACGACGCAGTCCTGTGCGATCGGCCATGAATCAGGAGCTTCTTTCGTGCTGCAGCACAAGCCGGGCGGTTGAGGCGGCGTGTCAAACTCGCCCAATCAAACAGAGTCCACCTTTGAGGTGAGCACAGTGAGAACCCATCTGATTCGAACTGAACGCAGTGCGGTGCGGCCTGCCAGACGCGGTCGTGGAGTTGTCCTTACAGCCATCGCGCTCGGGCTGATCGCCTCGACCGCCGCGTGCGGTGAGTCGCCCGCCGATTCGTCCGGACCGGGCGGCGACGGATCGCGTACGCGTTCCTCGGATTCACACATCGAGCTGCCCGCTAAATACGATAAGAAGGACACGCTGGTGCTGGCTGTCGGTGCCTCGGCACCGCCTCAGTCGTTCGTGCCGCCGGGTTCCAACAAACCACAGGGATTCGATGTCGACCTCGGCAGCGCGGTCGCCGAAGTCCTGGGTAAAAAGGCCGAGCTGCGGCCCGTTCCCTTCGACAGCATCCTGCCGGCCCTAGCGGCAGGAAAGGCAGATCTGGGTCTGTCAGGCTTCACGGACACCAAGGAACGCCAGCAGGTCGTCGATTTCGTGGACTACCTCAAAGTCGGCTCCTCCGTTTTCGGCCCGCCCGAACTCGAGGGCGAGGTCGCCACACTGGCCGACCTGTGTGGCAAGACGGTCGCGGTCACCCGCGCATCGGCCCAGGTAGAAGACGTCAAGGAGCAGGCCAGCAAGTGCGGGGAACAGGGCGGCGGATCGTTGAAGGCCTCCACCTTTCCGGACCAGAGCGCCGCAAACCTGGCCGTCACCAGCGGCCGTGCGGACGCCTCGGTCACGGATACTCCTGTCGCCGCGTCCATCGTGGACAAGTCCAATGGAAAGCTCGTACTGCTCGGCGACCCCTATGGCGCGGTCCTGGAAGGTATCGCGGTCCCGAAGGATTCAGGACTCGCGGAACCCGTTCGAAAGGCGGTCGCCGAATTGATCGCCAACGGAAAGTACCAGGAGATCCTCCACAAGTGGCAGGTTGACCAGATCGCCATCGAGGAACCCAAGATCAACGCCGGGACACACTGATCAGAGCGGGTTCACGGCGGTATCGTCCGCTCGTGGCAAGAGGTGAGCTGATGTCAGAAATCGATCAATCGCGGGTCGTGCCGGCGCGCACGGAGTCGGCGACGAGTGAGCAGGTGCGTGCGGTCCCGCTGAGGCACCCCGGACGATGGGTGGGTGCAGCGGTGCTGCTTCTCGTCGCGGCCTCGCTAGCCGAATCCGTCGCCACGAACCCAAGGTTCCAATGGTCGCTGGTTGGCCATTACCTGTTTGACGCGCAAATCCTCAGCGGTGTCCTCGTCACACTGAAGTTGACAGCGATCGCCATGGTGGTGAGCATTTTCCTCGGGATCGTGCTGGCCGTCATGCGCCGCTCGGCAAATCCAGTCGTCGCACAGGGAGCTGCCGCCTACATTTGGTTCTTCCGCGGTACACCGGTCCTGGTCCAGTTGCTCTTCTGGAGCTTCCTGGCGGCCGTATATCCGACGCTCAGCTTCGGAGTGCCGTTTGGCGGGCCCATTCTGCTCGAGGGGGACGCCAACCAACTCATTACTCCGCTGACCGCGGCGATACTCGGTCTAGGGCTGAACGAGGCCGCGTACATGGCCGAGATTGTCCGTGCCGGGATCAATTCCGTCGACGGCGGCCAGGCCGAGGCGGCGCAGGCGCTCGGAATGAGGCCCTTGCAAGTAATGCGGCGAATCGTGCTGCCGCAGGCCATGCGGGTCATTATTCCGCCCACCGGCAACGAGACGATCAACATGCTGAAGACGACTTCACTCGTCTCGGTGATCGCGTACATGGACTTGCTGTATTCGGCGCAGCTGATTTACGCCGCGAACTTTGAACAGGTTCCGCTCCTCGTGGTGGTCTCGATCTGGTATCTGGCGGCGACCACGGTGCTCTCCATCGGTCAGACACAACTGGAGCGCCGCTTCAATCACGGAAGTGCGAGCGTGCCGACGAACCGACAGGCTCGCTCACGAACGAGGCAGCGGCCGTGGACGACTCTCAAGTCATCGACAAGGAGAGCCTCATGACCACTCCGATGGTGCAGGCCGAAGGCGTAAGGAAGCGCTACGGTCACCGTGAGGTCCTCCGGGGCGTGGACCTCACGGTGGAGCGAGGTGAGGTGGTCTGCCTGTTGGGACCGTCCGGATCCGGCAAGTCCACCTTCCTGCGGTGTATCAATCACCTCGAGCGTATCGACGCTGGCCGGCTTTCCGTCGAAGGCGAACTGGTTGGTTACCGGCAGGCCGGTGACAAGATCCGAGAGCGCAAGGAACACGACATCTGCGCGAGCCGTGCGGAGCTAGGGATGGTGTTCCAGCGGTTCAACCTGTTCGCGCACATGACCGCCCTGGAGAACGTTGCGGCTGGCCCGCTCTTCGTGCGCGGCACCGGCAGACAGCAGGCATTCGACCAGGCCAGGGAACTTCTGGCCAGCGTCGGACTCGCGGACCGATGCGATCACTACCCCTCGCAACTGTCCGGAGGCCAGCAGCAACGAGTCGCGATCGCCCGCGCTCTCGCCATGCGTCCAAAACTCATCCTGTTCGACGAGCCGACCTCGGCGCTCGACCCGGAACTCGTGGGTGAGGTCCTGGACGTGATGCGCGCACTGGCACGGGAGGGAATGACCATGGTCGTCGTCACGCATGAGATCGGCTTCGCACGCGAGGTCGCCGACAGCGTCGCCTTCATGGACGACGGCGTCATCCTCGAGAAGGGCCATCCCGCCGATGTCCTCGGCCGCCCGTCCCATCCGCGAACGCAGGCGTTCCTCGCCAAGGTCTTGTAGTCACCGGGCAGCGCAGTCGCCCGGCATCCCGTCGACAGTCCGACGAGGGTCGTCCGCCGACGGGTATCGCGTCCCACATGGAAGTCGTCCCGAACCAGTCAGGAGAGCAACGTGCCCACACCTGCCCCGCGCATCAGCGCGATGCGGCGCTCCGGTATCCGGGAAATCATGGAGCTGGCAGATCAAAACTACGACGTCATGCGTCTCGAGGCCGGTGAGCCGGATTTTCCAACCCCACCACACGTCGTCGAAGCGGCGAATGCTGCGGCGCGCGAAGGCTACACCACGTACGCGCCCAACAAGGGCCTACTTGAGGTACGCACGGAGATAGCCAGGAAGCTTGCACGGGAGAACGGGATCGACGTTCCCGCTGACAACGTGCTGGTGACGTGCGGTGCGGTAAACGCGCTCTTCGAGTGCTTCACCGCGCTTCTCTCCCCGGGAGACGTTGTCCTGCTGCCGGATCCCGGCTGGCCGAACTACCAGATGATGGCCGATACTGTCGGTGCCCGCTCGGCTTACTATCCGCTGGACCCGGAGCGGGACTTCTTGCCGGACCTGGAACACCTGGAGAGACTCGCCGCAAAGCCGTCGGTCAAGATGCTCGTGGTCAACTCGCCCAGCAATCCGACCGGCGCGGTCTTCCCGCCCTCAGTTCTCCAAGCTCTGGTCGACATCGCCCACCGGTACGACCTCTTCCTCGTATCGGACGAATGCTACGAGCACATCGTCTTCGAGGGTGAGCACGTCAGTCCTGCGTCATTGGACCCCGACGGCCGGGTTCTCAGCGTGTTCAGCATGTCCAAGAGCTATGCGATGACTGGGTGGCGTATGGGCTACGTGGCCGGGGCGAGCGACATGATCAGTCATGTCGCGAAGGTGCACGAGGCCGCTGTCGCCTGCGCCCCCTCCATCGTGCAGAAGGCGGGCCAAGCGGCGCTGGCGGGCGACCAGTCCCCCGTGCGGGCGATGACCGAGTCCTACCGGGAACGCCGGGACCTGGTGGTCGACCTGCTCCGAGCGGGTGGATTGCTCATCAACGTGCCTCAGGGCGCGTTCTACGCTCTGGCGGACATTTCCCGCTGCGGAACGGATTCCTACTCCCTCGCCCGCCGGCTCGTCGTGGAGGCCGGTGTGTCGGTGGCCCCGGGTCTGACCTTCGGCCCGGCCGGGGCCACGATGGTGAGGCTCTCGCTCGCCACGGAGAGAGAGCGGCTGCGGATCGGCACGACCCGCCTGGTCGAGGCAGTAGGGAACTGGGCTGTCCGTTGACCGGTGCGAACCCCAGTGATGTCCTTGGAACCGAAGCGGAGTGTGCTTATGCAGATCGCGGCAGTCCTCTATCCCAAGTTCACTGCCCTAGACCTGGTGGGGCCATTCGAGGCCCTCGCCGGGGTGCCTGGCGCGGAGATCGTCGTGGTGGCCGACCAACGAGGCCCGGTCATCGACGACAGCGGAAGTCTCTTCATCCACGCGGTCGCCGACTTCGACGAGGTGCCAGCCCCCGACGTCGTGCTGCTGCCGGGCGGAATGGGCTCGTCGGCGCAGATGGAAGACGGCCGGTTCCACGATTGGCTCCGCGCTGTGGACAGCACAGCGACGTGGACGACCAGTGTGTGCACCGGTTCACTCGTCCTCGCCGCGGCCGGTCTGCTGAACGGCCGGCGCGCTACGAGCCACTGGCTGGCGATCGACCTGCTCGCCGAGCACGGGGCCCTGCCGACGGACGAGCGCGTGGTGATCGACGGCCACTACATCACCGCTGCCGGCGTGTCCGCGGGGATCGACATGGGCCTTCGGCTGGCCGCGTTGATCGCCGGCGACGAAGTCGCACAGGCGCGGCAGCTCGCCATGCAATACGCACCGGAACCGCCGTTCGACGCGGGGCAGCCCAGCTCTGCGCCGGAGAAGGTGGTCGCCGGACTTCTTGCCCGTCGGCATCAGATGCTCTACGGCGACTGACTGTGTGATCGCCCAAGCACACGGAGGATTCTTCGGTCCATCGAACAGGACCCGCGACTGCCGCTCCGTGCAGAATTTCAACCGGAAAGGCGCCCGCAACCCCCGCCGAGGATTGCGGAACACCTGGCAGATGCAGTACTGCGGCAAAAGGAGCCAGACCATGAGTTCGACGGCAGACACCAACAGAACACGTACAGGTCTGGACCGGACGAAATTCTTCATCAACGGTGAATGGGCCACCCCGCACCACCACGAAAAAGTCACCGCTCGAGAGGCTGCGACCGGCCTTCCCCTCGGAGTGGCGGCACTCGCCTCGGGGAAGGACATCGACGCGGCGGTCGGTGCCGCACGTCACGCGTTCGACCATGGCCCATGGAGCCGGACGAGCGTAGACGACCGGGTGGCGGTCATGAGGCGGTTCGCCACCGCCTTGCGTGCTCGGGGGACTACGACCAGTGAGCTCGTCAGCCGCCAGAATGGCATGCCGATCTGGCTCTCGGAGGCTTTCAACGGCGAGGCTCCGGCGGCGCTGCTCGAGATGTACGCGAACCAGGCGTCGACCGAGTCGTTCGAATCCGCTCAGCCCAGCCCGTCCGGATCCACAATCGTGCGTCGAGAGCCGGTGGGCGTGGTCGGCGCGATCACCCCCTGGAACTTCCCGCAGTCGATCGCCATGATGAAGATCGCACCGGCACTCGCCGCCGGCTGCACGATCGTACTGAAGCACGCTCCGGAGACGGCGCTGGACAGCTATGTCCTGGCCGAGGCGGCGGCCGAGGCCGGTTTGCCCCCGGGGGTGCTCAACATCGTGCTCGGAGACCGGGAGGCCGGCGCCGCCCTGGTGACGCACCCCGGCGTCGACAAGATCGCCTTCACTGGATCGAATGCCGCGGGGCGCGCGATCGGTGCCGAATGCGGTCGGCTGATGCGACGGTGCACCCTTGAGCTGGGCGGAAACGCCGCGGCGCTGTTCTGTGAGGACGGTGATCTCGAGACGCTGCTCGCGGGCCTGGCCACGTCGTCCTTCCTGAACAACGGGCAGAGCTGCGCGGCCCAGATGCGGCTTCTGGCGCCCCGCTCGCGCTACGCCGAGATCGTTGACGCGGTAGCGGCGTACGCCGAGGCCTTCGTCGTGGGAGACCCCCTTGACCGTGCGACGACGTTGGGTCCGATGGCCAGCGAGCGTCACATGAACAGGGTCCAGGGATACATCGACGACGCGCGGAACAACTCCGCGGCGCGGCTGATCACGGGGGGCGGCCGTCCGGCAGGACTGCCCGACGGCTGGTTCGTCGCACCCACCGTCTTCGCGGACGTCGCCCCGACCGACCGGATCTCCCGGGAGGAGGTGTTCGGCCCCGTCATGGGCATCACGCCCTACGACGACGAGGCGCAGGCGCTGGCGATGGTCAACGACACGAACTTCGGACTCGCCGGCTCGGTGTGGAGCCGGGACGAGGAGAAGGGCCTCGACTACGCCCGGCGCATCCGTGCGGGCAACGTCGGCGTGAACTACTGGGTGCTCGACATGAACGCTCCCTTCGGCGGTTTCAAGGAGAGCGGCATCGGGCGTGAACTCGGTCCGCAGGCTCTCTCGTCGTACTTGGAATGGAAAGCGATCTACGCCAGCGCAGAACAATTGGGAGGTTCCAGGTGACAACCGAATTCTCGCCCGGAGAAAATCGCGTTCGTGCGCGATGGGCAGCGGGTGAGACCGCCTTCGGCGCACTCCTCGGGCTTCCCACGTCCTCCTCGGCGTACATCGTCGGCCAGGCCGGATTCGACTGGGTCGTCATCGAACAGCAGCACGCGTACGCATCCCAGGCCAACCTGCTGCCGCTGCTCCACGCGCTCGAACTCGGCGGTACCCTGCCCGTGATCCGGGTCGGCGAGAACGATCCGATCGGCATTCAACGGGCTCTGGACCTGGGCGCTCGCGGCATCATCGCGCCTATGGTCAACACGAGGCAGCAGGCGGAAGCCGTCCGCGTCAACACCCGGTTCCCTCCCCTCGGCGAGCGGTCGTGGGGGGCGCCACGGACGCACGCGACACCGGGGGCGGCGAACGAGGACATCGTCGTGATGGTCATGGTGGAAACCCCCCAGGCGGTGGGCAACCTCGCTGACATCCTCTCCGTGCCAGGAATCGACGGTGTCGTCGTGGGCCCCAGCGACATGGCGATGAACATGGGTCTCGAACCGCAGGCCGGGGCGAACGACCCGCTGGTCTGGGAGGCGTTCGAAACCGTCGGACGCGGCTGCCGGGAGCGGGGGAAGCACTTCGGCTCCTTCGTTACGGATCCCGAGGTCGCACGGCGGATGGTGGGCGTCGGCGCCGACTTCATTCTCTTCAGCTCGGACGTCGGACACGTCTCGAACGGTGTAGCGACCGACCAGAAGACCATCCAGTCGATGCGTAAGCGTGCCGGGTAACGGGGACGCGTCAGGACTTCTCCCATGGCGAGTGCGGAGGACCATAAGCGCCGCCGGCCGCGACGTACTTCCGGCCGGCCGGCGACTTCCACCGCGCCACCCTTTCGTTCCTCAGGAGGACTGAAGTGAGCCTGCAATCGCCCAGTCGAGTCGTTGTCGTCGGCGCCGGTGTCGTGGGCCTGTCCTGCGCCTGGTACCTGGCGAGGCGAGGCGTCGAGGTCGTCGTGTTGGAACGCTCCGAAATCGGCGCGGGCGCCTCGTGGGGCAATGCCGGCTGGCTTTCACCGGGGTTGGCGGTGCCCCTACCGGAGCCCGCGCTTGTCCGCGAAGGACTCCGTGGGCTGGCCAACCCCGATTCGCCCTTGACCGTGGATCCGCGCATGTCTGCGCCGACGGCGGCGTTCCTGACCGGTTTCGCCCGCAACGCGACCGCTCGCAGGTGGCGTCGGGGACTCACTAGCCTGGGGCGGCTCAACCGGCTGAGCCTGGCTGCGTTCGACGAGCTGGCCACCGCAGGCGTTCCCTTGGTGACCCATGAAGCGGACATCCACATCGGCTTTCGGCCCGGTGAGAAGATAGGGAGTCTGCGGCACGAGTTGGACAGCGTGCGGAGGACGGGCCAGAAGGTCGACTACGTGGACATGGCGCCGGAGCCGCCGTTCTCGTCGCGCATCGATCGTGCCATGATCCTCAGCGGTCAGCGCTACACCGATCCGGGCCAGGTGTTGGAGTCACTGGCAGCTGGAGTGCGGGCGGCGGGCGGAAGCATCCTGGAGGGCGTATCGGTCCGCGCCATCGGATACGGGGCCAAGGGCCTCCAGGCGATCACATGGACGGGTGCTCCGGTGCCTGCCGACGCCGTGGTGTTGGCAACTGGTGCGTGGCTGCCCGAACTTGCCCGCCCTCTCGGGGTGCGCATGCCAGTGCAGGCAGGCCGCGGATACTCCTGCACGGTACGGATGGCCACGCCACTTGCCACGCCCGTTTATCTTCCCGGCGTGCGGGTCGCGATCACTCCGTATCGTGATGGGGCCAGGCTCGCCGGGACGATGGAGATTGCTCACCGTGACGCCCCCTTCAAGCGGGGCAGACTCGAGGCGATCAGCCGTTCCGTGCGGCCCTTGCTCGACGGAGTGGACTGGACCGACATCCGCGATCCCTGGGTTGGGCCGCGCCCATTGACGACCGATGGGCTCCCGCTCATCGGTGAGGCTGGTCTTCCAGGTGTTCACATTGCCGGCGGTCACGGGATGTGGGGCCTGACACTTGGCCCCGTCACCGGAAAACTCCTGGCCGAGCAGATCATGACGGGTACCTCCGTATCGCACCTCGCGGCGTTCGACCCGACACGTTAGTCCAAGGCGAGTTTCGGCCGGCCGACGACCTGCGGCTCGTGCCCGGGGGCCGCGGCCGAAGCAGCGGCTGTCGTGACGGTACTACGGTCCGACCGGATTCCGCATCGTGAGACCAGTGTCCCGCCTGCGAAGGTGACATGCCAAAATCTTCACGTGCTGTGTCAGCTCATTATCTGCGGCAGCGTGCCGACGACGAGATGACGTGGAGGGAACACCTCCCCGACGACTCACCGTCCGCACGCAGACCTCTCGCGCTCCGCGAGGGGTCTTTTTGGTTTCCGCCGCCACTACCCGCTTCCTCGGCCCGCACGTCCGGCAGACAGGAACACAGTCATGGTTCACGAGGCATTCCACATCTTCGACACCACCCTGCGCGACGGCGCGCAGCGCGAGGGCATCAACCTCACGGTCGCGGACAAGCTGGCGATCGCACGGCATCTGGACGAGTTCGGTGTGGGCTTCATCGAGGGCGGTTGGCCCGGTGCGAACCCGCGGGACACCGAGTTCTTCGCCCGCGCGCAGCAGGAGATCGATTTCAAGAACGCCCAGTTGGTCGCCTTCGGTGCCACTCGTCGCGCGGGTGCGATTGCTGCTGAGGACCACCAGGTCGGGAAGTTGCTCGAGTCCGGTGCTCAGGTGATCACGCTGGTCGCCAAGGCTCACGACCGGCATGTCGAGCTGGCCCTGCGTACCACGCTGGAGGAGAACCTGGCGATGGTCGCCGACACCGTTTCCCATCTCAGGGCGCGGGGGCGCCGGGTTTTCGTGGACTGCGAGCACTTCTTCGACGGCTACCGCGCCAACCTGGAGTACGCCAAGTCGGTCGTCCGCGCCGCCTCCGAGGCCGGAGCCGACGTCGTCGTCCTGTGCGACACCAACGGCGGCATGCTCCCGGCGCAGATCCAGGCCGTGGTCGCCACCGTCCTCGCCGACACCGGGGCCCGCCTCGGCATCCACGCCCAGGACGACACCGGCTGCGCGGTCGCCAACACCCTCGCCGCCGTCGACGCGGGCGCCACCCACGTCCAGTGCACCGCCAACGGCTACGGCGAGCGGGTCGGCAACGCCAACCTGTTCCCGGTCGTGGCGGCCCTGGAGCTGAAGTACGGCAAGAAGGTCCTCCCGGACGGGCGCCTGCGCGAGATGACCCGCATCTCGCACGCCATCGCCGAGGTCGTCAACCTCACCCCCTCCACCCACCAGCCCTACGTCGGCGTCTCCGCCTTCGCGCACAAGGCGGGCCTGCACGCCTCCGCGATCAAGGTCGACCCGGACCTGTACCAGCACATCGACCCCGAGCAGGTCGGAAACACCATGCGCATGCTGGTCTCCGACATGGCCGGGCGCGCCTCCATCGAGCTCAAGGGCAGGGAGCTCGGCATCGACCTCGGCGACGACCGCGAAGTGGTCGGCCGGGTCGTGGAGCGGGTCAAGGAGCGCGAGCTCAAGGGCTACACCTACGAGGCCGCCGACGCCTCCTTCGAACTGCTGCTGCGCGCCGAACTGCTCGGCCGCCGTGCCACCCTCTTCGAGTTGCGGTCCTGGAGAGTGATCAGCGAGTGCAGGAGCGGCGAGCAGGGGCAGGAAAGCGAAGCCACAGTGAAGCTGGTGGCCGACGGCCGCCTATCTACAGCTGTGGCAGCGGGCAACGGTCCGGTCAACGCCTTGGACCAGGCTCTCTGCAAGGCTCTGCAGTGCGCCTTTCCTGAGGCGTGCAGGTTCGAGCTGGTTGACTACAAGGTCCGCATTCTCGAAGGCCACCGCGGCACCGGGGCGAGGATCCGAGTTCTGATCAGCGTCACCGACGGGCGTCGTCTGTGGCACACGGTCGGCGTCGCGGACAACATCGTCGCGGCCTCGTGTGAAGCGCTCCAAGAGTCCTACATGTATGGCCTGTTGCAGCGCCCGGCGTCAGGTGCCGAAGAGGGGGGCGACAGCTCGTCTGACTGCACGTTGACAATCACCCTCCACCACACGCCCGGGGCTCTGCGGCGGGTCACTTCTGCTCTGGGTACCATCCCGGTCACCTGCTTGTCGTATGCGGTCGGGTGCCCGCCGCGGGCAACAGCCGTGCTCACCGTACCGCGCGTCAAGGCCGCCCGTGCCCGCAGCAAGCTCAACCGGCTCGTGGAAGTGCTCGCGGTCCATGACGGGCCCCCTCGCCCTTGAACCGATGTCCTCTCAGACCGAGGGTTCACCGTTCCCGTGCAGGGAGCAGAAGTAGCGACTGCCGCAGGGGCGCCAAGAACGGTTTGGGCGCGGTGTCGCTGCGGAGCGAGGGGCAAGTGCGGTGCTCAGGTCATCAGTTTGTCGGTGTGAGGTCTCAGGAGATGCTTGACCGTTTGTGCTCAGGACATGGGTGACACGTTCGGTTGAACGTCCGCCGTCTCCCGTCCCTCAGTGGGGCGGAGGTGCTTCGGTCGGTGGTCGTGGATGTACAGCAGCTGGCCGAGTACCGCTACCGGGCCGTCCGTGAGGTGCTCGGCGGGTCTCCGATCGGGGAGGTCGCCGCCCGGTACGGCACCTCGCGTCAGGCCCTGCACACCTGGCGGCGGAGGTTCGAGCAGGAGGGTATGCCCGGTCTGCTGGACCGCTCCCGGCGCCCGCGGAGCAGCCCCACGCGCCTGTCTGCCGAGGTGGAGGCCGAGATCTGCGAGCTGCGCCGCCGGCATCCGCGGTGGGGTGCCCGGCGGATCGCCCACGAACTCGTCGGCAGCGGGATGGAGTCGGCGCCGTCGCGGGCCACGGTCCACCGGGTGCTGTCCCGCGGCCTGGTCCGCGCCCAGGAACAGCAGCATCCCCGCAAGTACCGCCGGTGGCAGCGCGAAGCACCCATGCACCTGTGGCAGAGGGACCTGGTCGGCGGTGTTCCGCTGGCCGACGGACGGGAGTGCAAGATGGTCACCGGCATCGACGACCACTCCCGGTTCGTCGTGATCGCTTCCGTCGTGGCCGTGCCCAGCGCCCGCGCCGTGTGCTCGGCCTTTACCGCCGCGATGCGCCGCTACGGCGTGCCCTTCGAGGTGCTGACGGACAACGGCAAGCAGTTCACCGGCCGGCACCAACGGCCACAGCCGGTGGAGGTGCTCTTCGAGCGCATCTGCCGGGAGAACGGCATCACCCAGCGGCTGACCAAGCCGCGGTCACCCACCACCACGGGCAAGATCGAACGCTTTCACCGCACCCTGCGCGAGGAGTTCCTCGATCACGTCGTGCCGTTCGAGTCGCTGGCCGCGGTCCAGGAAGCGATCGACGGTTGGGTGGACGCCTACAACCACCAGCGCCGCACCAGGCCCTGAACATGGCCACCCCGATCAGCCTCTTTCGGCCCCACACTGCCGTCCGCCTCCGCGGCGATGATGAACATCCTGAACAGACAGCGGCGGAGGCGGAGTTGTCCATCGAGGTCGTCGAACCGCCCGCCCTGCCGCCGCAGGGCACCGCGATCGAGTTCGACGTGCGGGTTCCTCCCAGCGGCGAGATCACCCTGGTGACGGGCAGGCAGCGAGTCGGCATCCACCAGGCACTGGCCGGCCGGACGCTGACGGTCTGGGCGAACCACCGCAGCGTCCACTTCCTCCTCGACGGGCACCTCGTCACCACGGTCCCGTCCCGGCTGCGGCCGGAGGATCTCGCCTACCTGACCATGCGCTACGGCGCCCGTCCGGCCGGTCCCGAGCCCGCACCGGCCGCCCTGCCCAGGGCTCGCAGTGGCACGGCCATCCTCGCCGCCGGTGAACCGGTCGAGGTCGACCGCAAGGTCCATCGTGACGGGATCGTCTGCCTGGCCGGCGGCCGTTACCAAGTCGGATTCGCCCTCGCCGGCCGCACGATCACTCTCCGCCTCGACGGGCACCTTATGCACGCCATCGCCGACCACGCCCTAATGGGGACGTGGCCCTGCCCGGTTCCGGCCGACCGTCTGGGGCAGATCGACGGGGCACGGACGGCGACGTCCCCTCTGCCGCCTCCGCCCCTGCCGGCCGGTGCCATCCGGGCCCAGCGCAAGGTGCATGCCAGCGGCCGCTTCGTGATCAACGGCCAGTTCATCAAGCTCGGTCCGCGGCATGCGGGAAAGATCGTCACCGTCGTCATCGAGGACACCCACTACCGGATCCTGCACGGCGAGGACGAACTCGCCGTCCGGCCGCGCAAGAACCGCGAGCCGATCACCAGGCTCTACGTCAAAGGCATGGGCACCCAGATGGACGGTCAAGGATCATCTGACGACAAACCGTCAAGGAAGTCCTGAGACCTTACACCGACAATCAGTTGATCGAGCATGGTGGTCACCACTCCTCCCGTCTGGCTCAACGAGCCAGACCCCTGGAGGGGGTCAACTTTCAGGTTCTGGATCACTTTCAGTGCTGGAGCCACGGAGGGTCACCACAACCGCGATCATGAACGGCTCCGCGCGGTGAGGAGGACTCGCTTGCGGAGC